>NZ_JBQIIT010000001.1:0-310666 GCF_056795635.1 Adlercreutzia sp. | reverse complement strand
TTGCGGCACAGCTCCATGTTCACGGGGATGTTCGCCGCCGAGCTGCGGGTGAAAAACGCGGTGAGGCCCGAGTCCTTCAGGCAGCGCAGCACGAGCGGATAGGGGTTCTTGCGGGTGCACACCCACACGATGAGCGGGTTGGTGACGAGCGCGATGACGAGCATGCAGGCCACGAGCACCAGGATGAGGTGACCGTACTCGAAGAAGATGTCGGTGCCGGAAGTGCTCACCGAGGCGTACACGAGGCCGAGGATGCCGAAGGGAGCCAAGTTGATGACCCAGCGCACGGCCTTGGACACGGCATCGGAGATGGCGGTGAATACTTCTTTAGTGCGCTCGCCAGCGGCGCGCAGGGCAATGCCGAGCACCACGGCCCAGGCGAGGATGCCCACGTAATTGGCGTTCATGAGCGCGTCGACCGGGTTCGCCACGATGTTCATGAGCAGGGTGGTGAGCACTTCCCCGATGCCCTCGGGAGCGGCCTGCTCCACCATGGAGGAGGTGTCCAGCGTGAGGACGGAGGGGAACAGCTCGCTGCCGATGAGGGCCACGATGGCGGCCACGAGCGTGCTGACCACGTAGAGGACGACGACGGTCTTCATGGTGCCGGCACCCTCGGCGTTGCACAGGGCACTGATGACCAGGAAGAACACGAGGACGGGAGCCACGGCCTTCAGGGCGCCCACGAACAGCGAGCCCAGAAGGGTGATGACGTCGGTCCAGGGCTGCGCGTTGGGGATGAGCAGCGCCAGAACGACACCGATGACAAGGCCAACGAGAATACGCTTAATGAGGCTGATCTCGTTGTACTTCCTGAATACTGCGGGGACTGCCAAGGTGATTCTCCTTTTTCTTCGCGCACGCCGCCTCCGGCGCGCGTCTCGGCTGCCCGGCCGAGGGCCGGAAAGCAAAATGGTGCGGGCGAAAGGACTTGAACCTTCACGGGGGTTGCCCACCAGAACCTAAATCTGGCGCGTCTGCCAATTCCGCCACGCCCGCATTGCCGAACTCGCAGCGAAGCATCTTCGCCACGTCGTTCCATGATAGCAAAAGACCCGCCCTGACAAGGGGTCAATGCCCAATTACCGCATTTGGCCATCGGCGGCGGAGCCTTCCAGGGCGCGACCCGCTGGAGCGAGCCGAGCACCGCGAAGGGCGCGGTTCAATGCAGGCCAATCGGGCGGACCGTCGCCGAGGAGATGCCCGGGGAAATCTGGAAAAGAGAGAACCCTCTTGAGACCATTTTTGGAATTTGAAAAAGAAAAGGCCAGGAGCTTTCGCTCCTGGCCTGGTATTCTGGCTCCCCGGGTAGGATTCGAACCTACAACCCTTCGGTTAACAGCCGAATGCTCTGCCGTTGAGCTACCGAGGAATATCGGCGGGGCTTCTCGCCCTCAGCGCAAGATAGAATTATACCGAAGCGCCACGGGTTTGCAAGAACTTTTTTTGCTGAGATGCGAAAATAGTTCCCACCGGCCACCCGACGGCTCCGGCACCGGGGCCTTCCGGTCGCGGCATCGGCCGGGCGCGGCCTCAGGCATTAGTCGGGCCGGCCTCGGGCGTCAGCCCCTGCGTCCGTTGAGGCGGCCCGGCTTCAGGCACCGCCTCCTACTTCCATCGAGAGGGCCCGTCGCACCAGGTAGCAGTGGTGGATGCGGGGGTTGCGCTCGAAATCGTGGGGTATGGTGCTCGCCGTGATGTCCTCGATGGCCACGCCGCATTTGGCCAGAGCCTCGCGGTCGGGCTTGAATCCGCGCAGGTTGCAGGAGAACACCGCCACGCCGTCCTCGGACAGGAGCCGCGAGACGCCGATGAGCAGCTCGGCGTGATCGCGCTGCACATCCCAGGTGCGCCGCCCCATGGCCTTGGAGTTCGAGAACGTGGGCGGATCCACGAAGATGAGGTCCCAGGTGCGCCGCGCGCGACGGGCCTCCTGGATCCAGCGCACCACGTCGGCGCGCACGAGCTCGTGGGAGCCCCGCCCGCGGGAGGCCACTCCCCGACCGCTCCTCCCCTTGCCGACCCGGCCCCCTTCCGCACGGGCGTCACCCACCGCCGTAAAGCCGTTGGCCTCCAGGTTGCGGGCGGCCCAGTCCAGATAGGTCTGGGAGAGGTCCACCGTGGTGGTGGCCTCGGCCCCGCCGGCCGCCGCGTGCAGCGTGGCCACGCCGGTGTAGGCGAACAGGTTCAGAAAGCGCTTGCCCGCGGCCATCTTCCCCACCATCTCGCGGGTTGTGCGGTGGTCGAGGAAGATGCCGGTATCCAGGTAGCCGCCCAGATCGATCTCGCAGACGAGGCCGTCCTCGCTCGTGTGGGTCACGTAGCTGCGGCCGCCGGCATCGCGGTACTGGCCGCCGCCGCGGGCCCGCAGGCGCGCCTTGGAGAACACATGGTCGGGCCGGATGCCGAGCACCGCCGGCACGATGGCGAGCACGTCCTCGAAGCGGGCCCGGGCCACATCCGGGTTCACCGATTTGGGCGGAGCGTACTCGGCCACATGGGCGTAGAGGATGCCCTCGGCGTCGGCAGCCCCCTCGTACAGGTCGATGGCGCAGGCGTACTCGGGCAAGTCGCCGTCGTAGAGGCGGTAGCAGGCCACGCCCTCTCGGGCGGCCCACTTGCGCCGCTCCCGGGCCACCTTGCGCAGACGGCTCGCGAACTGGGCCGAGGCGGCGTCGTTTACCTCCACGGAAAGCTCGGTGCCCCCGGCCGGGTTCGCCACGGCGATGACCGCCGGCTCGCAGGGGGGCGTGTCGAAGCGCTCGAGCACCGCCTCGGCCCGGCCGCGGCCGATCTCGATGCGCTCGGCGGCCGGCGTGCGGAAGCGGGCCGCGAAGCCGCCGGCGCCGACGAAGCCGAAGCGGGACCCGGCCGGGGCCCGGCGGGCGGCGGCCACGCAGGCCGCCTGCTCGGCCACGGCCCGGGCATCGTCCTCGGCCCGGCCGGCCGGCGCGACATTGGCCACCAGGAGGGCGGGCGCGGTGTCGGGGGCGCTCGCTGCGGCGGGTGCACCATCCTCGGGAGCGCCCTCGAAAGCGCCGGCATCGGCAGGCTCTTCCCCGGCCGCGGCGCCGCCGGAGGTTGCAGCCGGGGTCGCGCTGCCAGACGGCGCGGACGCAGCCGCCGCCCCCGCCCGCTCCACGGCCCGCACCAGGCGCTCCTCCACCGCATCCGCGTCTTCGGGGGCGGCCGCCTCCACGCTCGCCACCGCCCGCAGGCCCGCAGCCCGCAGATGGCCGCGGGCCCGGGCCACGGCCGGCGAGGAGGCCGAGAGCCCCACGATGCGCACGGTGCGCTGGTCGGGGCCCGCACTCGTCGCCTCGGCCGCAGGCGCGGCTCCCAGCACGCGGGCGAGCCCGGCCTCGAAGCGGCCGTCGGCCTCGTCGAGCAGGGCCGCCCAAACGTCTTCGTCGCAGCGCGCCCACCCGGAGAGCCCCCACCGGTCGCGCAGCAGGCCCGGCGCCTGATCGGACAGGAGCGACGCCGCCTCGGTCACGAGGAAGCCGTCGTCGCAAGCCGAGTCGAAGAGCCCCCAGCCCGCCTTCAGGGCCGCACCCGCTCCCAGGGCGGCCAGAAGCGCCGCCGCCTGGGCCACGGCCACGGGAGCCCCCGATCCGTCGGCCTCGGACAGGTAGCTGCGCCGCGCCAGGGAGGCGCCCGACAGGTCCAGGGCGATAGTGGCCCGGCCCTCCCGCAGGCGTACCTCGACGAGGGCATCGGGGCGGCGGGCATCCACATCGGGACGGCCGCCCCGCGCCTCGGCCAGGCGGTCGCACACGGCGTCCTTCACCTTCAGGGCCGTGAACTGGGTGTTGCGCAGGGCCCGGTTCGTGCCGTCGGCCCGCACGGCGATGCTGGCCCCCGGGGCGATCTCCTCTTCCCAGGCCAGGGCCCGCGCGCCCGCGTACAGCTCGTCGGCACCGGCGGCCCCCACGCGCCCGAGCACCGTGTTCACCCGGCCGGCCAGCCGCGACCACAGGCACACACGCAAGGCCATCTCGGGACGCCCGAAGAAGGCCGCGCCGCCGGCCAGGGGGCGCACCTTGCGCACTCCCAGGCCGCGCAGCTCATCGGCCAGCAGCCCCTCGGTGCCCGGCAGGCAGGTGGCGAAGAACTCGCACTCGTGCTTCGTTTCCATTCAAACGGCTCCTTCATCGAAGAAGGCCGGCAAGACGGCCGGCCTTCTCGTTTAGTCTTCCAGGTAGTCCTTCAATTTGCTGGACCGGGAGGGGTGCCTCAGCTTCGCCAGGGTCTTGCTCTCGATCTGGCGGATGCGCTCGCGGGTGACGCCGAACTCGCGGCCCACCTCCTCCAGGGTGCGCGGGTGGCCGTCCTCCAGGCCGAAGCGCAGGCTGATGACCTTGCGCTCGCGCTCGGCCAGGCCCTCCAGCACCTTGGCCAGCTGCTCCTGCAACATGGAGAAGCTGGCGGCGTCGGGGGGCACCACGGCGGCGTCGTCCTCGATGAAGTCGCCGAGCTGGGAGTCCTCCTCCTCGCCGATGGGCGTCTCCAAGCTCACCGGCTCCTGGGAGATCTTCTGGATCTCGCGCACGCGCTCGGCGGTGAGCCCCATCTCCTCGCCGATCTCCTCGGGGGTTGGCTCGCGGCCGAGCTCCTGCAGCAGCTGGCGCTGGATGCGCACGAGCTTGTTGATGGTCTCCACCATGTGCACGGGAATGCGGATGGTGCGGGCCTGGTCGGCGATGGCGCGGGTGATGGCCTGGCGGATCCACCAGGTGGCGTAGGTGGAGAACTTGAAGCCCTTAGTGTAGTCGAACTTCTCCACGGCGCGGATAAGGCCCAGGTTGCCCTCCTGGATAAGATCCAGGAACAGCATGCCGCGGCCCACGTAGCGCTTGGCGATGGACACCACGAGGCGCAGGTTCGCCTCGATGAGCTGCTGCTTGGCGTCCAGGCCCACCTGCTCGATGCGGGACAGGCGGCGCTTCTCGCGGCGCTCCAGCTCGATGCCGTCTTCCTCGGCCTTCTCCAGCTCCTCAGTGGCGGCCACGCCGGCCTCGATCTTCATGGCGAGATCGATCTCCTCGGCAGCGGTGAGCAGGGGCACCTTGCCGATCTCCTTCAGGTACATGCGCACCGGGTCGCCGGTGAGCATGGTCACGCCGGCATCGGGGTTGCGCTTGGTGCGCACGCGGGCGCGGGTGCGGGGCGTCACCTTGGGCAGGGCCGCCGCCTCCACCGTGGCCTTCAGCTCGTCCTCGGGAATGCCGTCCAGCAGGTCTTCCTCGGAATCGAGGCCGGCCTCGATCTTGTCCTCGGTCAGTCCGTCGGAAGCCGAATCGCTCGCTGCGCTCGTCGGCGGCTCCGTGGTGTCCATATCGTCGTCGTCCAGGTCGTCCAGCTCCTCGACGTCCTCGGTCACCACAACTTCTTCAATGTCTTGCTCAGGATTCTTCTTTGCAGCATCAGCCACGCGATAGTCCTTTCTCCAGTGTCCGCGCCTGATTTTGGGTACAAGAACTCAATTCTGGCGCAGAGATACAGCAGAGAAGAATACTACAAATTTGAAGGCCCTTCAAGGGAAAATGGACGAGAAGTTTTCACCTTACACCTGAGCGAAATATCCCGGGAAATTCCACGGAAATGCCCGGACCCGCGGCGCGGCGCCCGCAGCCGAAGAGGTCGGCGGGAACCGCGAACCGCCGGCGCGTAACCCACGGGCGCGCCGCCGAGGGCTGCGGGCGCGCCGCTTAGCTCACAGGCGGTCGGCCAGCTTGTAGCCGACGCGCCAGATGGTGGTGAGGTAGCGGGGCTTGGAGGGATCCTCCTCGATCTTCTCGCGTATCTTGCGCACCATGACGGTGATGGAGCTGGGATCGGCGGCCTCGACGTCGCCCCAGAGAGCCTCCAGGATCTGATCGCGGGTGAACACGGCCCCCGGGTCGGAGGCGAGCACCTCTAACAGCTCGATCTCCCGGGAAGACAGGCCCACCGGCTCGCCGCCCAGCCGCACGTCGTACTTCCCGAAGTGAATCTCCAGATTCCCCACGGCGAAGACGTCGGGGCGGCCGCGGTCCTCGCGGCCCCGCTCCCGCTCCCGTTCCCGGCGGCGCACGTGGGCGTTCACCCGCAGGAGCAGCTCCTCGGGCTGGAAGGGCTTCACCAGGTAGTCGTCGGCTCCGGCCTTGAAGCCGATGGACTTGTCCACAATATCGCCCTTGGCCGTGAGGAACATGATGGGCACCTGGCGCCCCTCGGCGCGGATGATCTCGCAGATCTCGAAGCCGTTGATGTCCGGCAGCATCACATCCAGGATAAGAAAGTCGGGCCGGGCCTCCCTCAGCAGGGCCAGGCCCTCCTCGCCGCTGCCGGCACAGCAGAAGTCGTAGCCGCCGCGACGGACGATCTGGCCGATGAGCACCTGCATGGACTCGTCATCGTCGACGAGCATCACCTTAGTCATGGATATCCTCCTCCCGCACCGGCAGCGTGACGGTGAACACCGACCCGCGGCCCGGCTCGCTTTCCACCGCCACGGCGCCGCCCAGCATGGCCACGAGATCCTTCACGAGGGAAAGCCCCAGGCCGCTGCCGCCGTAACGGCGCACCGTGGACATGTTCTCCTGGCGGAACCGCTCGAAGATGAGCTCCTGGGCCTCGGCGGGGATGCCGATGCCGGTGTCGGTCACCGCCGCCTCGATGACCCGGGCGCCCGGCTCGCCGGTGCAGCGCACCCGCACCGACACTGCCCCGCCCCGATCGGTGAACTTCACGGCGTTGCTCGCCAGGTTCGCGAGCACGCGCCGCAGCTTCTCCCAATCGCTGCGGATGAGGGGCACGTCGTAGTCGACCCGCGTGGTGAAGGCCACGCCCTTCTTGGCCGCCACCGGCACCAGGGCCGATTCCACCATGCCCACCACGTCGTTCAAGTCCAGCAGCTCCAGGTTCAGCGTCTCGGAACCGGCCTGGATGCGGGCGCATTCGAGCACATTGTCCACCATTTCCAGGAGAATGGCCCCGTTCTTGTCGATCTCCTCCAGCTGGCGGGCCGCCTCCTCGTCGGCCGGGTCCATGGACTGCCCCAGCAGGTCGGCGAAGGCGAGGATGGAGGTGAGGGGCGTGCGCAGCTCGTGGCTGACGATGGCCAGAAAGTCGGACTTGTACTGGTTGTCGCGGGCCAGCTGCTCGTTGATCTCCTCGACCCGCTTCCGCTGGCGCTCCAGCTCGGCGTTGGCCCGCCGCAGCTGCTCGGTGCGCTCGGCCACCTGGGACTCCAGGCTGCCGTAGAGCTCCTCCAGGCGCCGGGCCATGGAATGGTACTGCTCGATGAGCCCGTCCACCTCCCGGGTGGAGTACAGGGCGCCCCGCTCGGCACTGGGAAGCGATCCGCGCTCGGGCAGGCCGCGCAGCGCCCCGTCCCCGCCCGGGCCCGTGCCCCGTCCGTCGCTTTCCGCTTCCCGGTCCTCCCCTGCGCCGGCCACCCGGGAGAAGGAGGCCCGCAGCTCGGTCAAGGGCTCGGTGATCAGCCGGCTGAGCACCACGTAGATGACGAGGGCCATGGAGGTGAGCACCGCGAGGAAGAACACCATGTTCGACACGATGGCGTCGCGCATGTTCGCGAGGGCTGAATCGGCGGGCACCACCACCGACACGGCGCCGGCCACGTCCCCCGTCTGCCAGCCCTCCTTGGGATAGCCCGTCGCATCTATCTCGCCGGCCGGCTGGCCGTGGCACTCGATGCAGTCGTCGGACACATCCATGGCCCGCACGTAGCGGAAGACCTGCTGGCCTCCCTCGTCCTCGTAGCCCCAGGCCTCGTCCACCGCGTCGTCGGCGCGGAAGGCCTCGATGGCGGCGGCCTCGTAGGCATCCGGCGCGTTGTAGATGTTGCGCGGGTTCAGGTTCGTGAAGCGGATAGAGTAATCGGACTTCTCCGAGAACAGGGCCGCCACCGACTTGCCGGCGATGGCGCAGTGCAGCCCCTTGTAGTCGTATTCCCCGTCGGAATTGAAATTGATGACGTTCTGGTTCAGGGAGATGAAGTCCCACACGGCATCCATCTCGGTGACGAGCACGCGGGATTTCTCCAGAAGGTCGGTCTCGGCGCGGCGCGCCTGGTCGTCGTAGGTGAACAGGAGGAACACCGCCGTAAGCCCGACGAGCACCGCCGTCAGAAGCCCGATGAGCTTCGTTCTCAACCCGATCTTCCGCTGTCCCCTTGCGCTGCCCATGGCGCTCCTTCGTCCCTCCGCGGCCGCCGTTCGGCGGCGCGCCGCCGCCCGCCGCCCTTCTCTCCCATAGCCGCACGGCTGGTAGGATATTACACCCTACCAGCCGCTCTTACCCTCGCATGTTCTCTCCCCCCGGGGAACCGCGCAGCCCTTAGGCCTCGTGGCCCACTTCCTGCGGGTTGCGCAGCGTGCCGCCCTTATCCGCGTCGCGGTGCAGCGCGAACACCACGGCCGGGCCGGTCTCGTCAGTCAGCTCGCCGATGGCCGCCGCCCCGTCCGGATGGGCCTCGCGCAAGCTGGCGATGGGGCCGAATTCCAGGGCGCGCACCGGGCAGGCCTTGGCGCAGGTGGGATCCGGCACGCCCTCCGGGTTCTCGTCGGAGCAGAGCACGCACTTGTGGGAAAGCCCGTCGTCCAGCTGCACGGGATGTCCGTAGGGACAGCTCTTCTCGCAGGTCATGCAGCCGATGCACTTCTCCTTGTCGTTATTCACGATGCCCGTCTCCGGATCCTTCTGCATGGCGCCGGTGGGACAGTTGGCCACGCAGGCCGGGCTCTCGCAGTGGCCGCAGGTCATGGAGGCGTAGTAGGTGAAGGCCGTGGCGGTAAACGCACCGGTCTCGTCGGCGGCCCACTCACCGCCGCCGAACTCGTACACCTTGCGGAACTTGGCCGGCACTTCCAGGTCGTTGCGATCGAAGCACGAGGTCATGCAGGCCTTGCAGCCGGTGCAGATGTCGGTGTTGACGAAAAATCCGTACTGTTCCATGGTAATCTCCCCCTTCTTAGGCCTTCTCGATCTTGCACAGGTTGGAATGCACGCCGTTGCCCTTGGAGATGGGCGTGGGACGGGCGGACGTGAGCACCGAGATGCAGCCGCCGCGGTCGAGCACGCTGCGGTCGCCGATGGTGGCGCCGTCGCGGGTCTCCGGGTCGTACCAGGCGCCCTGGGGCACGCTGACCACGCCGGGCATGATGCGGTTGGTGACCTTGGCGGTCATCTGGGAGCGGCCGCGCTCCGTGGACACGATGACGGTATCGTCCTGGGCGATGCCGAGGGCCGCCGCGTCGCCGTCGTTGATCCAGCACTGCTGGGGCGCCACCGAGCTCATCCAGGGCACGTTGCCGTAGGAGGAGTGGGTGCGCGTCTTGGTGTGGTGTCCGATGAGCTGGAAGGGGTACTCCTGCCGCAGCGGATCGCCGAAGCTCTCGAAGCTCTCGTACCAGATGGGCAGGGCCGTGATCTGGTCGCGGCCGTCATCGGGGATGACGCCGCCGCCGGTGAGGTCCCACTGCTTCGACAGGTTGTAGGCCTGCTTCGAGAACACCTCGTACTTGCCAGAGGGGGTGGCCAGCTGCTCGGGCAGGGGCGCCACGGCCGGCTCGTGGTCGTCGGTCTGCTTGAACAGGCCGCCGGCGCGGAACTCCTCGAAGGTGGCGGGCAGGTCGTCGCCAGCTGCCTTGCCCTGCTCGTAGCACCACTCGATCCAGTCGATCTGGGTCTTGCCCTCGGTGAACTCGTCCTTGAGCCCCAGCTTGTCGGCGATGAGCGTGCAGATCTCGTAGACGGGCTTCGCCTCGAACAGCGGCTCGATGGCCTTGCTCTCGCAGCAGATGAAGCCGGTCCAAGCGGAGCCGCCGGTGGTGAGGTCGTCCTCCTCGAAGGGGGTGGTGCCGGGCAGGATGATGTCGGAGGCCATGGCCGTCGGCGTCATCCACGGGTCCACGGTCACGATCATGCGCACGCCGGAGTCCTTCTCGTCGGGCAGGTTGTATATGCGCAGGGAGTCGTTGATGTCGGCGTGCTGGCCCATCATGACGTTGGATCCGTAGTTCCAGATGAACTTGATGGGGGCCTTCAAGGCGATGGTACCGGGCTCCTCGGCGTAGGAGGTCGCGCCGGTCTCGTCGATGGAGCGGATGCCCCAGGTGGCGTCGTTCATGACCGTGTAGTCCTCGATGGCCTGGTACCAGTCGAAGAAGGACACGCACACGTCCACGGTGTTCTTCTCGGGGAAGCACGGGATGGCCGTCGGGGTGGCGAAGGGCACGCCGCCCACACCCTCGCGGGCGCCGGTGCCGCCGCCGGAGATGCCCACGTTGCCGGTGATGGCGGCGATCATGGCGATGGCGCGGGAGCTGTTGCCGCCGTTGGAGTGGCGCTGCGGTCCCCAGCCCTGGATGGTGGCCGTGGGGCCGTCCACGTACAGGTCGGCCAGCTCGCGGATGACGGCGGCGGGGACGCCGGTGATGGCAGCGGCCCACTCCGGGGTCTTCTCGCCGGTGCCCTTGTAGGCGCCGGTGCCGGCCAGGTAGGCCTCATAGGACATGTCGCCGTCCACGGCGAGCGCACCGGACTTGTCCAGGCCCATGAACGCCGTGTTCGCAGGCTCGGCGGCCGCCGCGTCCTCGGCGAAGCTGTCGGAGAAGAAGCCGACGAACTTGCTGCGCAGGAAGTCCTCGTCCAGCTTGCCCTCGGCGAAGAGGTACTGGACCATGCCGGCGACGAGGGCCGCATCGGTGCCGGGACGGATGGGGATCCAGCGGTTGGCCACGCCCACGGCGGTGTCGGACAGGTGCGGGTCCACCACCACGATGGTGGCCTCGGGGTTCTGGAGGCGCACCCGGGTGAGCAGGTACTGCATGGCTGAGCCGGACATGCGCGTGTTGGCCGGGTTGTTGCCGAACAGCACGATGTTCTTGGAGTTCACCAGGTCGGTCACCTCGTTGTTGGACCAGGCGTCGCCGTTGAACAGCGGCATCTCCCAGGTGATCTGGCCGGTGGAGTAGTCGGCGTACTGGCGCAGGTAGCCGCCCCACAGGTTCATGAGACGGGCGAACATGGTGGAGTCGGGATGCCACGACTTCGACACGGTGCCGCCGAGCACGCCGGTGCCGTACTGGATGTAGAAGGCGTCGTTGCCGTACTCGGCCTTGATCTCCTGCATGGTGGTGGCGATAAGCTCGATGGCCTCTTCCCAGGTGATCTCCTCGTACTTGCCCTCGCCGCGCTTGGTGCCCTCAACGCGCTTGAGCGGCTTCTGGATGCGATCGGGGCTGTAGATGCGCTGGCGGTTGGTGCGACCGCGCACACAGGAGCGCATCTGGGAGATCTTGCCGGGGCCGAACTCGTCATCGCCGTCGGAATCGATGTCGATGCGCACGACCTGGCCGTCCTTCACGTAGGTCTTGAGCGGGCAGCGGCTGCCGCAGTTCACATGGCAGGCCGACCAAGTGACCGTATCGTAGTCGAGCGGCTCGCCGCCCGTGGCGGGCAGGCCCTCGCCCTCGGTCTCCTGCGGCGCGGTCGGCGCGCACCCGGTCAGCGCCACGCCGACTCCGGTAACGCCCGCCAGGCCGAGAAACGAACGGCGGCTGAGGGCCCCGAACGTCTGCGCAGTCTTCTCCATAGACTCCCCTTTCCTCGTCGTATCGAGGATCCCGGGCAGGATCCTCCCTCGCTTGGGCAGTCTACGCGCATCACCGTGGAACCTCCATGGGCATTTGGTTCATTTTTCCTTAGGGAATTCTTATCGAAATATTGCGCCCCAGGTGAGAGCGGCCCCCTCCCCGTCGGTCGGCGGCCAAGACGGGATGCCGCAAAGGCCACGGTGAACTCGACCGGGAAGGGAACGCGAGGACGCGAGGCGGCTTTGGGACGCCCGCGCCTCAAACGAACGGGCCTCGGAAGCGCTTCCGAGGCCCGCGAGGGAGGGTATGTTCAGTCGGGAGGGCGGTACGGCAGCCCTAAGCACCAAACCCCCTGTTTCCGACAGACACCGCGGATTTCTCGTCAAAAAGAGGGAGTTTGGTGTCATTTCTCCTGGCGAAAGCGAGGCTTTGGTGCTTTCGTCCGACAAAACCCCAGGTCGGCAGCGAATGGCCCGGCAAATTACAGCACCAAACCCGCCATTTCTGACAGAAAAAGGAAGCGACTGGCAGAAACGGCGAGCGGCGCTCCCGCCGGGAGCCCTCCCGCAAAGCCGTACCGGGACGCCCGAGCCCCCTCCGCAGTACCCAACCCCCTCTTTTTGCCAGACGTCTCGGGTTTCCCGTCAAAAAGAGGGGGTTGGGTACCGTTTTTCCCGGCAGAAAACGGGGGTTTGGTACTTCGACTCGACAAAACCCCAGGTCAGAAATGAACGATCGAGCTTGTTGCGATACCAAACCCCCTATTTCTGCCGGAAAAAGGAAAGCGGCCGGCAAAAACGAGGGGTTTGGACCCATCGAGATGGAAGGCAGGGGGCGCTTACCCGATCTTCCGCGCACGGCGAAAGGTGACCCCGCCGAAATCGGCTACCCGCGGGCGCACGACGCAGAAAGGACCGGGGTGCATTTGGCGCTCCGGTCCTCGAATCGAGCGAATCCCGCATCTCAGGAAAGCCGACGACGTCTGGTGCCCGCAGTGCGGGCGCAACCGCAAAGCCGCCAGCCGCTACCCGCGGGCGCGGCGAGCTGCCAGCAGGCTCTACCCGCGCGCCCTGCGCCGGACTGCGACGGCGGCGGCCAGGGCGCAGGCGGCGAGGGCGGCGGTGGCTAGGGGCACGGCCACGGGCATCTCGTCGCCGGTCTGGGCGAGGCGGGCGCCGGACTTGACGGTGGACTTCACCGGGGTCTTCGCCGCCGGGTCGGCCACGGTGTAGGCGGCCTCGATCACGCGCTCGGCGCCGTCGGGCATGGCGTAGACGGCCGTCACCTCGTAGGTGCCGGCGCGGCGGGGGTCGATGGCCTCGACCTCCTCGCCGCCGAGCATGATGGTGACCGCCACGTCCTCCGCGCCGGTCGGGAAGCCCTCGCGGGAGCCGAAGCGCTTGGCCAGGTCGCGGACGATATCGTCCTTGTCCATGGCCACGCCCATCGCGTTCAACGGCAGGGTCACGGCCTCGGAGAAGGCCACGGTGCGCTTCGGCGCGGGGTCGGCGGTGGCGCCGCCGTCGGAACCGCCATTTCCATTATCGGAACCAGAACCATCCCCACTGCCGGAACTCCCGTTGGAGCCGCCGTTTCCGTTACCGGAACCGGAGTTGCCCCCATCGCCGCTACCCGAACCAGAGTTGTTACCATCCGAACCGTTGCCCGACCCGTCACCGTCGCTGCTGCCCTCGACAACGGCGGTGTAAGTCCCCGCCGTGCGCGCCGGAATGGCATCGGCCGCAAAGACCTCCCCCTTCTCGTTGCGCCACTTCAGCGGTCTGCCGTCGCGCCAGTCGGGCAGATCCGCCTGGACAAAGTCGCCCGTAGCCGGGAGAACGATCTCATCCAGTGAGAAGCAGCCGTTGAGCATGTAGTCCATGTTCGTCCCCCTGGAAATGTCAAAACTCGAGAGATCAAGGAACTCCAGCGACGAGCACAGGAAGAACATGGAGCCCACGTCCGTCACGCGACCAGTTACGAAGGAGGCTGGGAACCGAATGCTTTTGAGCGAGGAACATTCTCCGAGCATTTTACTCATATTGGTGACCCGAGAAGTATCGAATCCGGAGAGGTCAATGGACTCAAGGGCGGAACAGCCGTAAAACATGAAATCCATGCTTGTCACTGCCCCCGTATTGAAGCCCCTTGGGAACGAGAGCGACCTCAACGACGAGCAATCCTCGAACATGGAGCCCATGTGTGTCACCTTGGATGTGTCGAACTTCGAGAGGTCAAGGGACGTCAGCGAAGAGCACCCGGAGAACATGGAGCCCATATGGGTTACCTTTGAAGTATCAAACTTGGAAAGATCGAGGAACTCCAGCGAGGAGCATTGGTAGAACATGCCGGCAGCATTCTCCAAATTTGCGGTGTCAAACCTTGAGAGCTCCAGAGACTCCAAGGACAAACAGCCTGAGAACATCTCAACGGCATCCTTCACTTTAGACGTATCCAACTTCGATATGTCAACCTGCTCAAGATTCGCCAAGCCCTGGAACCACCTCGATACATCCTCGGGCTGAAGCACATCGGCCACGACCGCACTCCTCACATGGAACTTCTTGTCGTATATCGGATTATCCGAGCCGTACCTACGATAATCCTGCAGCGAATGGATCTCAGACAGGGTGCCGTACTCAGTTCGGGGCGCCTCGCCCTTCTGGAAGACAAGCGTGTAGCCGCCTTCTTCGCGAGAATACAGGGCGACGAAAACATTGTCGTCCACAACAGGAAAAGCCTCATCCGCCCAGGCATCGATAGCGGACACGAGGACAAGAGCGAGCGAGCACACAAGAGCAATCGATCCGAAGATAAAACCCGTTCGCCTGACAATAGCCCCCTTATCGACAGTCGCCATAATCATTCCTTTTCCTCATTCTGCGCATTCCCTGCAGCCTGTCGGCTAATTACGCGCAAAGCGCACCCAGCGATATGACCCCTGCAAGGCCGACAGACAGTCCGATTAAAACCTTACTCCGAGGGTAGCAAATAAGTGCCCCCCCCCCCCGCAAGGGGTCAATTCGGGATCGGGGCAGATTCACGCCAGAAAAAGCTAGGCCGCAGACGGGAGCCCCGGCACTTCCACCGGCGAGCGTCGGGCGCAGGAAGGCCCAGGGCTTCCACTGGCGAGCATGACACACGAAAAGGACCGGGGCGCATTTGGCGCTCCGGTCCTCGAATCGAGCGAATCCCGCATCTCAGGAAAGCCGACGACGTCTGGTGCCCGCAGTGCGGGCGCAACCGCAAAGCCGCCAGGCGCTACCCGCGGGCGCGGCAGGGGGACGCCAGCCACCGCGAGCACGGGCACAGGCTCATCCGCTACCCGCGGGCGCGGCGGTAGCCTGTCAGCGAGCCGCTATCCCCGGGCGTGGCGGCGGCTTGTCAGCCATCGCGGACACGGGCGCAACCGCAGCCGCAGGGTCGCCAGCGAGCCGCTATCCCCGGGCGTGGCGGCGGGCTGCGACGGCGGCGGACCGTCAGCAGGCGCTACCCGCGGGCGCGGCGAGCTGCCAGCAGGCTCTACCCGCGCGCCCTGCGCCGGACTGCGACGGCGGCGGCCAGGGCGCAGGCGGCGAGGGCGGCGGTGGCTAGGGGCACGGCCACGGGCATCTCGTCGCCGGTCTGGGCGAGGCGGGTGGCGGACTTGACGGTGGGCTTCACCGGGGCCTTCGCGGCCGGGTCGGCCACGGTGTAGGTAGCTTCTATCACGCGCTCGGTGCCGTCGGGCATGGAGTACACGGCCGTCACCTCGTAGGTGCCGGCGCGGGTCGGGTCGATGACCTCGACCTCCTTGCCGCCGTGCACGATGGTGACCGTCACGCTGTCGGCATCGGCTGGGAAGCCCTCGCGGGAGCCGAAGCGCTTGGCCAGGTCGCGGACGATGTCGTCCTTGTCCATGGCCACGCCCGTCGCGTCCAGCGGCAGCGCCACGGCCTCGGAGAAGGCCACGGTGCGCTTCGGCGCGGGGTCAACGCTGCCGGAGCCGTTGCTAGGGCCAGAGCCGTTGCCATTACCGGAACCATCATTATTGGAGCCGCTGCTGCCATTGCCGGAGCCGTTTCCATCGCCATCACCCGAGCCGCCACCTTCGACAACGGCAGTGTAAGTCCCCGCCGTGCGCGCCGGGATGGCATCGGCCGCGAACACCTCCCCCTTCTCGTTGCGCCACTTCAGCGGCTTGCCGTTGCGCCAGTTAGGAAGTGCGGTCTCATGGAAGCCACCGGCTGGGGAAAGAGAGAAGTCGCCCGATGAGGGCAGGGAGACCTTCTCCAGCGATTCAAGGTAAGCGAGCGGCAAAGACGGCATCCCATCTCCCAGCACAAGGCCACTTAAATCGAGGGTCTTCAGGGAAGGACAGGTGCCAAACACGGTAGCTACACCAAAAGTCGGCATCTTGGAGAGATCGAACGACGAGAGGTCGAGAGATTCCAACGACGGACAGTTGGTGAACATATAGCCCATGCTGGTCAAGTTTCCAATAGTGTACTTATCGGAAAATATTATCTTCTTGCATTGGGATCCGTTGAACATCCAGTCTGCATTTTGCACATTCGCCATGTTGAGGCGCGACAAGTCGAGCACATCCGCGCCCACGCCCGCGAACATCCGCGCCATATCCGTCACCTTAGAGGTGTCAAACCTGGAAAGATCGAGGGATTTCAGCGATGCGCAGCCGCTGAACATGGCGCCCATGTCCGTCACTTCGGAAGTGTCGAAACTGGAGAGGTCTACGGTCTTAAGAGATGAGCAACCAGAGAGCAGCCCGGCCATGTTTACTACTCTCGACGTGTCGAACGTCGACAAGTCGAGATCCTCCAAAGAAGAGCAACCGTGGAACACACCGCCCATCTCAACAACTCGAGACGTATCCAAACCTGACAGATCGAGGCGCTCCAAAGAAGAGCAGTCGCCGAACATGAAGCTCATATCATCAACTTGGGACATATCCAGCCCAGCGAGATCGATGCTGTCCAGCTTCTTGAAGTCCCAAAACCATCCGCGCAAAGAATGCGGACGCACAGAGCCCTTGATGACTACACGGGTTGCATTGTCGACACACCCTCCCCTCAGATCCGGAAGGGTTGTTACCGACCCCCCATCAACGATGTGGTGCCAGCCGGAGCACCTGCACCCCGATTCCCCATCTGTTGCCGCCCCATTACCGCCGTCGCAGATGCGAAGAATCTGACCGTCACCGGGCTCTTCGTAGGCGGGGTCGAGCACGTCGCCATTTTGGATGACCAGGGTGTAGGACTTCCCGTCGGGATTGTCGTAGAAGATGGCGTAGATCTCCCTATCGGCATCGGCCCTCGGGGCATCAGCGGCCGCGTTTTCCTCACCTGTGAAGCCCGAGGCCTCTTCGCCGGCGGCAGCGGGGGCTGGGGCCGCAGCCTCCCCTGCTGTCTCACCCTCAGCCGCCAGCGCAATCGGAGCGATCCCCGCCAGAACTGCGAGCGCAATGGTTGCCATCACCGTCACCACTCCGAGGATTCCCAGGGCGCGGGCCCCGAGCCCGCGCATCGTCTCTCCCATGTTCGCTTCCCTTCTCTCGGCAGGCGCCGGTCGACAGGCCCGGCGCATCTTCTCCACCTGAGGGTAGCAAATAAGTGCCCCCCCCCCCGCAAGGGGTAATTCGAGAGTCGGGGCCCATGCCGAGGGAAAGACCTATTGCAGGCACGACTGATAGGCACCGATGCGCAGAGCAGCCGACTGCGAACACAGAAAGGCCCGGAGCGCCTAGGCGCTTCGGGCCTCGATGGTGGAACAAGCTGTATTTGGGAACGCGGATGCAGGACCGCCGACGAGCCCTACCCCCGAGCGCGGCGGCGGCCTGCCACAGCGGCGGCCAGGGCGCAGGCGGCGAGGGCGGCGGTGGCCAGGGGCACGGGCGCCGGAATCTCGTCGCCGGTCTGGGCGAGCCGGGTGCCGGACTTGGCGGCGGACTTCACCGGGGCCTTCGCCGCCGGGTCGGCCACGGTGTAGGCGACCTCGATCACGCGCTCGGTGCCGTCGGGCATGGAGTACACGGCCGTCACCTCGTAGGTGCCGGCGCGGCGGGGATCGATGACATCGACCGCCTCGCCGCCGCGCATGATGGTGACCGCCACGCTGCTGGCGTCGGTCGGGAAGTCCTCGCGGGAGCCGAAGCGCTTGGCCAGGTCGCGGATGATGTCCCACTTGTCCATAGCCACGCCCGTCGCGTCCAGCGGCAACGTCACGGCCTCGGAGAAGACCACGGTGCGCTTCGGGGCGGGATCGGCGGTGGTGCCGCCGTTGGAACCGCCATTTCCATTACCGGAGCCGTTCCCATTTCCGTTACCGGAACCGTTTCCATTGCCGGAGCCGTTGTCGGAGCCGCCGTTGCCATCACCCGCACCGTTTCCGGAACCATCGCCGTTGCCGTCCCGCTCAAGCACGGCCGTATACGTCCCCGCCGTATGGGCCGGGATGGCATCGGCCGCGAACACCTGTCCCTTCTCGTTGCGCCACTTCACCGTGTAGTTCACGAAGCCCTCGGTGAAGGTGCCGAACATGAACGAACTCGTCAGGCCCGCCTTCGAGAAATCGCCGTTGACGGGCAGCGTCACCGCGATCTCCGTGAAGCGGTCAGGATCGACACCGTTTTGGGGCAACACGAAGCAGAGCATAGATCTCATCTCTTTCACGCGCGAGATATCGAAGGATGAGAGATCGAGGGATTCCAAAGCGGAGCAGTTGAGGAACATGGAAGTCATGTCCGTAACCCAGTTCGTCTTCATACCCGAAGGAAGCGAGAGAGATTTGAGCGACGTGCAGTTAACGAACATGAAGTTCATGCTCTTCGTCATCGAAGTGTCGAACTTTGAGAGATCGAGAGAGGGTAGGGACTGGCAGTCACGGAACATACCCTCCATTGTCGTCACTTGAGACGTGCAGAACTTTCCGAGCAGATTCAACGCTTTCAACGACTGGCAGCCGTCAAACACCTCCTTCATGTCTGTCACTTTGGAAGTGTCAGACTTGGACAGATCCATGCTTTCCAAGGCAGAGCAGCCGGAAAACATACCGCGCATGCTGGTCACATTCGATGTTTCTAAGTGCGAGAGATCGAGGGACTTCAAGGATTTGCAGTTGCGGAACATCTCACCCATGTTGCGCACCTTCGACGTATCGATCTTGGAAAGGTTAAGGGATTCCAGCGACGTACACCCGGAGAACATCTCGCTCATGTCCTCCACCTTCGACATATCCGACCCTGGCAAGTCGACAGATTTCAGGGACACGCAGTCGCGAAACACCCCCTTCACGCTCGTTGTCTCAGCGGCGTCCAAATGGGCGAGATCGACCGATTCAAGGTTCTTGTAGCCGGCGAACCAGCCATCGAGGGAATGGGGCGCCACCCCCTCCTTCACTACCGCTCGAGTGACGAAGTGCCTCGCATCCTCGCTTCCCCCGCCGCTTATCCCGTAATCATAAGAGCAGCCGCAAGTGCCGCTCGTGCCGGAATCCTTGTCGCACAGGAGCACCACGAGGTCGTCGGCCGGCTTCGGATAGGCAGGATCCAGCGCGTCGCCGTTCTGGATGACCAGAGTATAGGACTGACCGTCGCTGTTCTTGTAGAAGATGGCGTAGATTCCCTGGTCAGCAGCATCGGCCCTGGAGGCGTCGGACGCGACACCGTCCGTCTCGGCTGCTGCGACCGGAGTGATATCGGTCGTGGGACCTGAAGTCGCCGCAGCGTCGGCCCCCGAAACCGCTGTGGCCGCCCCTCCCGCCGTCCCAGCCTCAGCAGCCAGCGCCGCTGGAGCGGCTCCCGCCAGAACCGCAAGCGCGAGAACTCCCGCCATCGCTATCACGCCGCAGGCTCGCCAGACCCCGGCCCCGAGCCCGCGCATCGTATCTCCCATGTTCGCCTTCCCTTCTCTCGGCACGCACCGGGCAGCGAAAACCCGGCGAATCTTCTCCATCCGAGAGTAGCAAATAAGTGCCCCCCCCCCCGCAAGGGGTCAATTCGGAATGGGCGCCGAGTTTCAGGGCAGAAGTAGCTAGGTCGCAGATGGGAAACCCAGCGCCTTCACTGGCGAGTGCGAGACACAGAAAGGGCCGGGGCGCATTTGACGCTCCGGCCCTCGAATGAGACGAATCTCCGTGTCGCGAAAAGATCTAGCGCGCAGCACTACCCACGCGCCCTGCGCCGGGCCGCGACAGCAGCGGCCAGGGCGCAGGCGGCGAGGACGGCGGTGGCCAGGGGCGCGGCCGCCGGCACCTCGTCGCCGGTCTGGGCGAGGCGGGTGCCGGGCTTGGCGGCCGACTTCGCCGGGGTCTTAGCCGCCGGGTCGGCCACGGTGTAGGCGACCTCGATGACCCGCTCGGTGCCGTCGGGCATGGAGTACACGGCCGTCACCTCGTAGGCGCCGGCGCGGGTCGGGTCGATGGCCTCGACCTCCTTGCCGCCGAGCATGATGGTGACCGCCACGTCCTCGGCGCCGGCCGGGAATCCCTCGCGGGTGCCGAAGCGCTTGGACAGGTCGCGGATGACGTCCCACTTGTCCATGGCCACGCCGGTCGCGTCCAACGGCAACGTCACGGCCTCGGAGAAGGCCACGGTGCGCTTCGGAGCGGGGTCAGCGGTGGTGCCGCCGTTGGAACCGCCATTTCCATTACCGGAACCGGTGCCGTCCCCATTGCCGGAGCCATTGTTGGAACCGCTATTGCTACCGGAACCATTTCCATTGTCAGAGCCTGAGTTGCCCCCATTGCCGTCATTGCCGCTACCATCACCCGAGCCGTTGTTGTCCGAACCGTTACCCTCGACAACGGCAGTGTAAGTTCCCGCCGTGCGCGCCGGGATGGCATCGGCCGCAAAGACCTCCCCTTTCTCGTTGCGCCATTTCACCGACCTGCCGTTACGCCAGTCAGGTAAGGCCGCTTTGGCAAAATCACCCGTAGCGGGCAAAATAATTTTGCCCAGAGAAGAGCAGTTAGACAACATCCAGAAGTTGTCTCCAGCCTTCCCCATATCGAACCTCGAGAGGTCGAGAGACTCCAACGACGAGCAGCCGGAGAACATGGAGTCCATGCACGTCACCTTAGAGGTGTCAAACTTCGAGAGGTCAATGGTTGCCAGAGACGAGCAGCCGCAGAACATATCAATCATGTTCGTCACTTTGGAGGTGTCGAACCTAGAGAGGCCGATGGATGCCAGGGACGAACATTCTTTAAACATGCGGCCCATGCTCGTCACCCAACTGGTCGTGAACGTGGCGGGAAATTGAATACTCTTAAGCGAAGAGCAGCCGGAGAACATGGAGTCCATGTTCGTCACTTTGGCGGTGTTGAACTTCGAAAGGTCAATGGTTGCTAGGGACGAGCAGCCGGAGAACATGCTCTGCATACTTATTACCGCATCGGTTTTTAGGGTCGTCGGAAACACAATGATCTCTAAAGACGAGCAGCCGGAGAACATGTCCGTCATACTCGTCGCGCGTGAGGTGTCGAAGCCCGACAGATCCAAAGCTTTGAGAGATGAGCAGCCACTAAACATTGACCGCATGCTCTCCACCATCCCCGTCTCGAAGCTCTTCGGAAAAGAGAGGGAGGTCAGCGAGGAGCAGTCACGAAATATTTCTTCCATGCCCGTCACCTGCGAGGTTTCGAACTTGGATAGATTAAGGGATCCCAGGGACGAGCAGTCCGAGAACATTCCGTGAGCTTCTTCCAAACTCGAAGTATCGAACTTGGACAGGTCGATGGACTTCAGAGAGCGACAGCCGTCGAACATATTGGAGGAGTCCTTCACCTTGGATGTGTCCAGCTTCGAGATATCGACCTGCTCGAGATTCTCCAGACCCTGGAACCATCCAGATGTACTCTCAGGCTGGAGCGCATCGGCCACGACCGCGCTCAGCACATAGGATCTCTTCCCGCCCAGCGGATCACCGGGCCCATCCGAAGCAGGCCTATCCAGAGGATAAACCACCTCCAAGGGACCATACTCGGCTCTAGCGGCCTCGCCCTTCTGGAACACGAGCGTGTAACCACCACTGTCGCGAGAGTACAGCGCAACGAATACATCGTCGTCCGCGACGGGAGCGGCCTCATCCGCCCAAGCGCCAGAGGCAGATGCCCACGCAAGCGAAAACGCGACGGCCACCATCAGCGCCAAAGCCCACAGGGCCGAGAAGCCCTTCGCCCTCAACGTACCCCGTGCTGCTTCTCCCATGTTCGCCTTCCCTTCTCTCGGCAGGCGCCGGACGACAGGCCCGGCGCATCTTCTCCGTTCGAGGGTAGCAAATAAGTGCCCCCCCCCCGCAAGGGGTCAATTCGGGATCGGGGCCGAAATTCGCGGAGCGAGAGAGCGGGCAAGCAGGCAGGCGCACATCCAGGCAGTGCGCCGAATCATCGCAGAGAGGCCAGCCCTCGCCAGGGTTCGGAACAGGCGGCCCTATCGGAAAGCTTCTAGCAATAGAAGGAGATATCCCCCTGGAATACCTCTCGCCACCGCGCGCAAATGTAGCTATGGTTCAGCGAGACGAGCTCCAGGATATTCGACAAATCCCTCTCGGGGATCTTCGAGCGGTTATGGGCGAGAATACAACCACCAGAAGCAGTAAGCCATATCTTCGTGGCATTCTCGGACGGCCGCTTCTCGGCCACGTGAACGTGGACGGGCTCGCCGTTCTCGCCGACCCAGAAGAAGATGATATACGGGCCGAATACCAAAACCTTAGGCATACCGCTTCCCCGCCTCCCGGGCGAGGCGGTAGATAAGCGGAGCGTTGCCGCGCACAATCTCAGAGAGGAAGTCGAGATCAGCGGCGGTAAAACCCTCAACGGACTGCCAGCGGCACTGCGGAAGGAAGCACGTCGCCGAGCAGAAGCCTCCGTCGATGGGGCGCTCGACGGAAACCTGAACCGTTTGGTCGTCGAGAATATTCGAGTGCGCTATCTGAGTGTCGTCAGCGAGCTTGATGTAGTTGTACATCATGGGCGGCCTCCGCATCTTGCCGGGTCAGCATGGCGACTCTATTCTACCACGCCGAGAACCCCGACACTTGCACCCACCCGTGAACACGCCTCAGACGCAGGCGCCCACCACGCACCGGCGAGCGAGGGGCACGGAAAGGGCCGGAGCGCATTTGGCGCTCCGGCCCTCGAATGAGACGAATCTCCGTGTCGCAGGAAAGCCCGCGACGTAGCCTACCCGCAGTGCGGGCGCAACCGCAAAACCGCCAACCGCTACCCGCGAACGCGGCGGCGGACTGCAACGGCGGCGGCCAGGGCGCAGGTGGCGAGGGCGGCGGTGGCCAGGGGCGCGGCCGCTGGGGCCTCGTCGCCGGTCTGGGCGAGGCGGGTGGCGGACTTGGCCGTGGACTTCACCAGGGCCTTCGCGGCCGGGTCGGCCACGGTGTAGGTGGCCTCGATGACCCGCTCGGTGCCGTCGGGCATGGAGTACACGGCCGTCACCTCGTAGGTGCCGGCGCTGGTCGGGTCGATGGCCTCGACCTCCTTGCTGCCGTGCCTGATGGTGACCGACACTCTCTCAGCGTCAGCCGGGAAGCCCTCGCGCGAGCCGAAGCGCTTGGCCAGGTCGCGGACGATGTCGTCCTTGTCCATGGCCACGCCGGTCGCGTCCAGCGGCAATGCCACGACCTCCGAGAAGGCCACCGTGCGCTTCGGGGCCGGGTTGGCGGAACCGGAGCCGTTGCCGCTGCCGTTGTTAGAACCGCCACTTCCATTACCAGAGCCGGAGTTGTCTCCATTGCCGTTGTTACCGCTGCCATCACCATTGTCCGAACCGGATCCGTCCCCGTTAGAATCACCGCTCGAATCACTCCCCACGACAACGGCAGTATAGGTGCCAGCCGTGCGGGCCGGGATGGCGTCGGCCGCGAAGACCTCTCCCTTCTCGTTGCGCCATTTTAGCGATTCGCCCCACTTCATATCATCGCGTCGGTCGGGAAGATCTGCTTTAGCGAAATCGCCCGTAGCCGGCAGCGAGATGCTGCTCAAAGAGTCGCAGCCCACGAACATCATGTCGGTTTCCTTTACCCGCGCCATATCAAATTTCGAAAGGTCGAGAGACTCCAGGGACGAGCAGCCGGGAAACATTCTCCACATGTTTGTCACCCAGCTGGTCGTAAACGTGTCCGGGAATTGAATGCTCTCGAGCGAGGAGCAGCCACTGAACATTTGGCTCATGTTTGTCACCTTCGAGGTGTTGAATTTCGAGAGATCGATCGACTTCAGAGACGAGCAGCCCTCGAACATTCCTGCCATGCTCGTCACCATATCAGTCTTTAGGGTCGTCGGAAACACAATAGCCTCTAAGGACGAGCAGCCGGAGAACATGTCCTGCATGCTTGTTGCCCGGGAGGTGTCGAAGCCCGACATATCCAAGGCTTTGAGGGATGAGCAGCCCCTGAACATTGCCCACATATCCTCCACCATCCCCGTCTTGAAGCTCGCAGAAAAGACAAGGGACTTCAGGGAAGAACAGCCATCGAACATCGAACCAGCATTAACCATCTTAGAGGTATCGAACTTTGAGAGGTCGATGGTCTCCAAGGACGAGCAGTCGGAGAACATTCCGTAAGCCTCCTCCAAGCTCGAGGTATCGAACTTGGACAGGTCGATGGACTTCAGAGAGCGACAGCCGTCGAACATGTAGCCCATGTCCGTCACCTTAGACGTGTCCAACTTCGAGATATCGATCTGCTCAAGATTCTCCAGACCCTGGAACCATTCGGATGTGCTCTCGGGCTGGAGAGCGTCGGCCACGACTGCGCTTAGCACATAGGATCTCTTCCCGTCCAGCGGATCACCGGGCCCACCCGAAATAACCCTGCCCAGGGGATAAACCTCCTCCAAAGGGCCATATTCGGCCCTAGCGGCCTCACCCTTTTGGAACACGAGCGTGTAACCACCACTGTCGCGAGAGTACAGCGCGACGAACACGTCGTCGTCCGCGACGGGAGCGGCCTCGTCCGCCCAAGCGCCAGAGGCAGATGCCAGCGCAAGAGAAAACGCGACGGCCACCATCAGCACCAAAGCCCACAGGGCTGTGAAGCCCTTCGCCCTCAATGTGCCCCGCATCGTATCTCCCATGTTCGCCTTCCCTTCTCTCGGCACGCGCCGGGCAGCGAAAGCCCGGCGAATCTTCTCCATCCGAGAGTAGCAAATAAGTGCCCCCCCCCCCCGCAAGGGGTGAATTCGGAATGGGTGCCGAGTTTCAGGGCGGAAAGTATGAGACTGAGCCATCAAGACAAGGCCGCTAACCCGATAGCTCAACGGCGAAACGCTCTTGAGCCCCACCCCGCGACTATCCCAGCGCAGCGGAGGCATCGCACGGAAAGGCAGGCTTAAGCCAGCTCTCCCGTGGCATAGGCATCGTAGATGGCCTCGGGGGAATCGTAATAGAAGCTGCCGTTGTAGTCGTCGATGAGCGCACTGACGGGCGACCGGTAGGCCCGCAGCAGGGCCTCGGGCAGATCGACGCCCTCGCGATCGGCGATGGCCAAAACAAGGCGCTTGTAGACCTTCCCCACGTCCCAGTGGGAGGGAACGGCATAACGGGCGGCCGCCACGTTGTCGAAAGACCCCTCACCGATGGCCGCCTCCTCGATGAAGCCGTCGCTCACGGCATCGATGTTGTCGCTGTGGTACACGTCGGCCAGCTCGATAATACGGGCCACGCGCCCAGAGCCCAGAGCCTCCGCCACGTCCACCCGGCGGTTCTTCGTCTTCCGCGCAATGTAGTCGATGAGACTGCATGCGAAGAACACATCGTTCGCCCGGCGGCTCTCACGCCCTGCCATGGCCGACCTCCTCGCATCCGACGAACTCCAGCGACCGCAGTGCCGCCTCCGTGCAGAAGGCAATCTGGTGCGTGGGATATTTGAATTTGGCGAGAGACCAGAACTGCTCCCGCGTGAGAGTCCCCTCGATGTAGTCGGAAACGTAGTTGTACACCTGATCGTCGGCCATGGCTCCGATGACCACGTCATGACCATGGGGCTCGCCGTGGCGGCAGGCGACGATGAAATCGAGCCATTCCTCGGTCATCTCGCGAAATTCAAGAATATCGAGGCCTTCAGCGAAGCGCACAGTATAGGTGTTGACACGCGGCACCGGCATACGGAGCGCCCAGCGCTCGGCCTGCTCGCGCATAACCGTGCAGTAGAAACCCGGGCCGAAGTCCTTGGTGTAGCGCCCAATGCGCACCTCCGGGAATTCGACCACGTCCCCGCTGCCGTGATACACCGTCATGAGAGCCATGGAAACCGCGCTCCTTTCTGAGAAGGAGCCCATTATACCGCACCCCCGACACCGAAAAATGGCCGAGGCCCGAAGCGTCATGCCTCGGGCCTCGGATGAGAGACGGCTTGCATTCGTGGAAGCAGCTGCGGAATCGACAGTCGCTATCCCCGAGCGCGACGCCGAACTGCGACAGCAGCGGCCAGGGCGCAGGCGGCGAGGGCGGCGGTGGCCGCCGGCACGGCCGTCGGAACCCCATCGCCGGTCTGAGCGAGGCGGGTGCCGGACTTGGCGGCCGACTTCGCCGGGGTCTTAGCCGCCGGGTCGGCCACGGTGTAGGCGACCTCGATGACCCGCTCGGCGCCGTCGGGCATGGAGTAGACGGCCGTCACCTCGTAGGTTCCGGCACGGGTCGGGTCGATGGCCTCGACCTCCTTGCCGCCGTGCTTGATGGTGACCGCCACGTCCTCAGCGTCGGCTGGGAATCCCTCGCGGGTGCCGAAGCGCTTGGCCAGGTCGCGAATAATGTCGTCCTTGTCCATGGCCACGCCGGTCGCGTCCAGCGGCAGCGCCACGGCCTCGGAGAAGGCCACCGTGCGCTTCGGGGCGGGGTTGGCGGAACCGGAGCCGTTCCCATTGCCGGAGCCATTGTTGCTGCCATTGTTGGAGCCACTATTTCCATTACCAGAGCCGGAGTTGTCCCCATTGCCGCCGCTGCCATCACCATTGCCCGAGCCGGACCCGTCCCCATTAGAATCACCGCTCGAGTCACTCCCCACGACAACGGCAGTGTAGGTGCCAGCCGTGCACGCCGGGATGGCATCGGCCGCGAAGACCTCCCCCTTCTCGTTGCGCCACTTCAGCGATTCGCCCCATTTCATGCCATCACGTCGGTCTGGAAGATTTGCTTTAGCGAAGTTGCCCATAGCAGGCAAGGAAACCTTAAAGAGAGAGTCACATCCTGTAAACATCCAACATATCGCATAGTTCTCTCGATCAGCTGACATAGCTGCATCTACTTTGGCCATGTCGAACTTCGACAAGTCGAGAGTCTCTAGCAACGAGCAGCCAGAGAACATGCCGTACATGCTCTCCACCAAACTGGTTTTGAACGAAGCAGGAAATGCAATCGAGGCCAGAGACGAGCAGCCAGAGAACATATAGTCCATGCTCGTCACCTTGGAGGTGTCGAACTTCGAGAGGTCAATGGATTCCAAGGACGAACAGCCTTGGAACATCTTACCCATATCCGTTACCCAACTGGTCGTAAACGCGACAGGAAACTGAATACTCTTGAGAGAGGAACAGCCATTAAACATGCGCTCCATGTCCGTCACTTTGGAGGTATCGAACTTCGAGAGGTCGAGAGAATCCAAAGATGAGCACTTTTCGAACATCCCCGCCACACGCTTAACTCTAGAAGTATCGAACATGGATAAGTCAATGGATTTCAGCGACGCGCAGCCAGAGAACATGCCGTACATGCTCTCCACCAAGTTGGTTTTGAACGAAGTAGGAAATGCAATCGAGGCCAGAGACGAGCAGCCAGAGAACATATAGTCCATGCTCGTCACCTTGGAGGTGTCGAATCGCGAGATATCGATGCTCTTCAGTGACGAGCAGCCGGAGAAAACCCCCGACATATCCGAAACAGACTTCATGGTGAGGCTATTCGGAAGCTTAATTGATTCAAGGGAGGAGCAATCAGAGAACAGAAAACCGACCGCTGTCGCTTGACCCATATCAAAGGAAGACAGATCCAGAGAAGTGAGCGAAGAGCAGCCTGAGAACATGCCCTCACCGTCGTTGGGGCCGCCAAAATACAAAACCCGCGAGGTATCGAGGCTCGAGAGATCGAGTTCCTTCAGCGATGCACACCCCGAGAACATGCGCTCCATATCTTCCACTTCCGAAGAGTCCAATCCCGAGAGATCGATGGTTTCAAGTCCCCCGAAACCACCGAACCATCCACCCAGTGAATGGGGCTTCACCCCCGGCTTGATCATCACCTTCGTGGTGTATCCGACGTATTCATACGGCAGAAGAGGATCGCGCGAGTATCCCATCTGGATGCAACCGCACGAACCAGCGGGAGAAGGCGTCTCGTCGCATATGAGAACCACTCCGTTGTTCGCTGGCTTTCCATAGGAGGTATCCACTGTGTCGCCGTTCTGGATGACCAGCGTATAGGACTTCTTATCGGGGTTTTCATAAAAGATGGCGTAGATATCCTGGTCGGCATCGGCAGCTAGCGCTGGCAATGGGGAGCCCATGACGATTCCAAGCACAGCGGCCATCATCAGCGCTGAAGCGCAGAAGGCCGCGATGACCCTCGTCCCCAACCCGTGTCTTGTCGTCTCTTTCATGATCGCCTTCCTCTCAAAGGTTTACGTTCAATAAAGTAAATTGAGGTTGCAGATTAAGCGCTTTCAGCACATACCCCCGTCGACCCGAGCCTCGCTCCCCGAAGAGCAGATCCCACCCAGTTGGAGCGATAACTACGTTGTCGATAGAGAGCGGGGCATTCGGATTGCGGCGAGCAACCATCCCGCCATCGAAGAGACAAGCTAGCATTGCGTCAGACACCGACTGTTGCCACGGAAAGACATCGAATGGGTTGTCCTTGTGCCGGCAGTAGTCCCGAAGGAACGCTCTCAGCCCGTCGATCCTGTAGGGAGGACAGGCATTCGAGGGAATGCGCCAGCCGTTATCTTTGAAAGCACCGATCTGATCACCGTACCTCCTGCAGTACGCCTGAACAGTACGCTCGGAAACACCCCAGCGCTTGGCCGCTTCTCTTGTTGTCATGAAGTCTTCTCCCACTGACTTCACATCTCCTGTCTTTCCTTCGTGCCGCGAGCTCAACGGGCGCTCCTCGGTTCTTAGATGCAAGGGACCCGCATAAGCACCCCGTCATTTGCCGGCGGCGCTGCGCTCCCGATACGGGCGATCATGGGCACCGAACCTCTCTCCGATCGAGAATAGCAAATAAGTGCCCCCCCCCCGCAAGGGGTAATTCGAGAGTCGGGGCTTAGGTTTCGAGGCACAGTGAATTAGACCCATCGAGGTGCAGGCGAACGAAGGCACACCGAGCCCTCAGTGCCGGGAGGGCGCATCGAGCTACCGATATAGCGGTGCGCCAAGCGAGCCAATCGCCGAAACACCTGCAAAAAACCGCGGCGCGAGATTCCGCAAGCCGCCAACGTCCTTCTCGGTACCCAAACTCCCCGTTTCCGACAGGCACCGCGGTCTTTCTGGCGGAAACGAGGCGTTTGGTGTCATTTTTCAAGCCGAAAGCGGGGATTTGACGTTCTCGTCCAACAAAAGCCAGTTCGCAGACGGGCGATCCGACACATCGTGATACCAAACCTTCTGTTTTTGCCAGGTTCCGCAGGTTTTCCGTCAAAAACGAGGGGTTTGGTATCGTTTTCTCTGGCAGAATAAAGGGATTGGATACTTTCAGTCGACAAAACCCCAGGTCGTAAATGGAAGATTCAGCGCACCCTGTTACCAAACCCTCTGTTTTTGCCGGAAAACGAAACGAGGGCGGCGAAAATGCGGGATTTGGTATCGGAGAAGGGCGCGAAAGACGTGCCTATGGGCACACGTTGCAGCGGCCTTGCCGTGGAGTTCTCGCGGAAGAGGGGCGAGAGGAGCGCCAAGAACATACCGAAAGGCTCAGCCGGGCAGACCCCTGCCTTGGGCGGCCGGGCCCTACTCGACGGGCTCAGCCGCCACTCCCCGCCTTGGACGGCCGAGCCCAACTCAACCGGACACAGCTGCCAGTCGCCGCCCCGCCTCGGGCCCGGCCAGCCGACTGCACCCGAACGCCTCGGCCTGGCTCGCTCGGGCCGACTGCCAACCGTCACGCACCTCGGGCTCGGCAGCTCAATCGCCAACCGTCAGGCGCTTCCCTACAGCAGGTCCATGGGGTCCACGTCTACAGCGGCGTTTACGTGGGGGTTCGCCTTGCGGGCGCGGAAGAGCTGGGTGAGGGGCGCGGACAGGTCGGCGCCCAGGGGCGCCTTCACGACGATGTGGTAGCGGTAGGTGTTGCGCAGCTTCCCCAGGGCGCAGGGCACCGCCGGCAGCACGGTCCAGCGGGAATCCCCCACTTCGCTGCGGATGTGCTCGCTGATCTGCGCGTGCAGCAGCTCGGCCTCGGTGGCCACGGCGTGCTCGTCGGCGCCCCACACCAGGACGTTGGCCAGGGCCATGTAGGGCGGGTACCCCAAGAGCTTCCGGCGCGGCAGCTCCGAGCGCAGGAACAGGGCCCGGTCGTAGCGGGCCGCCGCTTGGATGGCCACGGCGTCGGCCTCGTAGGTCTGCACGAGCACGCGCCCGTCGAGCTCGGCACGGCCGGCGCGGCCCGCCACCTGCTCGATGAGCTGGAAGGTGCGCTCGCCGGCCCGGTAGTCGGGCAGGTGCAGCTGGGTATCGGCGTTGATGACGCCCACGAGGGTCACATCGTCGAAGTCGAGGCCCTTGGCGATCATCTGGGTGCCCAGCAGCACGGCGGCCTCGGCGGCGCCGAACCGCTCCAGCAGCTCCTGGTGGGCGCCCTTGGCCTTGGTGGTGTCGGCGTCCATGCGGATGATGGGCACCTCCGGCCCCACCCCGGGCATCTTATCCAGCAGCGAGCGCAGGTCGGCCTCCACCCGCTGGGTGCCGGCGCCGAACTTCTTCAGATAGGGGCTGCCGCACTCGGGGCAGACGGGCGGCGCGGGCACGCTGTGGCCGCAGTGGTGGCACACCAGCTTGGCCCCCTGCTCGTGATAGGTGAGGCTCGTTGAGCAGCTCGGGCACTCGGGCACGAAGCCGCAGTCGCGGCAGAGCAAGAACTTCGCGAAGCCCCGCTGGTTCAGCAGCAGCACCGCCTTGCGGCCGGCCGACAGCTCCTCGGCCAGGGCTCGGGTCAGGCGCCCCGAGAACATGGAGCGGGCGCCCGAGGCGAACTCCGCGGCCATGTCCACCACCTCGATGGCGGGCATGGGGCGGCCGTTGGCCCGCTCGGGCAGGGCCGCGCTCGTCCAGCGCGGGTTCTTCGCCACCTGGTAGAGCGCCTCGATGGAGGGCGTGGCGGACCCGAGCACCACCGCCCCGCCGGAGCGCGCCATCATCCACTGGGCCACGTCCCGAGCCTGGTAGCGCGGGGCCGAATCTTGCTTGTAGGAGCCCTCGTGCTCCTCGTCGATGACGATGAGCCCCACGTTGGCCAGGGGCGTGAACAGGGCGCTGCGGGCGCCCACCACCACCCGGGCCGCGCCGCTTCGGATGAAGTCCCACTGGTCGAAGCGCTCGCCGGCGCTCATGCGCGAGTGCATGACGGCCACAGTAGCGCCGAACCGGCCGCGGAACCGCCCCACGGTCTGGGGGGTGAGCGAGATCTCGGGCACGAGCACGATGGCCGTGCGCCCTTCGGCGAGCACCTCCTCGATGGCCCGCAGGTACACCTCGGTCTTGCCCGAGCCGGTCACGCCGTCCACGAGCACCACGCGCCCCTCGGCCGCCACCCGGGCCTCGCCGATGGCCGCCAGAGCCGCCGCCTGGCCGGCGGTGAGCACCGGTCGCGCGGGGGCCGCGGCTGGGACGGCGGGAGCGACGCCTTCCATGCCGCGCATGCGCCGGCGCCGTTCCACGACCACGGCCCCCTTCGCCTCCAGCGCCTTCAGCGTGGAAGCCACCGATCCGAACTCGCAGGCCAGCTCGGCCACGCGCACGTCGCCGGCGCCCACGGCGGCCAGCACCTGCTGCTGCCTCACGGCGTTCTTCCGAGGTTGGAACTGGTCGAAGGCGGGGCCCTGGGTCACCCAGCGGTCGTCCACCTCCCCGATTTTGGGCTCTTCCAACCGCCAGCGCCCGTCGCGTCCCCGCACCATGCGCGGCACGGCCCCCGGGGGCGTGAACAGGCGCACGCAGCTGGCCAGGGGCGCCACATAGCGCTCAGCGATGTACTGGGCGGCCGCGGCCCCCTCCTCGTCGAAGTACGGGGCCGTGAGCACGGCCTCGATTTGGCGCAGCTCGGCGGCGGCCAGGGGGTTGCCCCACAAATCGGTGCCCTCATCGGGAGAGGCCGCGGCTTCTTCCATGGCCACGATATAGCCCACGGCCTTGCGGCCGCCCAGCGTCACGAGCACCGCGCACCCCACCTCGGCCGGATGGGCCGCGCCCGGCCCCTCCCCGGCCGCCATCTCGTCGGACACGGCATAGGAGTAGGGGGCATCGAGCGCCTGGGTGGGGATATCGACTATGACGGAGGCAATGTACATGGGGTGCAGTATACCGCAACCGCTCCTGGCTCAGCGAAGACGCGGGGTGTTCTGACCGAGCGAGTTCCGCAGCGACTGAAACAGCCCGGTGGGCTGTTTCGCAAAGCGAGGACTGTTTGAGCGAATCAGAATACCGCGCGGCTCCGCTCCCGAAAGGCGCTGCTTTACCCCGTGAGGTCAGCGTAGGCGCAGGCGACGGCGGCGGTCATGCCGGGAATCCCCCACGGCTTCGAGGCGATTTGCGGGCGACCAAAACGGGACAGCCGCAAGGCGCCAACGCGGTTTGTGGACGGTTGCCAGCGAGACATTCCCGCGAACTTTTTACGGTTCCGGGAAAGTAAGCTATCGGCCAAGCAAATCATGCGAAAGGAGCACGCCCATGGAGATACGAGACCTCGTCTTCAGCGACGGCCCCATGTTCCAACGGCTCATGAGCAATGCGGATATCTGCCGCGGCGTGGTGGAGCGCGTGCTGGGCACCAAAGTCGTTGAAGTAGAGAACATCGTGACAGAGCAGGTCATCGAGCCGAGGCTCGGGAGCCACGGTATACGGCTCGATGCCGTGCTCGCCGCAGACGGCCGCACCTACGATGCGGAAATGCAGAGCTACCGAAAGGGACGGCTCGCAAAACGGCTGCGTTACTATCAGGCTTCGCTCGACATAGCAACTCTAGGACCGGGGCGTGCCTATGACACCCTCCCCAACACCTATATCATATTCATTTGCACCGATGACTTCCTGGGGACCGGCCTTCCCGTGAGCACCTTGGACATACGCTGCGACGAACGGTCCGATTTCCGTTGCGATCATGGCTTCACATGGGTTATCCTAAACGCAAGTGAATGGGTGCAGATGCCCAAGGGCCTTCTGCGCGATTTCCTGAAATTCGTCGGCACAGGCAGGGCAGCTGAGGGCGACCCGCTCTTATCGCTGATCGAAAGAGAGATGCATCATGCCAATGCCGATGCGGCGTGGAAGGAGGAACTCATGCCCTTTCTGACCATTGAGGACGACGCGCGCATTCAAGCTCGCATCAGCTACGAAGACGGGATGGCCGAAGGTTTGGCCGAGGGCAAGCGCAAGGGCATCGAAGAGGGTCAGGAAACACTTGCGGCCCTTATCCGCCAGTTGCTCGCCGAGGGGCGTATCGAAGATATCGAGCAGGCCACCGCTGACCCCGCTGCCCGCGCCCGGCTCTGCGAGGAGTTCGGCCTTTCGGCTCAGACGGTGAGGTCGGCGTAGGCGAAGGGGACGACGGCGGCCAGATCGTCGGGGGCCATGCGCACCTGGCAGCCCACCTTGCCGCCGGAGAAGTAGATCTCGTCGAAGAGCTGGGCCGTCTCGTCCACGAAGGTGCGGAAGCGCTTCTTCATGCCGATGGGCGAGCAGCCGCCGTGCACATAGCCCGTGAGCGGCAGCAGGTCGCGGGATCGCACCATGGCCACAGCCTTCTCCCCCGCCGCCGCAGCGGCCTTCTTCAAATCCAGCTCGCAGGCCACGGGCACGAGGAACACGTAGTGCTCGCCGGACTTGCCCTCGGTGACGAGGGTCTTGAACACGGCGTCCACTTCCTCGCCCTGGGCCCGGGCGATCTCCACCCCGGTCATCGCGGGGTCGGCCTCGAAGAACAGCGCCTCGTGGGACAGGCCGGCCGCATCCAGCTCGCGCAGGGCGTTGGTCTTGTGGTCTTTGGGGGCGCGGGCCATGTTAGCGACGCTTCCCCTTCTTCCCCTTCTTAGGACTGCGGGCCGCCTCGGCGGCCTCTTGCAGCGCACGGGCCTGCACTTGGGCCCGCCAGGCGGCCACGCAACCGCCGGCGAAGCACAGCAGCCCCAGGCCCACGGCCGTGGCGAGCCACACGGCCCCCATGCCCATCCAGAAATCGAGGGGGTACATGGAGATGAGCAGCGAGTCGGCGCTGAACGTCCAGGTGCCGTCCACGAAGAACAGGGAATGGAACGCGGCGAACAGGCCGTTGAAGTCCACAACGCCCCACAGGCCGAGCACCACCAGCAGCGCGACCAGCAGGGCCGGGCCCATGCGCAGCATGAAGGCGAGGGCCGCCCACTGCCGGCGCACCCCCAGCAGCACCCCCACGATGAGCGCGGCCACCCCGATCATGCCGAGCCACGAGCTCACCCCCACGATGAGAACGTTGCAGTCCTCCAGATGGTCCATAGCCGCTCCGTCCAGGGCGTAGCGATCCGACACCTTCGCCAGGGCATCCATAGTGGCCAAAGACGATCCGTCGCCGGCCAGGGCCTCCCGCGCCCCCTCGCTCCACCCGTCGGCCTTCGGCGCGCCGGCCTCCGAGGCCTCCCGGGCCGCGGCCACCACTGATGCGGCCAGGCCCTCGGCGGCCGCCTCCGCATCCCCGTGGGGGTCAACGGTGAAGGCCCGGGTCGCGCCGGCCAGTTCCACCAGCTGCTCGTGGGTGTAGGGGGAATCCTCCCCCGTGCTCACGGCCCCGGCCAGGGCCGCCGTGGTGGCCGGCAGGCAGCAGGCGGCGAAACCGCACACGAGCAGCGTGACGGCCAGCACCGTGGCGCCGATGCCGGCGAGAATGCTGTTCGATCCCATTTACAGCTCCAGCCCTTCTACGCCCTCGCAGTCCACCCAGATGGTGGCGGCGGTCATGCCCTCGTTGGTCTTCGAGATGGTGGGGTGCGGCCCCAGCCGGCTGAACATGCCCTGGAAGCGGCCGTTGTACAGGTACAGGCCGTTCAGGTTGTTGTAGGGCACCGGATCGCTGGTCACGGCCCCGTCGGGCATAGCCAGAATGCCCGCATCCGGCGGCAGCGTGTCGGTCTTGAAGGGGCGGATGTAGCGCTGCACGATGAAGGGGTAGCCGGCCCGCCCGTTGGCGAACTCGTCGATGACCCGTTCCCACTCCCGTTGGCTCACCTCGCAGCCGGCGTACACGTTGTCGGCGCCGTAGTGGTCGGTGGGCTTCACGATCCACTCGTCCTTGTTGGCGCGAATCTGGGCGAGGTTCACCACCGACTCGTCCAAAAAGGCGGTCATAGGCACGGTCTCCTCCACAAAGGCGATCTCCTCCTCGGTGAGGAAGGCCTGGGTCTCGGGGGCGAACAGCACCTCGAACAGCTGCTTGTCGTGGACGATGTGCCCCGAGAACGCTCCGATGAGCGCCACCTTGCGCGCCCGCACCGCGTTGATGAGGGCCTGGGAGTCGTCCCAGAACTCCAGCACGTCGTTGGTGACCGAGCGGCGCCAGATGGCGTGCACGGGCAGCCCGTCGGGGGTCGTGAGCACCTCGCCGTCGAAGGCCAGGTCGCGCACGTCGGCCACCACGCAGTCCACCCCGGCCTCGCGGAACTTCTCGGCGAAGATGTGGAACTCGTCCACCACGCCGTTCTCCAGGTAGTCGCAGATGGCGATGCGCGGGTGCTCCACCTTGAAGCGGTAGGTGTCGTAGATATCCAAGAAGGTGCGCACCCAGGGCTCGAACAGGTCGCAGCCGGCCACGGCGTGGTTCTCGGCGAACACGCGGAAGGTCTCGGTGCCCGTCACGGCATGAGTGATCTCGCGGTTCTCGTTCATGCCCGCGCTGCCGTCGCCGTTGAACTCGCAGAAGTGGATGCGGTAGTCCTCCTCGTTCAGGAAGGTGTCCACCCGGGCGAAGGGCAGCACCGCGTCGTAATCGCGCGGCAGCAGAATGAGCTCCACCAAGCGCTCGTCGAAATCGAAGAGCTTGCGGTACTCCTCGTCGGACCGGTAGCGCTCGATGACCTTGCAGAGCACCCGGTGGCTCATCTCGGCCGTGCGCTTCATCACCTCGTAGCTCTTCTGGTTGAACAGCCGCGGCACGAAGGAGGAGGCCACCACCTGGTGGTGCACGATGGCCGTGGAGTTCTGCATGTACTCGAAGGCGGCGCGGCGGTCCTCCACCGCCCCGTCGAGCTCGTCGATGATCTGGAAGTACGCGCGGGTATAGTCGGCGTTGGTGGGCATGGAGGCTCTTTTCCTCGGATCCGGTACAACAGGGTAAGTGTAGCACGACCGCGCGACGGCGCGGGGAAGGCGTAGGGGAGACGTTGGCCGCCCTCGACCGGGCGAGCCGCGGCGGAGCCGCCCGAGAGCCGCCACGCAACCGCCGCAGGGCCGCCGCGACGCCCCGTCCCTCCCCTTCCGCCGCCTTCCGTAGGGTTTCTGTAGCCTTCGCCTCGGCCGTCCTTGCGCGGGCGGCCCTTCCCCGTTACCATGGGCAATCGCGCCCGTGCGTGCCCACAGGCCCGCGGCGCACCCAGTTATCCAGAGTCGGGGTAGAGAGTTGGCTCGCCGATCCCGACACCAACCTGACGCGCCTCGCCCACGGGCGGCCGCCAAGGTGGTCCGGCCAACAGCGATACGAAAGGAATCTCATGAGCGAGAATCGCACCAGCTACCTGTTCACGTCCGAGTCCGTCACCGAGGGCCATCCGGACAAGATCTGCGATCAGATTTCCGATGCCATCCTGGACGCCATCCTGGCCAAGGAGATCGCGCTGGCCGAAGAGGGCTACGTGGCCCCCGACGGCAACCCGGCCGACCCTTCCAAGATGCGCTGCGCCTGCGAGACCCTGGTGACCACCGGCACCGTGTTCGTCACCGGCGAGATTCGCACCCAGGCCTACGTGGACGTGCAGTCCATCGTGCGCGACGTGGTGTGCGGCATCGGCTACGACCGCGCCAAGTACGGCTTCGATGGCAACACCTGCGCCGTCATGAGCTCCATCCACGAGCAGTCCGCCGACATCGCCCAGGGCGTGGACGAGTCCTTCGAGGCCCAGCGCGATGATACGGCCGCGGCTGACCCCTACGAGACCGTGGGCGCCGGCGACCAGGGCATGATGTTCGGCTACGCCTGCAACGAGACGAGCACCCTCATGCCCCTGCCGATCTTTCTGGCCCACCGCCTCTCCGAGCGCCTGACCGCGGTGCGCAAGAACGGCACCCTGGACTTTTTGCGCCCCGACGGCAAGACCCAGGTGTCGGTGCGCTACGTGGACGACGCGCCGGTGGCCGTGGAGAAGGTGGTCGTGTCCACCCAGCACGCCGAGGACATCGAGCAGGACGCCCTGCGCGAGGCCATCATCGAGACCGTCATCCGCCCCGTCTTCGAGGCCGAGGGCGTGGCCATGGCCGAGGACTGCGAGATCTACGTGAACCCCACCGGCCGCTTCGTCATCGGCGGTCCCATGGGCGACGCAGGGCTCACGGGCCGCAAGATCATCGTGGATACCTACGGCGGCATGGGCCGTCACGGCGGCGGCGCCTTCTCGGGCAAGGACTGCACGAAGGTGGACCGCTCCGCCGCCTACGCCGCCCGTTGGGTGGCCAAGAACGTGGTGGCCGCGGGGCTCGCCGACCGCTGCGAGGTGCAGATCGCCTACGCCATCGGCGTGGCGAAGCCCGTGAGCGTCATGGTGGAGACCTTCGGCACCGAGAAGGTGCCCACCTCCGCCATCGAGGCCGCCGTGGCTGAGGTGTTCGACCTGCGCCCCGGCGCCATCATCGACGCCCTGGATCTGCGCCGCCCCATCTACCAGAAGACGGCCGCCTACGGCCACTTCGGCCGCGAGCTGCCCGAGTTCACCTGGGAGGCCACCGACCGCGCCGCCGATTTGCGGAAGGCCTGCGGGCTGGAGTAAGGGGCGCAGCGAGGGGCACCATCCAGTCGGGACCGCCCCTCGGTCGGGACCGCCGGGTATTCCAATTCGCTCAAACAGTCCTCGCTTTGGAGAACAGCCCACTGGGCTGTTCTCGTCGCTGCGGAACTCGCTCGGTTGGAACACCCGACGTTCCCTCTACGCTTTCACACTGTTGCAGCAGAAGGGGCCCCTGATGGGGCCCCTTCTCATACGTGATGCCGGAGGCGGCTGTCGCGGGCGGCTACTCCCCTTCGCGGTAGACGGTGGTGGTCACCCGCGCGATGCGGCGGCCCGTGTCGTCGGTGACGTCGGTGGTGTAGAAGCCGAGGTGACGGCCACTCTTGTCCACGTTGCAGGTGGCAATGAGCCGAGTGCCCCGCGAGGCGGACATGTAGTCGATGGCGCTCGAAACCGACACGCTCGGAGCCACGCCGATGTTGCTGGCCAGGGCCAGGGCGAAGTCGGCCAGGGTGAAGATGGCCCCGCCCATGACGTTGCCGAGCGCGTTGCGGTGGTGGTCCTGGATGTCCAGCTCCGCCACGCCGTGGCCCACCGAGCCCTCCACGATGCGGCAGCCCACGTGCTCGGCGAAGCGGTCGTGGCCGAAGAAGTCGTTCAGCTCGTCCAGGGTGGGGTAATCGGACAGCGGGGGCATGGGGCCCTCCCTTCTTGCAAGAAGCGCTCCAGCCGGGGCGGAAGCGCTTCGATAATCGTGCCTATATAGAACCGGCCTAGTTCTCCAGGACCGGCGTGGCCGTGGCGGCGAAGAGCTCCAGGTACTGGCCGTCGACCACGGTGACGGTCTGCTTGCCGCCGGGGATGATGTACTGGGTGTCCACCACGGAGTCGTCGTCGAAGTCGAGGTCGTCCATGACGTAGGCGGCGCACTCGTCGGTGACCTCGGGGTCGTCCACGGGGGCCGCCGTGATGGTGTAGGTACCTGCGGGGATATCGATGCCCACGCGGTAGCAGCCGTTGCCGTAGGGCACCGTCGGGTTGACGGAGGTGGACGGCGCCGGCTTCATGACGGCCCCTTCCACGCCGGGCTCGAAGGCGATGAGGTCGCCCTCGTCGAGCTCGACGAAGTAGTTGCCCAGGTACTGCACGCTGTCATCAAGGTCATAGGCGTTGCCTTTGCCCGTGGCGCTATCGCCATCGAAGACGTAGTAATGGCTCAGGAGGTCGCCGCCCTCCAGGGCGTAGAGGCCGGCCGGAATGGCGCCCTCGGGACCCACGGTGTAGTAGCCCTTGGGGCAGGTGCCGTCGGCCGCGGGGGTACCGGCCTCGAAGCCCTCGGTCTCCAGGAGGCTGGTCACCTCCTCGTAGCTGAGGGCCATGGTGGTGGCACCGTCGGTGTCACTGTCCTCGGGCGTGTAGTAGTCGCCCTCCGGCGGCCAGTTGTGGTAGGGATCGTCGTAATCGTAGTCGTAGCCGTAATCGTCGTAGACGTAGTCGTTCACGCTCTCGTAGCCGGCCACGGTGAGCCCCACGCAGCTCACGCAACCGCCCAAGCCGATGACGAGGCCCACGGCAAGGCCCAAGAGGAACCAGGGCCAGCGGCGCTTCTGGCCGCCTGAAGCCGGCGGCTCGTAGCCGTACACCGGCGCCGGGGGAACCGGCGGCGTCGGCGGCACGGCCCCGTAGGGCTGCTGGGGCACGGCGCCATAGGGCTGCGGGGCCGCTGCGCCATGGGACGGCTGCCCGGCGGCGGCCCCGTAGGCCCGCTCATAGGCGCTGTAGCCGGGTGCGGGAGCCGCAACGGCGGGCGTCGGGACGGCCTGGCCGTAGGGCTGCGCGTAGGGCTGGGCAGCGGGCTGGGCCGGAATGCCCACCGCATAGGGCGCGGTCGGCTCGGGAGCCGGGGCCGACGCAGCGGCAACGGCCTCGGGCGCCGGCCCCGGCGCGGCGGGACGATGGGCGGCGAAGGGGTTCGACACGTCGGGCGCCGCCGGCTGCGCGGGAGCCGGAGCCGCGGGAGCGGCTTCGGCCTCGGCCGTCACCGGTGCGGCAGCGGCAGTCGGCTCGGGCTCCGTCACGGCCGCGGGCTCGGCCACAGGGGTCGTCACCTCGGGCTCGGGCGCGACCGTCGGAGCCGCTTCGGGTGCCGCAGCGTTGGGCGCGGCAGCCTCAGGCGCAGCCGCCACGGGCTCGGGCTCGGCCTCGGGCGCCGGGGAGATCTCGGGGTTCTTCTCGTCCATGGGAAGGCCTTTCTACTTGAAGACGTGGGCGACCACCGCATCGATGCGGGCCACCACGTCGGCGGGATCCATGAGCATCATGGCCTCGAACAAGGGCGGCGACACCATGTTGCCGCAGATGGCCACGCGCAACGGCTGGAACAGAAGCTTCGGCTTGAGTCCCGCTTCCTCGCCGGCGGCGCGGCAGAGCTCCTCTAAGGCCTCAGCGTCCCAGGGGTTGTCGTCGTCAGTCAGGATGGCGCGGCAGATGGCCAGGGCCTCGTCGGCGCGGGCCCCTTCCTTCAGCAGCACCTTCTGCACGCTCTTCTCGTCGAGCACCACCGAGTCGCCCCAGAACAGGAAGGCCAGCTTGGCGGGAATCTCGTCCAGGCGCGCCAGGCGCTCGGCCACGAGCGGGTACATGGCCTCGTAGAACTCGGGGTCGTCGTCCACGTCGGCCAGGCAGGCCTGCCACGTGTCGGCGTCCACGCCCTCGCCGGGCACGCGGGTCACGGCCGCGGCCGCAGCCGCCTCCTCCTTGGTGGGCGTGGGCACCTCGGTGATGCCGTCGGCCACGTTCGACCCGTCCAGATTGGTCTGGGCGAGCCACGGCTTGGCCGCCTCGCGCCAGGCGGCGGCGCCCATCTCGCGGATGTAGACGCCGTCCATCCAGTCGAGCTTCTTCTCGTCGAAGATGGAGTGCTTCTTGGTGATACGGTCGAGCGAGAACGTGCGGCAGAGCTCCGCCGGAGGGATGATGGTGGTCTCGCCGTCAAGCGACCAGCCGAGCAGGGCGAGGAAGTTCACGAGCGCCTCGGGCAGGTAGCCCCGGTCGCGGTACTCCTCCACGTTGGTGGCCCCGTGGCGCTTGGACAGCTTCTTGCCGTCGGCCCCCAGGATCATGGAGAGGTGCGCGAACAGCGGCACCTCGGCGCCCAAAGCCTCGTAGATGAGCACCTGGCGCGGGGTGTTGGACAGGTGGTCGTCGCCGCGGATGACGTGGGTGATACCCATGTTCACGTCGTCGCAGACCACGGCGAAGTTGTAGGTGAAGGTGCCGTCGGTGCGGCGCAGGATCATGTCATCCATGACGTCGATGGGGAAGCTCATGTCCCCGTAGACGGCGTCGGCGAACTGCACGGGCCCGTGGTTCTCGGGCACGGCGAGGCGCCACACATGGGGCTCGCCGGCGGCGATGCGCGAGGCGGCCTCCTCGCGCGGGATGGCGCGGCAGGTGCGGTCGTAGCCGCCGTAGCCGCCCTCGGTCTTCTCCGCCTCGGCCCGCTTGGCATCGAGCGTCTCCTTCGAGCAGAAGCAGGGGTAGGCGGCCCCGGCCTCGATGAGCTTCTCAAGCGCCGCCTCGTAGGTGTCGGTGCGCTGGGTCTGGAAGTAGGGGCCGCACGGGCCGCCCACCTCGGGACCCTCGTCCCAGGTCAGGCCGAGCCAGTCCATGGCCCGCAGGATGATCTGGGTGTTCTCCTCGGTGGAGCGCTCCGGGTCGGTATCCTCGATGCGCAGGATGAAGGTGCCCCCGGTGGCGCGGGCGAAGGCCCAGTTGTAAATGGCAGTGCGGGCGCCGCCGATGTGCAGCTTGCCGGTGGGAGACGGCGCGAAGCGAACGCGCACGGGCTTGTCGGTGGTGGTCATGGAACTCCTCGGAATTCAGTCGTATACGGGGTCGATGTAATCGCCGACCAGTATAGCACGACCCTCGCCCGCGACCTTCCCTACCCCAATTTCCGCACAGGCTCGGACAGACGGCCCACGGTGATGGGCAGGTCAGCCAGGATCGCCAGGGCCTCGTCGGCCGTGGCCTCGGCTCGCAGCCGCTGGCTCATATTAAGCCCCTCCCGGTCGAAGGCCTCGGCCGCCGCAGCCGCGTAATCGCACTTATGGGCGTCATTGAGCGCCTTCCAGGGAATGTCGGCGAACCAGCTGGCCACCTCTTCGTCCAAGGGCAGGCGCCCCTGCAGCAGCAGAGCCGCGATGACCGGGTAGCCGGCGTAGCCCTGCCAGTAGGTGGCGCTGTCGTTGGATCGGTAATGGCCGTCGTCGTCCCACGTCACCGTGTACTCCTTCGATCCGTCCGACGAACGCACGGTCAGTCGGTGGGGCGCGAGATCGAACCGCTCGTCGGCCAGCACGCTGTAGGCCTCGTACACTTTCTCAAGGGGCGGCAACTTCTTCATGGACAGGCTCCTTTCCTGCATGGGAAGCCCATCATAGCGCTCGGGCCGCGCACCCCGCAGGCAGAGCGTCCCTTCGTTTCCAAACGAGAACCCGTGGCGGTCGGACCGTCACTCCCCTACGATACCGGCGGGGCAGCCGCTTCCGAAACCTGCTCCCCCTTCGCGCCCGAGAGGGACACGAGGGCGATCATAGCGGCCATGAGAATGAGGCCGAGCCAATCGGCCCCCGAGAACGCCGTGCCGAGCCACAGCGCGGCGATGATCATGGCGCCGGCCGGCTCGGCCACGCCCAGGAGGCTGCCCTTCACGGAGCCGACGAGGGACACGCCGTAGAGGAACAGGCCGAAGGCGGCGAAGGTGCCGAGCAACCCCACGCCCCCGATCAGAGCGAGCCAACCGACGGCGTCCAAGGCCGGAACGAGAGAAGAGCCTGCGCCGCCGCCCGCGGCCTGGACCACCCACACGAGGGCCGCCGCGATGCCGCTGATGACCATGCCGCAGCTGATGATGGTGACCCGGTCCCACCGGCTGTACAGTCTTTGGGGCGCCATGATGTAGAGGGTCTCGGACAGGGCGTTGCCGATGCCCCAGGCCAGGCCTGCCACGGGCAGCACGATGACGCCCCAGTCACCCTGGGTGGCGATGAGCGTTGCGGCGGCCAGGGCGCACACCAGGCCGATGAGATCGGGCAGTCGGGGCGCCCTACGCAGCTTCAGGCAGGTGAACAGCATGACGAACACCGTGCAGGTGGCCTGGAGCACCGTGGCCGTGCCGGCGTTGGTGTACTCGATGGAGATGGCGTAGGTGATCTGACTGAGGTAGAGCCCCACGCCGAACAGCAGCAGAGGCCCGCAGGCCGCCCGGGCACCGAGCAGCGACAGCAGGGCCTCGCGGCGGGTGACCAGCACCACGGCGATGAACAGCACCGCCGCCACGGCGGCCCGCACGAAGGAGATGAACGACGAGGTGATGGCGTAGCTCTCCCCCAGAAACTGGATGCAGGCCCCCGAGAAACCCCACAGCGTGGCCCCGCCCAGCGTGCAGGCCACGCCCCGCCAGAAATGGCTCGTTCCCATAATCGTCCTCTCTCACCCTTTGTCTCTCACAGTCTGCCGAACGCCGCCGTGCCACGTCAGGCGCCATGCAGCCCAGCGCGTGTCCGATGGCCGTGGCAAACCGCCCCATCTCGTCGCGTGACGGCTCGCCCGCAGGGACGGCCGCTCCTGCTACTCGTCCCGCTTCTTCGCCCGGGCCGCCCGTTTGGCCGCCAAGCGGTCGCGGGCCGCCTCGCCCCGGGCCTGAGTCGCGGCCCGGCGCTCCCCGCGCGCCGTCAGCTTGCCGCCCGTGCCGCGCCCCGACTGTACCGCGGTACCCGCACGCCCGGCGGCGCCGGAAGCCTGCGACCGTCCCGCGACCGCGGAGCCCGCGCCCCGCGACCGCTCCGCAGCCGTCGCTCCCGCCGTGCCCGACCGTCCCGCATTCGCCGCCTTCGTCGTGCCGGGCCGTCCCGCAGCCCCCTCGGCCGGCGCCGCAGCTCCCACCGCACTCCCGTCCGCCTTCTCGGCGGCCCGTTCGTCCAGCGGCTCCTCGGCGCTCTCGTCGCCGGTCACGTCCGCCAGAAAGCCCGCAATGGGACCCATGAGGTTGTCCTGCTCTTCCAGGCCGAAGTAGCGCAGGGGCAGGGCGAGTTTGCGCTTGTCGGGGTTGTAGCGGGCCGCGGCGCGGCGCAACCCCTTCATCTTGTCGGCGGGAATGTCGATGGGCTCCACCACCAAACGCCCGGCCACCACCGAGATCAGCTTGATGCCGCGCTCGTTGGCGAAGGCCTTCAGCCGCGCCCGCTCGAACAGGTTCGCCGCGGCCGGGGGCATCTCGGGGGCCTTCGCCTCCATCTCCTCCCGCAGGGCCGCCACCGCATCCACCGTGGCCGCCGCGGCCAGCTTGCGGTACCACAGCACCCGCGCGTCGGCATCGGGAATGTACTCCTCGGGCAGGTAGGCGTGGCCCGGGATGTTCACCGTGATGTCCGACAGGGCCGGCGGCAGCTCGCCTGAGGCCTCGCCGCGTTCCCGCGTGTCGTTCACGGCCTGGGAGAGCATCTGAGCGAACAGATCGAAGCCCACGGCCGACATGTTGCCCGACTGCTCGGCCCCCAGCATAGATCCGGCGCCGCGGATCTCCAGGTCGCGCATGGCGATGCGCATGCCGCTGCCCAGGTCCTGGTGCTCGCTCAAGGCCGTCAGGCGCGCGGCGGCCTCCTCAGTCAAGGGAACGTTCTCGGGGAACATGAAGTAGGCGTAGGCCTGGGCCGACGAGCGGCCCACGCGGCCCTTCAGCTGGTACATCTGGGCGAGGCCGAGCCGCTGGGCGTCCTCGATGATGAGCGTGTTGGTGTGCGGGTTGTCGATGCCGCTCTCGATGATGGTGGTGGCCACGAGCACGTCCAGCTCGCCGGCCGCGAACTCTTCCATCACGCGCTCCAGCTCCTCCTTGGTCATCTGCCCGTGGGCCACCCCCACCCGCGCCTCGCCGGCGGCGGCGTGCACCCGGTCCACGGCCTCGTCGATGGAGCGCACGCGATTGCTCACGTAGTACACCTGGCCGCCCCGGGCCAGCTCGTAGCGGATGGCGGCCGACACCACATCGGGATCCCACTCCCCCACGTGCACCTCCACGGGGCGCCGCTCGTCGGGCGGCGTCAGGATGAGCGACATGTCGCGCACCCCCGACAGCGACATCTGCATGGTGCGGGGAATGGGCGTGGCCGACAGCGTGAGCACGTCGATGGACTCGCGCAAGTTCTTCATCTGCTCCTTATGCTGCACGCCGAAGCGCTGCTCCTCGTCGATGATCACCAGGCCCAGGTCGTGGGGGTTCACGTCGCGGGAGAGCAGCCGGTGGGTGCCCACGAGCACCTGCACGTCGCCGGAGGCGAAGCCCTCCAGGGCGGCCGCCTGCTGCTCGGCGCTACGGAAGCGCGAGAGCACCTCCACCTTCACGCCGAAGGGGTCGAAGCGGTCCTTGAAGGAGGTGTAGTGCTGCTGAGCCAGAATGGTGGTGGGGCACAGCACCATCACCTGCTTGGCGTCCTGGGTGGCCTTGAATGCGGCGCGCAGCGCCACCTCGGTCTTGCCGAAGCCCACGTCTCCGCAGATGAGGCGGTCCATGGGCCGGGCCGATTCCATGTCGGCCTTCACGTCGGCGATGGCGGCCAGCTGGTCGCGCGTCTCCTGATAGGGGAAGGCCTCCTCCATCTCGCGCTGCCAGGGGGTATCGGGGCTGAAGCGGAAGCCCTGGGTGGCGGCGCGGCGGGCGTACACGTCTACCAGATCGAAGGCGAGCTTCTTGGTGGCCTTGCGTGCCTTCGCGAGTGCCCGGGACCAGTCGCTCGTGTTCAGGCGCGTGAGCCGCGGGCTCGCCCCTTCCGGCCCCACGTAGCGCGTCACGCGGTCCAGCTGCTCCACGGGCACGAACAGCTTGTCGCCCTCGGCGTATTCCAGTTGCAGGTAGTCGCGCTCGGTGCCGTCCACCTCGCGACGCACCAGGTCGCGGAAGAACGCGATGCCATGGGCGGCGTGCACCACGTAGTCGCCCGGCTTGAAGGGGAAGGTGACCTCGGTGACGTCCACCGACACCCGCGCCGCCCGGCTCGCGGCCCGCGACCCCTGGGTGTCCGCGGCGCTCACGAGGGCCAAATGCGCCTTGGGAATGATCATGCCGAGGGGAATGTCGTTGTCCACGATGTTCACCACCCCCCGGCGCAGCCGGCGCTTGGCCGCCTTTTCCTCATAATCGCTTTCATCGGGCCGCTGGTCAGGCGACGTCAGCGAGGGGTTCTGAGGTATCTGAGAAACGCCCGCCGCAGGACCAAGTTGGCTTTGGCCAACGCCGCGTCCTGCACAAGGGTGTTTATCAGATGCATCAGAACCCCGCAGCGTCGACCCGTCCGTCGTTGCGTCAGCAACGACGGAATCGAGATTTTCCGGCTGCACGACTTGGATGGGAATGCCATGGTCCACGAAAGCGTGGCGCATGGCCTCGCGGGCGCGGTAGTTCGGCGAGCTGAACACCACGGTGTAGCGGTCGGTGGTGAGGCTCTTCATCTTCCCGAAGATCTTGTCGGGCACCCCGGCCACGTCCACGCGCTTCACGGGCAGCTCGTCGTCCAGCTCGCCGCCCACGCGCATGATGGACACGTAGGTGGCCCGCACCGCACCGCCGAAGTCCATCTCCGCCGGTGCCGCGTACAAACCGGAAAGGGCGATGTTGGTGCCCCGGGCCCGCTCGGCCAGGTCATCGGCGCCGTGGGAGGCGTCGTCGAAGAGCGAGCGCGGCTCAATGAGGGCCGTCATAGTGCCCGCCCCGGCATAGGCCCCCAGGGTCACCGGCTCCTTGTACAGATAGGGCAGAATCACATCGGATCCCTCGAACACGAGGCCGCCCTCCAACTTCTCCAGCACCTCGCGCAGGGCCGGGTTCGTGAGCGCCGGCTTCTCCAGGGCCCGGCGGGCCGCGGCCAGGGCCCGGGGCGACGTGGGAAACTCAGACACGGGATAGATGTCCACAGCGGGCAGCGAGGCGATGGTCTGGCCCGTGGCCGGCACGATACGGCGGATCTCGTCCAGCTCGTCGCCGAAGAAGTCCAGTCTCACGGGGAAATCGAGGTTGCCGGGGAACACGTCCAGGGTGCCCCCGCGATGGGCGAAGGTGCCCGGGCCGTCCAGCTCGCCCGTATCCACGTAGCCGGCCGCCGCCAGGGCGCGGGGCAGGTCGTCCAATTCAGTCACGCCGGGAACGCCCATGGTATCCAATTCCGTGCCGGCGCGCAGGGCCAGCGGTCGGGCCGCCATCTCGGCCACGGGCGGCAGCAGGCGCAGGAGCGCCCGGGCGCTCGCCACCACGATGACCTCGCGGCCCGATTGCAGGGCCCAGGCGGCCTCCATGCGCCGGGCGACCACCCGGGCGTCGGGCCTCTTCGGCGCGAAGGGCGCATCGGGCCGTTCGGGGAAGCGCAGTACCCGCTCCTCCCCCACGTAGGCCGCCACCTGGCGGGCGAAGGCCACGGCGGCGTCTTCCCCGGCCACCACCACGAGCGTGGCCTGGGGCCCGTGGGCGAACCGCGCCGCCACGAGGAAGGGCCGGGCCGAGGCGGCCACGCCCAGCGTGGCGTCGGCACCATGGTCCAGCTTTCCCCAGAAAGCCTCCAGGCAGCCCGATTTCTCCAAGGTGAAGGCAAGCGCGTCAATGAGCACAGCGGTCTCTTTTCGTCGGTTGCGGGCCCGTCGCCGGGAAAGCGCGGGGCCGCAGGAGCGGTCGTTCGTGGAAACCCGAAAAGCCGCCCAACAAGGCGGCCGCGGTTTGCTACAGTGTACTTCATAACGGAAACGGGAATCCGCGGGGAATCCCCAACGGTAACGATGCGGTAAGCAGCGATAAGGAGCGGCCATGGCACGGGAATCTCTGGCGAGCAAGCGGGAACGGGCGGCAGCCGTCGAGGAGCGCATGTTCGCCCACTACGGCCCCGGCAAGGCATCGCTCGACTACACCACCCCCTTCGAGCTGACCGTGGCCGTGGTGCTGTCGGCCCAGTGCACCGACGCCGCCGTGAACAAGACCACCCCGGCGCTGTTCGCCGCCTACCCCACGCCGGCCGCCATGGCCGCCGCCGACCCGGCCGCCATCGCCGAGATCATCCACTCCCTGGGGTTCTTCCGCAGCAAGGCGAAGAACCTCGTGGCCCTGGCCCAAACCGTCATGGCCGACTTCGGCGGCGAGATTCCCGCCGACGTGGACGCCCTCCAGAAGCTGCCCGGCGTGGGCCGCAAGACCGCGAACTGCGTCATGTGCGAGGCCTTCAAAGACCCCCAGGGCATCGCCGTGGACACCCACGTCTTCCGCATCGCCCACCGCCTGAAGCTGGCCGGCCCCTCGGCCGACACGCCCCAGAAGGTGGAGGACATTCTGCTGAAGGTGTACCCCCGCGACCAGTGGCTGTTCATCAACCACCAGTGGGTGCACTTCGGCCGCGAGTTCTGCCGCGCCCGCAACCCCCGCTGCGCCGACTGCATCGTCGGCGACCTCTGCCCCACCCGCGGCCAGTGGAGCTAGCCCCTTCCGAAAAATTCCCGTCCTCGCGTCACCTTTCCGATCGCCGGCGCATCTAAAGGGCCGACCAATACTTCTGCAAGAGAAAGGCCGCGCCGTGACCAGCGAACACTCTGATATGCCGCGTCTGCGCCGCCTCGTGCGCGCAGCCCAGGGCGGCGACGCCGATGCCTTCGAGGCCCTCGTGCGGCCGTGCGCCGACTCGCTCTACCGCATGGCCGCCAGCTGCCTGGAGGGCCGCGAGGCCGATGTGGCCGATGCGATCCAGGAAACCGTCGTGGCCGCATGGCGTCATCTGGGCAGCCTGAAGCAGCCGAGCTACTTCAAGACCTGGCTTCTGCGCATCTGCATCAACTGCTGCCGCCAGATCACCCGCAAGCGGCGTCCCGCCGCCTCCCTCGACGAGGTGCCCGAGCGCCTTTTGGAGGATTGCGGAAACCGGGGAGCAGCCACAGCCTTCGAGGACGCCGACGCCTTCCGCAACCTCGTCATTGCGGCCGGCACCGCCAATGCCCCCGCCATCGCCCTGTTCTACGGCGAAGGCTACTCCGTGCGCGATATTGCCAGACTGCTGGGCATCTCCGAGGCGGCCGCGCGCCAGCGCCTCTCCCGCGGTCGGAAACGCATTGCCGAGATCCTCGCCGGCAACGAGCCAAGGGGCGCGGCGGAAGCCCCTTCCGCGCCACGGCGACCTCTTCCCGGCGGTGCCCGGCCGCGAGCACCCTCGCATGACGGTTCCGCCCCCGTCCGTTCCACCCCACCATCCCCGTGAGGAGCCCCGCCATGAGAGACAGCCTCGACGCTTCCATCGCCGCCGTTCTCCGCGGCACCCCCGCCAGCCCTGCGGCCCACCATAGCCTCGATGCAGCCTTCGCCGCCGTCCGTTCTTCGGCGGACGCAACCGAGGAGGGCGCACAGGTCACCCCCTGTGCCGCAGACCCAGCCACAGGCGCGACCAGCCCCCGCCCCTCCGCAACCGCGGGCGAGACCACCGCGCACCGCGCCGCAACCGCCGCGGACGCCGCAGCCCGGCGCGGCCCATTCCCCCCGCATTCCCCCTCTCCATCTCACCCGAGCGGGCGCCCGCGACATCCCTGGCTGCGCGGCGTCGCCATCGCCGCGACCATCGCACTGGCGGTGGCCGGCACCGCCTACGGCGCCGACCGGCTCGGACTCATCGACCTCCGTTGGTCAGCTCCCCACCAGGTCATGATCGGCGTGTCGCTCGACAATACCGCCTCGGAGGCGATCCCCGATACCGTCGAAGGCTACTACACCAACCTCGCCTACAAGCCGGCCGGTCTTTCAGCCAAAGACGCCATCGGATCTGAGGCCTCCCTCGATGCGGCCCCGTCGATCCAGTTCTTCTCCAGCGACTTCATGGAGTTCCTCTCGGTGTACACGCTCTACCGCGACACCAACGAGGCCCTTCCCCTTTCCTTCGCGACCGAAAGCGAGCCGGTAACCGTGAACGACCGCGAGGCGCTGCTCGTCACCACGCGCGCCACCGCCGAAAGCGAGGGGCTTCTGCAGCTGATCGTTCCCTTCGAGGCCGAGAACCGCATGGTGGTCGTTACAGCCCGCGAGCCCTTCCGCGATGAAATGCTGCGCGTAGCAGAGGGGATTAGCCTGACAGCGGCCGGCCCCGTGCCCTCCGACACCCTCTGGCTCTGGAGCGACTACCTTAGGCCGGACGAGCCGAACGACGAATACGATCCCGAAACCGGCATGCACGCGACCGCCGAGCAGATGGGAAACCTCCATCGCATCGGCGAGACGGTGACACTGTCCAACGGCACCATAGGCCTTACGGACCTCGTTCCCGACAATGCACCACCGATTCTGACGGCCAGGGTGACCTCCGTGGATACGGCCGACAACCTCTCATCGCTCGCCTGTCCCGAACTGATTCCCGACGACTGGATGGAGCTTGTCGGAGACGAGGGAACTCTCGGCCCGGACACCGTGATCTTCACGCGCTGGGGCGACGGCGAGAGCAGCCTACACGAAGAGCTGGAACGCCGCACCATTCCCGTATCCCTCGTGAGCGTGACAGTGGAATACACCAACACCTCTAGCGCCGTCTTGGACGATTTCGTCTTCAACGCCGCCCTGCTGAGTGCCATGGAGAGTGACACCGGCTGGACTGTCATGCGGCCCGAGGAGGCCGTCACGGGTGCCGACTATGCCGAGAGCATCGCCATCCTGTCCATGGGAAGAACCGACTACTTCGACGTGGACGGCGCGAATCCGTCCGACAATCCCGACCAGCCGAACCATATTCGCAATCTGGGACCCGGGGAGACGGCCGAGGTGCACTTCGCGTGGATCGTTCCCAAGAGCGAGACCAGCCACCTGCTGCTAAGCCTCAACGGCCACGGCTTCCAATTCTCAGAGAGCAGTCTTGCCCTGGGCTATGTGGACTTGCGACAGGAGTCTTGACGGAACCGCCAGTCAAAGTGGGAATGCCCTTGCCGGGTAAGAAGTGCGCCCCGGTTTTGCGGCGAGGGCGGTCGTGCAACGTCCTTGCCCGGCAAGGATCCCGCAGATGGAGCCAGTCGCACCCTAGCCCTTCTTCCGCAAGGGGAAGCCGCGGCGGAAAAGCTCGGCGACGACGGTTTCCACGAGGAGGGGCAGCGCATCCGCACAGGCGGGGGTGAGGCCCACGGCGAACTGCTCGGGCGAGGGATTGCCCACCTGCATGCCGAGGCAGAAGCCCTCGGCCTCGTAGCCCATGAGCGTGGCAGCGTCGAAGAGGTCCACGAGCTTCAGGTCGTGCAGCGAGGCCTCGGGCCCCGCATGGCGCGCCATGGCCTCGGGCTCGAAGCGGTAGACGGTGCCGGGCGCGTCCCCGGTGCCGTCCACGGCGTCCACGGTGAGGATGAGGTCGCAGCGATCCACGTAGGACAGCATATCCAGAGCCATGCAGCCCACGTCGAGCAGCGTCACGTTGTCGGGAATGTCGTAGGCGGCCATGATCTCGTCGTAGGCCGCCGGCCCCACCCCGTCGTCCAACATGAGGCGGTTGCCCACGAAGAACACCGCCGCCGTGTGAGAAGGATCGGGCGCGGCGCAAGCCTCCCGCTCGGGACAGTCCGTCACGCCGCCATCCCCTTCGGGGGCGTCCGCACGCGAACAGCCGCTTGCCGCTCCATCGGGCCGACCGTCAGCCGCCGGCCGGGCGCCGCGCACGCCGCCGGGCGCGCTCATGCGGCGCCTCCTGCCTGGGCGGCGGCTTCCGCGGCCGCGTCCACAAGGGGGCGGAACTCCAGGTTGTACCAGGTGGCCAGGGCCACCACGATAACAGCCACTACCACGGAGACCACGGCCCACACCCGCTGGCGGCGCAAGTAGTGCTCGCGGCTCTCCCCCAGGTTCTCGGCCCGATGGGCCGCCAAGGGCTGCGACACGATGGCGAACACCACGGTGGCGCCCACGAGAGCCGCGGTCATGACCGCCGCCAGCACCACCGACAGCACCGTCGGCTCGGTCACGGCGGCGTAGATGACGTTGTCCACGAACAGCCACGCCACGAAGAACAGGAACGCCGCCCAGATGCCGTGGGCCGGCCCCCACACCGGCGCCAAGAACAGCGCCCCCAGATTCACCCGGGGCAACCCCCGCAAGAACTTCTCTTCCTCGGCGATCTGCTCGTCGGTTAGCGCCATGGGCCTCTCCTTCTCATCCAACTAACTTGGATGATTCTACCTGTTCCACGTACCATTCCATGAACTTTTCCAGTGGCTTGCGCAGAACGAGGCCCAGAAGGGCGGCGGGGATGAGGAAGAGGGCCAATTCTCCCATCTGCACCCAGAAGTCGTTGCCGTAGGGGCCCATCATGGCCGCGCGCATGGCGTTCACCACGTGGGTGGCGGGCAGCCACGGGCTGATGGTCTGGATGAAGCCGGGCAGAAGCTGGAGCGGGAAGGAGCCGCCGCAGCCGGTCACCTGCACGATGAGCAGCAGCACGGCGATGGCCTTCCCCAGATTGGCGAAGGCGGCCACGAGCGAGTAGATGAGGAAGGTGAACACGAGGCCGGCGCCCCAGAAGCAGATCATGAACAGGGCCGGCTCGGCCACCTGCACCCCGAGGAACAGCCAGTTGCCCAGGCCCATGACCGTGGTCTGGGCCAGGGAGAGGACGCCCATGACGGCGAAGCGCCCGAGGAAGAGCTGGCGCGGCTTGGGGTCTACCAGCCCCGCCTCGTCGATCTCGCGGGCCGATACCTTCGGGCGCACCACCACGAGGATGAGCAGCGAGCCGATGAACAGGGCCAGGGTCGTGTAGAGCGGGGCCATGGCGCTGCCGAAGTTCTCCACGGGGAACACCGCCACCCGATCGAGGGCCACCGGCGTCGCCAGGGCCTTGGAGAGCACGTCCACATCGGCGCCGAGCACGGCCTGGAGGGTCGCGCGGTCGCCCGAGGCCAGGGCCGCGTCCAGCCGGTCGGCCATGGCCCGCAGCTTCTCGGAGGCACCGGCGAGCTTGTCGGTGACGGCGCCCACCTTCTCGGCGGTCTGGCCCATCACCTCGGCGGCCGAGCCGGCCGAGGCGGACAGGTCGTCGCCCACCCCGCGCAAGTCCCCTGCCACGGCGCCCATGCGCTCGGCTGTGGCACGGGCGTCCTCGGCCAAAGACGAGAGGCCGGGGGCCACGTTGGCGGCGTAGTCGTCCTTCATGGATTGGATGGCCTCGCGGGCCGCGGCCGCCTGGGCCCGGGCCTCGTCGCGCTCGGCGAGGAAGCTCTCGTCGCCGGCCTGGAGCTTGTCGGCGGCGCTGCGCAGACTGGCGGCCATGGAGGCGGCCTGGTCGGCCACGGCTCTCATGCGGTCGGCGAAGGCCGAAAGCCCCCCGGCCAGCTCCGCGGGCGCCTTCTCGGCCAGGGCGTCCATCTGGTCGGCGGCCTCGCGGTAGAGAGCGGCCTGGGCATCCAGAGTGTCGCCGTGGCCGCGCAGGTCGCCGGCGACGGCATCCACATCGGCCGAGGCGGCGGCGAAGAGGTTGTCCACGGCCTCCTCCACGGCCCCGAAGCCCGCCGCGCTCTCGTCCAGGGCCTCCGAGAGGCCCGCGGCGGAATCCCGCAGGGCGTCCACCGTGGCGGGAATGGCGTCGGAGCGGCCCGTGGCCGCGTCCAAGGTGCCGTCCAGGGTGCCCGTGGCCTTCTGGGCCAGGGCCGCCGAGTCGTCGGCGAGGCGCTGGCAGGCCTCGGCCAGGGAACGGTAGAGGGACAGCACCTGGGCGGTGTCGTCCACGGCATCGGCCATGGAGCGCACGTGGCCGGACAGCGCGGCGATGCGGCCGTCCCAATCCTCCGAATCGGCGAAGGTGGACACCGACTCCGCCAGGGACAGGGACACCTCCGAGAGGGTCTCGGCGAACACGGCGTTGATCTGATAGGACACCGAGTCGGCGCCCTTATCGGTGATCTTCGGGGCGATGGCGCTCTTCTTCTCGTTGGTGTAGTACACGATGTCGGCGTGCTGGGCGTCGGCGGTGTAGAAGGTGAGCATGTCACGGCTGAAGCTCGGCGGGATGACCACGGCGGCGTAGTAGCGGCCCGAGCGCGCCCCGTCGATGGCATCCTCCTCGTCGGTGAACACCCAGTCGATCTGGTCGTTGGCCCGCAGAGCGCTGACCACCTGGTCCCCCACGTTTATCCGCAAGGGCACCAGATCGCTCTTGTAGCCCTCGTCGGTGTTGGCCACGGCCACGGTGAGGTTGCCCGTGTTGTCGAAGACGTTCCAGCAGGCGATGATGTTGTACCAGGCGAAGAGCGACGGCACGATGACGAGCCCGACGGCGATGATGATGGACATGACGTTGGCCCCCAGCCGCCGCAGGTCGGCCCGGGCGATGCGCCGCATGTTATCCACGGCCCTCACCCCCCTTCGCGGCCCCGTCGTCCGGCGGTGCGGCCGCGCCTCCGTCCGCGGGGGCACCGTCCGCCTCCGACGACCCTTCCGCAACCGTCGCGGATCCCTCGGCCGACCGCGGCGCAACCGTCGCCGGCGAGCTGCCCGACCGCGCCGCAGCCGCCGTGGCAGCCCGGGCGGCGGCCCGATCCACCGTGGCCGTGGCGCTGTAGAGGTCCAGCAGGCTCTCGTCGGAGAGGGTCTCCAGCTGCATCTGGCGCTCGAAGCTGAACCGGAGGCTCTCCACCACGATCAGCGCCACGAAGATGACGATGACCCAGATGAGCCATGCCGTGAGCAGCCACACCTTCTCGGCCGGCGTGAGGGCGAACACCACGGCCAGGACCACGGGCACCGCCACCCCGGCGATGAGGGCCCCCTGCATGATGCGGGGGTACCAGCGGGCGAAGCGCTCGTAGCGGACGGCGATGGCGCGCCCGTAGGCGCCCTTGTCGGCCAGGGCCCGCAGGATCTGAGAGATGCGGTAGGGCCGCACGGGGATGTCGGTGTCCTCGCCGTTGAACAGGCCGCCGTCCCTCACCTGACGGGCCACCATGCGGTTCACATTGGCCATGAGCGGCCGCACCAGAAGCCCCGTGGCCGTGGCCGCCACGAAGAACAGCCCGAGCACCGCCAGATCACTGGCGTACTGGCTGCCGTAGAAGCCGCAGATGGCCTCCCGCAGGGCCCCGATGCCGTAGGTGAAGGGGAAGGCCGGGTAGATGGCCTGGAAGAAGCCGGAGGTCATCTCGATGGGATACAGGCCCGTGGCCCCGGGGATCTGGGCGAACACGAGGATGATGCAGATACCCTTCCCGATGTGCTGGAGGGTGACCGACAGGGCGTAGATGATGGCGAGGTAGGCCAGCGAGGCGCAGACGGCCGCCGCGAAGAGGGCCGCCACGCTGGCGGCCTGCACGCCGATGACGAGGACGCCGGCGCAGCAGATGACCGCCTGGAGCACGGCCATGGCCGCCAGCAGCAGGAAGCGGCCCCAGTAGCGCTGGGCCAAGGTGAGGTTCTCGATGCCCCCGCCGTCGGCCTCCTGACGCATGATGACGAGCAGCATGAAGGCGCCGATCCAGAAAGTGAGGTTCATGAACAGCGGCGCCATGGCGCTGCCGTAGGCGTTCAGGGGGTACAGCGACTCGGTGACCACCTCGGTGGGCGAGGCCATGAAGCTGGCGATCTTGCCGGCATCGAGGCCCTCCTCCCCCACCAGGCGCGCGAGGGCATCGGAGGCGCCGACGGCGGACAGGTCGCCGTAGACGAGCCCGAGCTCCGACTCGAGCCCCGCGAACAGCTTGTCGGTCTGGTCCACCGTGGCCCGGGCCGTGTCCATGGTGGCGTCCAGCTGGTCCACCACGAGCCCGGTCTGGTCTATGAGCAGCTGCTGGTCGGCCAAGGCGCCCCGCAGGGCGGCCGCCGTTTCCACGAGGGCGTCCAGGGCGTCGTTCACGGCGGGCAGCGTCGTGCCGAACAGGCCCGTGGCGTAGGCGCCCAGGCTGTCGGTGGCCCCCTGCACGGCCGTATCGAGGGAGCCCGTGGCCCCGGTGAGGGCAGAAGCGGCGCCCTCGGCGCGCTGGGAGAGATCGTCCAGGGAGGCCAGGGTGTCGGCCGCGGCGGCGCTGCGCTCGTCGAGGGCATCGGCCAGGGCCAGAAGCCCCTCCTTCTCAGGGCCGTCTCCGAGGGCCTCGGCGGCTTGCCGGACCGAAGCGGCCAGGGCCCGGCTCTCCTCCACGGCGGCGTTGCCCTGGGCGAGGGCCGCCTGGATGTTCCCCTCGGCCGCACCGATAGAGGCGGCCAGACCGCTCGCCGCGTCATGGGCGCGGGCCGTGGCCGTCGTGGCCGCCGAGAGACTCTTGCTGAAGGCGGGCAGGGCGAAGGCGGAGAAATCGTCCAGGGTCTTCTGGAGGCCCTGGGCCGTCTGCTCCATCTCGGTCAGGGTGCCCGAGGCAGACTCGATGCCCTCGCGGGCCCGGTCGAGGGCATCTCGGGCCGCAGCGGACTTCTCCTGGGCCCCATCGGCCGCCGAGCCGATCTCGGCGAGCGTGGCCCGGGCCTGGCCCACAGCATCCACCGCGGCCGACACGTGCCCCGCCGCCTCCGACCGGGTCTCGGCCGTGGAGGCGCGGGAATCGTCGATGGCCTCGTCGATGGCACCCACCGCCACGTCGGTCACCGTGGAGACGAAGGTGGCGTTGATGGTCTCGTCCAACGTGGAGGCGCCCGTGTCGGTGATCTTCGGCGCCACCGGGCCGGCCTTCTCGTTCACGAAGTACTCCAGCTTCGGCTGGGTGAAGTCGCCCGTGGTCAGGGTGAGCAGATCGGCGGTGAAATGCTCGGGAATGACGAAGGCGGCGTAGGCCTCGCCCGAGCGCACCTGGTCCATGGCGCTGTCGTAGTCGGTGAACTCCCATTTCAGCTGCGTGTTCTCGTGCAGCTGATCGACGATCTTGTCGCCCACGTTCATCTCGCCCGTCAGATCTGAGGAGCCCCCCGCGTCCTGGTTCACCACGCAGACCGTGAGGTTGCCGGTGTTGTCGTAGGGGTTCCAGAAGCCGATGACGTTGTACCAGGTGTACACCGAGGGCAGGACGAGCAGGGCCACGACCACCACGAGGGCCGCCGGGGTGCGAACGAGGCGCAGCAGGTCGCGTCGCAGGATCTTCAACACGTTGCGCACGGAAGACGTTCCTTTCCGCAAGACGAGGAGGGGTGAAAACAGTATCGCCCATCATAGCGCAACCCTGATGGGGACGCTCACCCTTGTTGACGGATTGGCACCAACAGTCAAACATGGAAGAGCGCAGAGGAGACGGCGGGTGTTCCGACCGAGCGAGTTCCGCAGCGACGAGAACAGTCCGGTGGACTGTTCTCCAAAGCGAGGACTGCCGAGCGAATCGGAATACCCGGTGGCTCCGACCGAGGCGAGCCGCAAAAAGAAAGGGCGACCTCCGAAGAGATCGCCCTTTTCAAGCGTGCTTGCGGCTAACGCCCTAGTGCACGTCGTGGTCCTCGCCCACGATGTTGTGCAGGTCGGGGTCGTACACCAGGCCACCATGCTCCTTGTGGATGAACATGAGCTTGGTGGGCTCGAAGCCCTCCACGTTCGCCAGGTAGATGTGGATGAACATGAAGATGATGAACACGTACATCATGAAGTAGTGGATGATGCGCATGGACATGAGACCGCCCACGAGGTTCGTCGTCGCGGCGAACACGGGCACGTTCATGGTCACGCCCCACAGGCACAGGCCGGTCCAGAACATCACGATGATGAGCACCGGGATCAGCAGGTAGCTGATCTTCTGCGGCACGCCGAGCTTGGCGCCGAGCGGATGGTCCTTCTTCAGGAACAGGTAGTACTTGATCCACTCGAGGGCCTGATGGCGGTTGTCCTTCTGGGGCAGCCAGGTCTTGTAGTCGGTCACCTGCTGGCGCGTGCCGCCCGTGGGCGAGGTCTTCACGAAGAAGGCCATGATCACGCGGGCGATGCAGTTGAAGAACAGCACGAAGCCGAAGAACAGGTGGCAGCCGCGGGCGATGCCCATGAGGAAGGGCAGGAAGGGGAAATGGATGAGGAAGCCGGTCAGGATCAGCATCACCATGGCCACCAGGTTGATCCAGTGGGTGATGACGAACACGAGCGGATGGGCCTCACGGTAGTGTGCGAGATGGGCCATCTTACTTCACCCCCCAAGGGCTGGTGACGGTCTCGAAGTGCTTGCCGGTGGCGCGGTCGGTGACGTGCACGGCGCAGGCGGTGCAGGGGTCGAAGGAGTGGACCGTGCGCAGGGCGTTGATGGGCATCTCGATGTCCTCCACGGGCACGCCGATGAGCGCCTGCTCCAGCGGGCCGTGCTCGCCCTTGGCGTTGATGGGCGCCAGGTTCCACGTGGACGGGATGATGATCTGGTAGCCCTCGATCTTGCCGTCCACCACCTTCTCGGAATGGTAGAGGGCGCCGCGCGGGGCCTCCCAGAAGCCGGAGCCCTCGCCGGTGGTGCGCTCGGGAGCGCGGAAGTACTCGGAGTCGCCGCCCTTGATGGCCTCGGCCAGCTCGGTGACCCACTCCACCATGAGATCGGCCACGTACATGGTCTCGATCTGGCGGATGGCCGTGCGGCCCAGGGTGGACTGGAAGGCGGACAGGTCGCCCGGCTTCGCGCCCAGCAGGCCGAGGACCGCGTCCACGTTCTGCTTGATGAAGGGCACGCCGCGGACGTAGGCCGCGAAGATACGGGACATGGAGCCCGCCTCCATGGGCTTGCCGTCGTAGGTGGGGCACTTCACCCAGGTGTAGCGATCGTCGACGTTGTAGTCGGTGAAGGCCGGGTCGGTGGTGAAGTAGGGCGAGGTGTAGGTATCGTCGCCCTGGTACCAGGAATGACCCATGTACTCCTGGATGAGGTCCTCCTGCACGTCGGTGACGCCGAACTTCTCGTCCAGCACGCCCATGGGCAGGTAGCGGTTCTTCATCTGCTCGATGTAGTCGTCGCCGTAGGGCCAGCCGTTGCCCTCGAACACGCCCCAGGCGATGTAGCGGCCGCAGCCCTTGCCGAAGGTCATGGCCTCGGGGTACAGCTCGGCCAGCACGAGGGTGTCGGGCAGCACGGTGTCGTTCACCCAGTCGCGCACCTCGATGGCCATGGCCAGCAGGTCGTCGAGCTTGGACTCGGTGGGCACCCACATGTTGCCGCCGGGGATGGAGGTCATCACGTGGGGCATCTTGCCGCCGAGCAGGGCCGCCATCTCGGAGGCGCGGGCCTGCATCTTCAGGGCCTCCAGATAATGGGAGGTCAGGATCAGGTTGGCCTCGGGGGCGTCCACGTAGGCCTTGCCGCCGTCAGCCTCGAACCAGTTGCCCGAGAAGATGGACAGCTGGCCGTTCTGGGCGAAGGCGCCCAGCTTGTCGTAGAGCTGGTTCAGGTCGGAGTGCAGGGCCAGGCCCTTCTCCAGGGCGAGCCCGTAGGCGTCGTCCACGTTGGCCTGAAGGGCGTTCAGCGGGTTGACGTAGTCGAGAGCCGCCAGGTTGTACAGCCACAGGATATGGCTGTGGAGGAACTGCGCGCCCTCCAGCAGGTTGCGGATGATGCGGGCGTTGTTCGAGATCGTGATGCCGTAGGCCTTGTCGCCGGCGATGGACGACGCATGGGCGTGGGACACGGGGCACACGCCGCAGATGCGCTCGACGATCTGAGCGGCATCCTCGGGGGTGCGGTTCTGCACGACGAGCTCCATGCCGCGGAAGCAGCCGCCGGAAACCCAGGCATCGGCAACCTTGCCGTTCTCCACTTCCATCTCGACGCGGAGATGGCCCTCGATACGGGTAATGGGATCGATAACGGAACGTGTCAAGTCAGCTCACCTCCTTCTCTAGTCGTTGTTGCGGGGATCGGCGTTCTTGTGGACGAGCTCCTCGTCGAGGACCGGGCCGCCGGTGACCGGGTCGGCGTAGGTGCCGATCTCCTGCTGCGGGTGCTTGGAGTCCCACTTGCGGATCTTCTCGAAGGGCGCGCCGCCGTCCATGCGGCCGGAAGCCTTCATGCCGAAGCCGTGCACCACGAGAGCGGCCGCCACGAGGCCCGTGACGGTCACGGCGATGGTGGTCGGCTGCAGGTTCAGCGGGCCGATGCGCAAATCGCGCATGCGCTTGTAGAAGGGGGTGTTCACCTCGACCCAGTTGTCGCCGGGGTTGTGCGGGTTGGACTCGCAGCAGCCCACGCAGGGGGCGCCGGCCTGGACGCACCAGCTGCGGCGGTTGTTCCACAGGGTGACGCCGCACATGGCGCGGGTCTGGGGGCCCTTGCAGCCCACGGGGTACAGGCAGTAGCCCAGGGCCTCTTCCTCGGAACCGAACTCGTAGACGAACTCGCCGTTCTCGAAGTGGCCGCGACGCTCGCAGTTGTCGTGGATGGTCTGGTTGAACAGGTCGCCCGGCATGTTGAAGTCGTTCAGGCGGTTCAGCAGCAGGTCCATGTCCTTCATGACCACGACGTCCACCAGCACCGACATGACCCACTCGGGGTTCACCGGGCAGCCGGGCACGTTCACGACCGGAGTGGCCACGCCGACCTTCTCCAGGTACTGCTGGACGCCGAGGGCCTGGGCCGGGTTCGGGGCGGCGGCCATCCAGCCGCCGTTGACAGCGCAGGAGCCCACGGCCACGACGGCGTTGGCGCTCTCGGCGGCCTCCACCAGGGCAGTGGTTCCGACCTCGCCGGCCACGCGCAGGGCGTTGCCGTCGAAGGCCTCCAGCACGGCACCCTCGTAGATGAGGATGTAGTTGCCCGCCTTGATGGTCTGGGCCTTGGCCTCCTCCACGGAGTGACCGGCGGCGGCCGACAGGGTCTCCGAGTAGTTCAGGGAGATCAAGTCGAGCACCACGGAAGCCACGTCGGGAGTCTCCACCTGGGCGAAGGACTCCGTGCAGCCCGTGCAGGACGCGCCCTCGATCCAGATGACCGGATAGAGGTCACCGGACGTTGCGCCGATAACAGACTCCTCGAGCGCACTCGCCACGCGCGGGACCGCCAGCGGGGACAGGCCCGCGGCAGCGGCGATGCCGGCGCACAGCTTCATGAAGCTGCGGCGGGACACGCCACGCGAGGCAAGGATGCTGTCGAACTCTGACATCGTTGCCTGATTTTCCATGCGTACACCTCCTTATAGGTGTTCTCGTCTCGCTTACATGCGGGCCTAAGAGTATCCTTATTGGAGACCTATTCACTCCGCGAAGCACCGATGGCTGCGAAACATTCTACCAACGGTTGGAAAATGTTACGCGGCATCGCGCGGGTAACAAGGCAGGTGAAAGCCCATGCCGCTCGCAGATTTTTCCGACCGCTGCTGACAACGAGGGCGGCTCCTTATGCAGCCCGGGGCCCGGGACGGCGGCGGTGAACAAGAAAATGGGGGGCGCCCCTACTCGATGGGATAGCTGCCGAGCACCTTCACGTCGCGCAGCTTCAGGCGCAGGCACTCGAGGGCCGTCTGCACGTCGATGTCGTGGATGGAGCCGGCCAGCTCCACGAAGAACATGTAGTCCCCCAGCTGGCGCTTGGTGGGGCGCGATTGCAGCATGGTGAGGTTGATGCCGGCGTAGGTGAACTCCGAGAGGATCATCTGGAGGGCGCCGGGCTTGTCGGCCCGCAGGAAGAGGGCCAGGGAGGTCTTGTACCGCTCGCCGGTCAGCAGCTCGGCATCGGCGAGACGGCCCACCAGGGCGAAAGCGGTCTGGTTCTCCGGGTTGTCCTGAATGGCGCGACGCAGCACCCGGGCCCCGTGGATCTCCGCGGCCAGGGCGTTGGAGATACCGGCGCAGGTGGGATCGGCCGCGGCCAGGCGGGCGCTCTCGGCGGTGGAGGACACGGCCAGGGTGGCCCGGCCGGGCAGCTCGGTGGCCAGGAAGCGGCGGCACTGGGCGATGCCCTGGGGATGCGAGGCCACGCGCACGATGGCGTCCAGATCGGCCTCGGGGTGGGCCACCAGGCAGTGGCTCACGTTGATGACCTCCTCGGCCAGGATGACCGCATCGGTGCGGAAGGCGAAGTTGTCCAGGGTGGCCGTGACCGGGCCCTCGAGCGAGTTCTCCTTGCCCACGACGCCGAAGCGGGTGACGCCGCCGTCCACGCAGTCGAACACCTCGTCGAAGGAGGTGCACTCCACCAGGTGCGGCTCGGCTATGCCGAGGCGGGCGGCGAAGCGCAGGGCCGCCTCGTTGCTGTAGGTGCCGGCCGGGCCGAGGAAGGCGATGGAGTCGTCGAAGAGCATGGGCGCGCCTTGTCTGTCAGGATGCCAATAGGTCGCCGTCCATGATAAACGCTTTCGCCGCCGACGCACCCGGCACAGGCCGCCCCCTCGGGCGGCGGCGGGCAGGGCGCGGCGCTCTCCTCGGGCAGCGGCACAGGGCAGGCGCCCCCTCGGGCGGCGCCGCGCGGCGCGAGACGGGACCGGACCGCACAGTGAGGCGGGACGAACGCCCCCGATGGGACAGCCTAGCCGGCGAGGTGCTCGCAGAGGATCTTGCAGCCGAGCAGGATGAGGACGACGCCGCCGGCGATGGTGGCCGGCTTCTCGAAGCGGGAGCCGAACTGGTTGCCGATGACGACGCCGGCGAGGGACAGGACGAAGGTGGTGACACCGATGAGGGCAACGGCGAGAACGATGTTCACCCCGAGGAAGGCGAAGGTGATGCCCACGGCCAGGGCATCGATGGAGGTGGCCACGGCCAGCATGGTGAGTTCCCGGAAGTCCAGGGGCACCGGAGCGTCGGCGCAGGCCGCCGTGCCCCGCCGCGCGCAGGTGGCGCACTGGCGGTTGCAGGTGCGCTCGTCGGAGCCGTCTTCATGGAAGGCATCCCAGAGCATCTTGGCGCCGATGAGGGCCAGAAGCCCGAAGGCGATCCAATGGTCCACCGCCGTGATGTAGGACGAGAACAGGCTGCCCACGGCCCACCCGACGAGGGGCATGAGGGCCTGGAAGCCCCCGAAGAACAGGGCGATGACCACGGCCTGGCCCCACTGGATGCGCCGCATGCCAAGGCCCTTGCACACGGCCACGGCGAAGGCGTCCATGGACAGCCCCACGCCGGTCAGAATCAGTTCGATGACACCCACGGCAACTCCTTCAGGGGATGAGGAGGGCGCCCTCGCGACGGAAGAAGCCCTCGGCCACGAGATCGTCCACGATAGAGGCGAACAGCGCTCCGTCCACGGCCGGGCGCCCGGCGGCCCCTTCGGCGGCGCAGAGCTCGGCGAGCACCCGCGAGGCCTCGGCGCCCTCGGGGGCAGCCAGCACCCGGCGCACGATCCAGGCCCGCTTCTGGCGGCGCGACCCCTCGAAGGCCGACTGGCGGCTGTAGGAGGCGGAGCGCCGCGTCGGGTTCACACCCGTGGCCTTGAGGTGCGCCCCGTAGTCGAGCAGCCCGTAGTACCAGCGCCGCGGATCGGCGGCGGCCGGCCCGCAGAAGGCCGCTGCGGCCACGACCGGCGCCAGCTCCCGGTCGGTCACGGCGTCGCGGCCGGGGAACAGCTCGTGGAGGAAGACGGCCCGCACGTTGGTCTCCACGTACACCCCGGGCACCTGATGGGCGAAGGCCATGACCCCGGCGGCCGTGGCCGGCCCGATGCCGGGTAGGGCCAGCAGCCCCTCGTAGGTGTCGGGCAGCCGCCCCTCCCCTTCCGCGGCGCACTGGTCTGCCGTGCGCTTCAGGGCCAGGGCACGGCGGTTGTAGCCGAGCCCCTGCCACAGCTCCAGCACATCGGGCACGGCCGCAGCAGCCAGGGCATCTACCGAGGGAAACGCCGCGAGGAACCGCTCCCAGAAACGGCCCACGCGGGCCACCTGGGTCTGCTGGAGCATGATCTCCGACACGAGCACCGCGTAGGGGTCGTCCACGTGGCGCCAGGGGAGCTCGCGGTACAGCTCGTCGCCGCGGGCGAGCATCCGCCCCACGAAGGCCTCTACCGGCTCGGCCCATGCGGGCCAGGCCGGCTCTACGATCTTCCCCACTGCGCGCCCTTCCCGCCTGCCGGTTACAGCAGGTCCTCCAGCTCGCCCAGGCCGGCGGCGAAGTCCGAGATGACGGCGTTCTCCAGCTCGGCGTACTCCGCGGAGTCAAGCGGCTGGTAGGCGGCCAGCTTGTCGAAGAGGTTGTCGCGGGTGACCGGCTGGTAGCGGCGCTCCACGAGGCCCTGCTTGTAGGCCTCCTCCAGGGCCTCGCGCACGGCCATGTAGATATCGTAGCGCGGCAGATTCGCCGACAGGCGCACGAGCTCGTCGCGGTTGAGAGCCCGCAGCGAGGGATGGGTCCGGGCCAGATCCATCCAGATATCGTCGCGCTCGGCCGGAGTGGGATAGTCGATGTCGATGCAGGAGATGGGATAGAGCATGTCGAGGAAAAACGGATCCACCGCCTCGGCCGAGGAGGCGGAGGCCAGCACGTAGACATCGGGGTTCTCCACGGCTTGGCGGATGAGGTTCACCGCCTCGCGGGCGCCCCGGGACATGGCGGCCATGAGAAGCCCGGCCATGTCGTCGGCGGCCTCGGACAAAGGCGAGCCCCACAGATCCAGATCCTCCAGCACGAGCACGCCACCGCCCTCGAAGCCCCGGCGCAGGCCGGCCAGCTTGTCGGCGTCGGCGGCCTGGGCGCTCACGCAGAGCATGGGCACTCCCTGGAAGCTCTCCTCCATGCGCATGCGCACGGCGGGCAGCCCCAGCTCGCCCACGGTGGCCATCATGAAGCGGCTCGCGTCCTCCCGGGCCGGCGAGCAGAACAGCAGGGTGTCCACCATGGGCATGGCGTCGAAGCCGTGGCGGGCATTCAGCATGGCGACGAACTCGCCAAAGGAGGCATCGCCGGCCAGGCCGATGCCGAGGGAGCGCATACGCTCCACCACGGCCCCGTAGCCGGGCACGGTATCGTAGGTGTAAATATCCACCGGCTGGGGCTCGGCCCCGCCCTCGGGCGCACCGGCGGGCGGCACGGGCTGCTCGACTGCCCCTCGCTCCGAGGAAGGCGGGGCGGCCAGGGCAACCGCCGGGGCCGCCGAGGCGCCGATGATGAGCGGCGGGGCGGCCATGAGGCCCATGACGTCCTGGGAGATAGCCTCGGACATCTCCTCGAGGTCGTCACGGGAGATGCCGAATTCCTCCAGGCGGTCGAAGGCCAGACCCTGGAGCTGGGACGTGCAGGCCGCTACCTCGTCATGGGACAGATAGGGCTCGAGCCGCCCGAAAATGTACTCGGCCAAAGAGCGCTCCTTGGTGGCGCAGGCCACGCGCCAGGCCTGCTTAAGGCCCATGATGGCATCCTCCGAGGGTACCTCGCTCGCCTCCGAGGCCTGCTCGAAGGCAGCCAGATACAGGTGCAGGCCCAGCCGCGCATCGCCCGCCTCGCAAGCGGCCACGGCCCGGGCCAGATAATCGGACGGGGCGCCGGACGGATCGCCGGGCGCAGGCGGGTTCGCTTCGTCTCTCTCAAACATGGCTGCTACCTCTCATAAGCTGCGGGCCCCTGGGCCCGGAATCGTGTGTCGACGCTATTTTATCGAACAAAAGTGCGCTTGCCTAGGGGCATTTATCACCAATCGAGAATATCGTAGCCCTCGGCGTTAGCCGTGCGCGTGAGGGGCCGGTCCGGCGTGACTGCGCAAGCATGGCGGGCGGCGGCCAGAAGCGATCGGTCGGAATGGTGGTCGCCGTAGGCCCAGCCCAGCTCCCAGTTCCCCGCGCCGAACTGCTCGTCGCAGAACCGGCTCAGCACCACTACCTTCTCGGGGCCCTCGATGGGCAGCCCCGCCACCTCGTCGGTGTAGTTGCCCGCCCCGTCCACCTTCATGCGGGTGGCGATGGCGTACTGGATGGGATGGCGCTCCATGGCCGCGGCCACAATGGGCTCGAAGGTGGCCGACACGCAGACCACGGCATGGCCCTCGGCCTCGTGGGCCCGCATGGCCGCCTCGGCATCGGCGCGGAAGCGCTCATCGATAAAGCGATCGTAGAAGTCGTAAAGGAACCGGTTCACCTCGCCGACGGGACGGCCGGCGAAGGCGCGGAACACAAGCCCCCGCACCCAGCTCTCGTTCTGGGGCAGGCGCGCCTTGTAGCAAGCGGCCCAACCGAGGATGCGGGCCACCACCGAGGGGGCGAGCATGCGCTTGCGCGCCAGATGGCGCACGAGGAGCACTGGGGAGTTGCCGCGGATGCAGGTGCCGTCGAAATCGAAGGCGGCCACGAGCACGCGGTCGGAACCGGTCGTCGGCGCGCCCTCGATGAGGCGGGTGGCCCCGAGGGCCCCCGCGGCCACGCGGCAGATGCCGTCGGGCAGGTGGGCGGACGATCCGCAGGCATCCTCGCTCACGGGGACCCCAGGGGAATGCGACGCTATGGACATAATATCTCGACGTTCCTTTGGCGAATCGGCGACGGTCGGTCTTTATTCGGAACGCCTATCATAGCCAATGGGAAGCCGCCCCGCGGCGAGGACTGCGCAACAACAGAGAACCTTTACCTTTCCGCAACCGTGGCCCGCTCAATCCTCGAAGCGGTCGTTGCAGGCGGCGAACTGGGAGGCGTACAGATCGGCGTAGAAGCCGCCGGCCGCCAGGAGCTCCTCGTGGGTTCCCTGCTCGGCAATGTCGCCGTCCCGCATGACGAGGATGAGGTCGGCGCGGCGGATGGTGGACAGCCGGTGCGCGATGACGAAGGAGGTCCGCCCCTCCATGAGCCGATCCATGGCCCGCTGGATGCGCAGCTCGGTGCGGGTGTCCACTGAGGAGGTGGCCTCGTCCAGAATGAGCATGCGGCGGTCGGCTAGAAGCGCCCGGGCGATGGTGAGCAGCTGGCGCTGGCCCGCGGAGACGTTGGTGCCGTCCTCGTTGATGGCGAAGTCGTAGCCGCCGGGCAGGGTGCGGATGAAGTGGTCGGCGCAGGCCTCGCGGGCCGCCGCCTCCACCTCCTCGTCGGTGGCATCCAGGCGCCCGTAGCGGATGTTCTCGCGGATGGTGCCGGAGAACAGCCACGTGTCCTGGAGCACCATGGCGAACAGCGACCGCACCTCGGCCCGCGTCAAGTCGCGGACGTCAACGCCGCCGATGCGGATGGCGCCCCCATCCACGTCGTAGAAGCGCATGAGCAGCTTCACCATGGTGGTCTTGCCCGCCCCTGTCGGCCCCACGATGGCCACGGTGCGCCCGGCGGCGGCCCGGGCCGAGAAGTCCCGGATGACCGGGGCGTCGGGGCTGTAGCCGAAGCGCACATGATCGAACTCCACGTCGCTGGCCAGATCGGCGACGGGTACCGACGAGGGCTCCTCGTCCATCTCGGGCAGATCGAGGAAGGCGAAGATGCGCTCGGCGGCCGCAGCCAGGGATTGCAGCACGTTGGACACCTGGGCCAGCTGGGTGATGGGCTGGGTGAAGTTCTTCACATACTGGATGAAGGCCTGGATATCGCCGACGGTAATGGCCCCCGTCACGGCGAAGAAGGCGCCGGACACGGCCACGGCCACATAGCCCAGATTCCCCACGAAGCCGAGCACGGGCATCATGAGACCCGAGAGGAACTGAGCCTTCCAGCCGGCGTCGTAGAGGGCCTCGTTGTCCCGCTCGTAGGCCTCCACCGTGGCCCCCTCGCGCCCGAAGGCCTTCACCACGGCATGGCCCGAGAACGTTTCCTCCACCTGGCCGTTCAAGGCCCCGAGCAGCCGCTGCTGGGCCACGAAGTGCTTCTGGGACAGGCGCACCACGACCATCACGAGGGCCATGGACACGGGAATCATGACCAGGGCCACCAGGGTCATGACGACGTTGATGGACAGCATCATGGCCAGTACGCCCACCACGGTGACCGACGAGGTGATGAGCTGAGTGATGCCCTGGTTCAGGCTCTGGCCCAGGGTGTCCACGTCGTTGGTGATGCGCGAGAGGGTGTCTCCGGTGGAGTTCTTCTCGAAGTAGCCGAAGGGCACGCGCTCGATCTTGCGGGCGATGGCGTCGCGCAGACGGTAGCAAGTCTGCTGGGAGACGTAGCTCATGATCCACGATTGCACCCAGGCGCACCCGGCCGAGGCCAGGTAGAGCCCAAGCGTGACTATCAGGATGCGGCCGATGGCGGCGAAGTCGATAGAGCCGGTGCCCGCCGCTGCGGCCACGGTACCGTCGAAGAGCACGGTAGTGGCCTCGGAGAGCACCTTAGGGCCCACGATGGAGAACACGGTGGACCCGACGGCGAACAGGAGCACGAGGGCGAGGCGACCCTTGAACTGCCCCATGAAGGAGAGCATGCGGCGCAGGGTGGCCTTGAGGTTCAGGGGCTTCTCGCCGCCCATCATGCGCCCGGCCGGCCCATGGCCGCGACCGGGACCCCGTCCGGGACGGGGCACGAAACCAGGATGGCCGCTCATCGCGCACCCCCTTCCCGACACGGGGTATCTGAGACGGTTGCGGCGGGGCCGGGCTGCGGTTCGGCAGCGGTTGAGCGAGAGTGCGGCGACGGCTCCGAGGCGGTTGCGGAAGGGGCCAGCGGGTCGCACAGGACGGTTGCGGCCGGAACGTCGATATCGTTTCCGACGGCGGCGAGCTCGGCCTCGGAGAGCTGGGAGAGGGCGATCTCGCGATAGGCCGGGCAGGTGTCCATGAGCTCCCCATGGGTGCCGCGCCCGACCACGCGCCCCTCTTCGAGCACCACAATGCAGTCGGCATCGAGCACCGTGGAGATGCGCTGGGCCACGATGATCTTCGTGGCACCGGCAGCGTAGGCGGTCAGAGCCGAGCGCACCCGGGCATCGGTGGCGTAGTCGAGGGCCGAGAAGGAGTCGTCGAACAGGTAGGCCCGCGGGCGCCGCACGAGGGCCCGGGCCATGGCCAGGCGCTGGCGCTGGCCACCGGAGACGTTAGTGCCGCCCTGGGCGATGGGGGCCGCCAGCCCCTCCTCGCGCTCCTCCACGAAGGCCAGGGCCTCGGCCGCGGCCAGGGCGGCCCGCATGGCCGCCTCGTCAGCATCCGGATCCCCGTAGGCGATGTTGGTGGCCACGGTGCCCTCGAACAGGAAGGCCTTCTGGGGCACGTAGCCCAAACAGGCCCGCAGCGCGTCCTGGGGCCACTGGCGCACGTCGATACCGTCCACGGTCACGGCCCCGGCGCTCACGTCGAAGAAGCGCTCGATGAGCTTCACCACCGTGGACTTCCCCGACCCCGTGGAACCCACGATGGCCAGGGTGGTGCCCGGTTCGGCGGTGAACGACACGTCCTCGAGCACCGCCTCGCTGTCATCCTCGTAGCGGAAGGACACCCCCTCGAAGGCGATGCGCACGCCGCTGGCTTCTGAGGACGAAGGCACGGCGACGCCCCCTTCCCGATCGGCCCCCGGTACCGTTGCGCCAACCGGCGAAACGACCCGCAGTCCCTCCCCCTTCGCCGCGAAGTCGTCGCCCCGTCCCGTTCCCGTCTCGGCAGCAGTCCCGCTGGCGCTCCCGCGCACGGGAGCCGGATCGGGCACCGAGGGCTCGGCTTCAAGCACCTCGCGCACGCGGGCGGCGGCCACGTCGGCCCGGGGCAGCATGATGGAGATCATGCCCATCATGAGGCAGCCCATGATGATGACCATGGCGTAGGTGATGAAGGCGATGAGGTCGCCGGTCTGCAGGGTGCCGGCCCCCACGGCCCCGGCGCCGAACCACACGATGGCCACCGAAGTGAGGTTCATGATGAGCATCATGGCCGGCATCATAGCGGCCATGGCGCGGTTGGTGAACAGCTGGGTGCGCATGAGCCGGGCCGAGGCCTCGTCGAAGCGCTCCTCCTCGTAGCCGTCGCGGTTGAAGGCCCGCACCACCGAGAGCCCCGTGAGCATCTCGCGGGCCACGAGGTTCACCCGGTCGATGAGCTTCTGCATCATCTTGAAGCGGGGCAACGTGAAGTGGAAGAGCACGGCGATGACCGTGAACACCGCCGCCACGGCCACCACGACGATCCATCCCATCTGAGGGTTCGTGGCCATCACCATGACCACGCCGCCGATGGCGAGGATGGGAGCGTAGAGCACCATGCGCAGGATCATGGTGCACACGTTCTGGATGAGCACCACGTCGTTGGTGCCGCGGGTAATGAGGGAGGCGGCCGAGAAACGATTGATGTCCCCCTCCGAGAAGGCAACGACCTGGGAGAACAGCTGTCGGCGCACATCGCGGCCGATGGCGGCGCCGGTGCGGGAGGCCACGAGGGACACGGCCACGTCCAAGACCATGGCCGCCGCGGCCACCCCCAGCATGAGCAGCCCCAGCTGCCCCAGATAGGCCATCTGCCGCGGCAGGAGGTCCACCCCGGCCGCCCGCAGATGCTCCAGCTCGGCCACGTCCTCCACGCCGGACTGGGCGATGCCCACATCCACGATCTGGGATGTGAACACCGGCAGGGCCAGATCGCAGGCCGCCTTGGCCGCGAGCAGCAGCATCACGAGGGCCACGGCCCCCTTGTGCTGCCCGAGAAAGCGGATCACGCCCACAATCGCGCCCTATACCGCGAAGAAGGCCAGGGCGGCGTAAACCCCCACGCCGGCCACGGCGGTCCACAGCAGCGACTTCGTCTTGGCCGCCACAAGCGCGCAGGCGATGGCCGCCACGAGCGGAATGGCCGCCGGCCAGATGCCGGCATCGAACATGCCGGGGTTCAGCAGGTCGTTGGCCACCAGGGCCGCGAAGGCCGCCGGAGGGATGAAGCCGAGGGCCCGCTCCAAGTTCTCGGGCAGCGCCTTGCCCTTCAGCAGGAACAGCGGGATGACGCGGCAGGCCCACATGGCCAGCACGCACCCGACGAGCACGACCCAGAACTGATCCCAACTCATCGGCGCTCCCCTTCCCCCGCCGCCTTTTTCGCTGCCTCGTCAGCGAAGTGAGCACCCTCCGTTGCGACGCCCTCCAGCGCCGCAGCCTCAGTGCGCGCCCCTTCCACGGAAGCAACCCCTTCCCCCGCCGCCTCTTCCCCTGCGGCGCCGGAGCGCTTCCCCACGGTGAGGGCAAAGGCCATGGCGCACACCACACCGGCCACGGCACCGATGAGGATGGCTGGGCCCGTGAGGCCGGCGGCCTTGCAGACATACACGCCGAGGGCCGCCACGGCCATGGCGATGATATTCGCGGACGTGAACTTCTGAGTGACCAGCAGGCAGATGAAGATGGCCGTCATGGCGAAGGCGGCGATGTTCACCGGAATGGCCACGGCGGCGCCCACGGCGCAGCCGATGACGTTGGAGATGGTCCACGAGCTCTGGGAGAACAGGTTCACCATGAGGGCCCGGTCCACCGACCAGTTCCCCTCGGCGAAGCGCTGGGTGTTCACGCCGTAGGACTCGTCAGTCACCGAGGCGGCGAACAGGGCCGCCAGCCAGCGCGGGGTCTTCTCGCAGGTGGGGGCGAAGGAGGCCGCGTAGAGCATCTGGCGCGTGTTCACCAGCGAAACGCTCGCGGTAATGGAGGCGATGGAGGACCCGGCCAGGAACATGTTGCAGATCATGAACTGGCCGGCGCCCGAGTACAGCAGGGCGCACAGCAGAAACACCTGCAGGGGGTTCAGGCCGATGGTGTTGGACAGGATGCCGCAGGGCAGGCCGATGGCCACGTAGCCCAGCATGATGGGGGCGGCCGCGGAGAAGGCCGACAGTATGTGCTCGCGAGAAAACATGACGCCCATTATAGCCAACCTTCGCCCCATGAAAATCGGGAAATTGCGCCGCGGTAGGAATCGCCTCCCTACCTGGGAATTCCCAGGAAACACCTGGTCAACGTGGTGGCGGCAGCGCAGGGCCGAAACCCGCAGGCTCCGGCCCGCGAAGAGCTGTTACGCGCGGGTGCGGCGGCGGGCGAGCCAAGCTGCGCCGCCGGCGATTATGGCCGCCAGCAGGGCCAGGGCCGCTACGGCAGGCGCTTCGTCGCCGGTCTGGGCCAGCTTGAGGCGGATCTTGGTGGCGTCGTCGTCCCCGTCGCCGGAACCTTCGCCGTCATTCCCCGAACCGCTTCCCGAGCCGTCGTCGGGATCCGTCGGGTCATCGGGAACGGTGCCGGGAATGGGCTCCAGTACGATCTGCACGGTGTGGTTCTCGCCGATGTCCTCGAAGGTCCAGGAGGAGGCGCCCAGAAGATCGGGTCGCTCGCCGCCGTCGATGAGGACTTTCACCACCCGATAGCCGGGCGCGGGCGCCCATTCCACGGTGTAGCTGCCGCCGCGATCCACCGACGCGCCGCCGGTGATGGTGCCCGCGCCGCCGGTGAGAGAGGTCTCCACCCGCAGCTGCTCGGGGGCCTCCGGCCGCGGCGTGCGCGAGGGCACGGTCTCATCGCCGGGCTCGCGTTTCTCCACCACGAGCTCCACGTGGTCGCCGGGCTTGAAGGTGCCCCCGGGAATGACCACCTCGGTGGCGCCGGGCGGCACGGGGAAGCGCTGGTCGCCCACGACGATCTCGGTGGGCTCATAGCCCTCGGGGATCTCCCAGGTCACGGTCTGGTCCTCATCGGGATCGACGAAGCCGGTGCCGTCGCCGATGGTGACCGAGCCCGGGCCGCCCTCCACGCCGCCGGTGACGTCCACGACGTCCTTCACCGTGTCGGGGTTGGCCGCCTCGCCGTCCTTGGCGAAGTACACCTTCACCACGTGGTCGCGGTCGATGCCGCCGATACCCATGTCGAGCCCCGCCCCGTCGGCCTGGCGCCGCTCGATGGTCGGCGCGGGGAACACCGGATCGGCCGCGGCCGCCAGGGCAACGGCCTCCGGCGCGCTTTCCTCGGCCCAGGCCTTCTCGGGCCCGAGGGCGAAGGAGCTCGCCACCCCATCGGCTTCGCTGCCGGCCGCCGAGCCCACCGCGTCGCCCACGGTACCGCTCAGAACCGCGGCGGCATCGGAGAGGGCCGCCACCGTGGCCAGGGCGCCGGCGGGCACGCGCTCGTCGAAGACGGGCAGGCCGTCCACCTCGATGTAGGAGATATGGGCGCCCCCGTCGGGAGTGCCGGAAATGTCAACGTAGCCCTGGCCCTTGAATAGGGTGCGGGAATCGGAAGCGGCCCCCGGCCCGTAGGCGAGCACCGCCACGTCGAAGACCACGGGCCGCAGGGTGACCACGACGGCCTTGTCCTCCTTGATGTCGGAGAGCTCCAGCTCGCGCTCGTCGGTACCGGCGGCCTCCTCGCCGTTCACCTCCACCTTCGCCACCTCGTAGACGGCATAGGAGGGATCGGTCACGTCGGGCACAGTCTGGATGACCGGCTGCCAGGCCACGTGGTACTCGCCGCCGGCAGTCACCGTGCCGCTGCCGGTGATGGTGCCGGGGCCTCCCTTGATCTGAGTGGTCACCCGGTGGTCGTCGGGGCTCAGCGCCGGCGAGCCGTCGGCCCGCTCCACGTAGACGTCCACCACGTGATTGGCCGCGATCTTCGCGAAGTCGATGGCGCCGCTGACCACAGCCGTGGCGGACAGCTCCTTGCCGTCCACCCACACCGCCGCGATGCGGTAGCCCTCGGCGGCCTTCCAGGTGGCGCGTCCGTCAGCCCCGGCGGAGAGCACCGCGCTCGGGCTCACCTCCGCCCCGGCGCCGTAGCGGTTCACGGTCACCGTGTAGAAGCCGCCCGTGGAGCCGCCCTCGATGATGGGGTTGCGAGCCAGGGTGACCACCACCTCGTGGTTGGCGGCAATCTTCTCGAACACCTGGCGGACGCCAGCGACGTCCACCAGGCGGCCGTCCACCTTAACCGAGGCCACGTAGCAGTCGGGCCCGGCGGCCCACGTGACCGTGGCCGTGGAGCCGGCGGTCAGGGTCTGGCTGGGAGTGATGGTCGCCCCCTCGGTGGCGCCGGCGAGCCGCGTGCTCACCGTGAACAGGCCCGGGGCCGGGGCAGGCGCGGGCTTCCCCTCCACCACGTAATCGATATCGGCCACGTAGTCGGTGCCGTCGGGGCCCGGATAGGTCACGGTGATCTCGTAGTTCCCCGGCTCGGAGGGATCGATCTCGTCGACGGGCAGCCCATCCTTGGTGATGGTGACCACCGGGTCCACTCCCTCGGGAATGCGCTTATCGTCCGGAGCATTGGAATCGGGCCCGAACTTGTCCTCCACGAGGTCGATCAGGTCGTCCTTAGTCACCGGCGTCGGCACGGGCTTGGGCGGCTCCACGGGACGCACGATGTCGATGGGATCGTCCTCGGTGAGGTCCACCACGATGCGCTCGGTCACGGCAAGCTCGGCCGGCTTCAGCGTCACACGGTAGTTGCCGTCGGCGGTGAGCAGCGCGCTCCCGATCTCAGAGACCTTCGGGAAGGAGGCCTGGAGCCGGTAGGCGCCCAGCTGCGGCCGCGCGGCGTTCAGGGCCAGGCCGCCGGCCGTGGCGGCGGTAAAGGTAGGGGCGCCGAGCACGACGGCGGGGTCGTCGCCCGGGGCGAGCATGGAAGCGGGCCACGCCACGGGCCAGGTGTGCTCGCCGTCGTCGGCGCTGTCGGTGGCGGCTGCGCTGTCGAAGGCGGCCAGATCGCTGTAGCGGCCCACGGGGGCACCCGGGGCAGCGGGGTCGGCCAGGGGCACGTTCTTCACCCACGAGACGGGATCGGTGCCCGCCGTGGGGAACCAGCGGGTGGCAATGGCCAGGTCGCGCGGCTCGATGGCGCCCTGGACCGTGAGGGTGCCGTCAGCGGACAGCCCCGCAATGCGGTAGTCGGCCGCCTGGGGGCCCTTCACCTTCACGCCGTGCAGCACCAATTCCCGCTCACCGGCGTCCTTGGCGACGAACTCGGCCCGCTCAAAGGAGAGCCACGCCGAGGCGCTTCCCACCAGGCCGTCGGCCATGGACACGTTGCCGCCCGCCAGGTAGGGCGTCCCGTCATAGACCTTCGACCAGCCACGGCCTGCCACGGTCACCTTCTCCCCCGTCTCGGGGTCGGTGACCTCGGTATCCTGGGTGGCATCGGGAGCCGCGGGATCGTCCGGAGCCTCGGCCGGCTTCGTCACGTCCACGGCCCGGGGCTTGATGGTGAAGGTGGCCTCGCCGGCCACGTAGTCCTGCACCGTCGCGCCGTCCTCGGTGACGCTGTAGACGCTCTTGGACTCCACCTTGTAGGAGCCGGCGTGGATGGGCTCGCCCTTCTCGTTCATCTCTTCGGGGCGCAAGGGCCGCCAGCCCTTGGCGTCGGCCCCCTCCGAGCCGGGATCCTTGATCCAGTAGGTGCGCTCGACCTCCGCATCCCTCTCATCGACGATGGCGCCGTCCTTCACGATGTGGGTCTTCACATGGGTATCGCCGTTCACGTTCTCCTGAACGGCCAGCGGGTCGCCCACCTGAATGTCGTCCGCCTCGGTGGTAATGGTGCGCCCCGTGGGGTCTACGATGATGTCCACCTTCACGTACACGTCCAGCGACACGTCGGCCCCGGCCTGGTCATCGTCGGGATCTACGTCGTCGGGCATGCCGCCGTACTCGATGACGTAATAGTTGACGCTACCGTAATCGCGCGGCAGGTCGTTCCATTGACCGAGTTTATCGGTGGCCGAAGCCCCGAAGTTCACCGCCAGCTGCATCCAGCGCTCGCCCGTGCTATAGCCATCGGGCTGGGCGCTGGCCCAGAACATGAACATCTCCTCATTAGTCTCGGGGTTGATGGCCGGCCGGCGCTCGGTATTGGAGCGACACTCGCCCATCTTGAGGCCGGCCTCTGGGCCCGAGACCCAGTAGTAATGGCTGTAACCACCGGAATTGTAGGTCTGCACGTCGGACCAGCGGGTCGCAGCATCGGCGTTATGGGTGCGGTAATTCTGGGCCCAGGCGTTGGTGCGGCGCGTATGGGTATCGTCGCAGGTGCCGCCGATCCAGGTGTCGGTGTGCACCAGGGAGAACACGAAGTCCTGCTCCGCGCGATCGGTCACCGTCACCAGATACCCGCGCATGCCCATATAGGTATGCTTCTCGGCCTCCTGAAGGGCGCCGAGCCATCCGATGCTGCCGACTCCCACTTCGTAATAATGCCCGTTCAGGGAATTGTAATCGCGAATGGTCGTCACGGGTGCGAGGCTCGCCACCAGGCGCAGGCCCTTGGTATTCGTGGCATCGGCCAGGCTCAAGGTCAGATAATCGCGCAGGAACTCCTCCCACTGCTCGGCCGTGGCGCCGCCGTTGGTCTTGTAGTTGACCGACCAGTTGCCCGTTTTGCCCACGCGCTCAAAGCCAGCGGGCAGCGTCTCGTTGTTGTTCTTCTCGTGCTTGGAGTTGTAATAGATGTCGTCCCCAGAGGCAATGCCCGTGGTGAACTGCACGGTAATGCTCTGGAACTTCGCGTCGGCCGGCTCTGCGCTCACCTTCAGATCGGGGAAGTGGTAGGTGTTGGCCTGCCCCTCCACGGGCGTGGCTGCACCGGCCTTGATGGTCAGCTTGACCGTATCGGCCGCCTGGGCCACAGGCTCATCGGCCCACGCGCGCTCAACGGTAGCACCCCCCCCCGTGAGGGGCATGGCCATAGTCGCAGCCAAAGCGAAGGCCAGGGCCAGCTTCAAGCTCTGTTCGAATGCGCGCTCCATCAGAACCTTCCTTATCTCTGGCGGGGAGCGAGCCCCGCATCCTTCTCCGCTGATCGACGTGCCGTCGGTAGCCTTCTCATGGTGTCACTAATCCGTTAGAAAAGCAACAATCGACGGACAACTGGGGCCATTGAAGAGCGAACCGAGCCTCCCTCGCACAGCCACTCGGCTGGCAGCGGAACCCACAGAAAGCCTCAACGACAGGAGATGCCCCCGCGGAAAGCGAGGGCATCTCCTGCTGCATGCTCTATCCGGTACGTTCTACCTCAGCGGAGCGAAGCCTATACGCAGCGCTACCGGCATCGGGCGGGGGGCAGTCAACAGCCCAAAGAACCGCGACGCTGCCTCTCCCCCTACCACTGACCCGTGTGGCGCTCTCGGCGCTCGCGCCGGCGGCGGAGGGCCAGGACGATGAGCACCGCGGCCGCTGCGGCGGCTGCCAGGGCCAGAGCGACGGCCGCGCCGAGCAGGTCGTCGCCGGTCTGGGCCAGCTTGATGCGGGTCTTGGAATTGCCCTTACCGCTGCCATTGTCCTCGTCATCCTGTTCGGCGGCCGGCTGCACGCCGCCCTTGGAGTCGGTGCCCTCGGGGTAGGCGACATCGGGATTGGCGAGGCCCGGGTTGTCCTTGAGGAAGGCGTCCCAGCCCTCGGAGGGCTCGAAGGGCTCGCCCGGGGCCGGCCGGGTCGCACCCGGGGCGACTTCCGACGGGTCGGCGTCGGAGGGCCGGGTGCCGTGGGCCGTGGCCACGTTGCCGATGTCGGCGCCGAGGGCGTCCTCCGTGACCTCGCACTCGAAGGTCAGCACGGCCGTCCGGCCGCCGGCGAGGTCGCCCGCCGTGACGGCGAGCACGCGCGTGGCCGGGTCGTAGGCGGAGTCGGGCACCTCGACCTCGGCGCCGGACGGCGCGGTGAGGCGGATGGTGCCGGCCAGGGGCTCGAGGCCCTTCGGGATCTCGTCGCGGATGACCGCGCCGTACCACATGGTGTGGGCCTTGGCGTTGGAGAGCGTCACCGTGTAGCGGACGGTATCGCCCACGCGGGTGGTGCCGTCGCCCCGGTCAAGGTTCTCGGCGGTCTTGGCCACCTTCACGTCGGCCGGGCCGTCGGCGTCGTCCTCCAGCTTGGGGTTGGCCGGCAGCACGGGCGGCATGTCGGGATCCTGGCTCGGGGGCGTGGAGACGAGCTCGTCCTCGAGGTCCTCCCATGGCTTGGCGGGCACGAAGGGGGTGCCGGGCTCGGGCTTCTCCACGGGCTCGGTCGGCTCGCCGGGCACGAGGGGCCCGTCCGGGTCGTCCGGGTCCGGCACCATGGGGTGCTCGCGCTCCCACTCGTCGGTGGGGGTCTCGCCCAGGGTGCCGCCCTCGATGCCGGGGCCCTCGGGGCGCCCGCCGGGGTTGCCGGGGTTGCCGGGCTTCGACGGGTCGTCGGGGTCATCCGGGTTGCCGGGGTCGCCGGGGTTGGACGGATTGTCGGGGTCGGACGGGTCGCTCGGGTCGCGGGTCTCGCTCGTGGAGGTCACCTCCACGTCGAAGACGAGCCTGGCGCTCTCGCCGCCGTAGAGGTCGCCGGCGTTCACGGCCACGACGCCGGTCTTCGGGTCGTAGGCGCTGTCGGGCACGGCGATCTCCGTGCCGTCGTCGAGCACGAGCTTGATGGTGCCGGGCACGGGCTCCATGCCGACGGGCAGCGTGGCCTTCACCACGGCGTTGGCGAGCTTGGAGTCGGGCGCGGTGTTGGTGGAGGTGACGGTCACCTGGAGGGTGTCGCCCACCATGAAGCGGTCGCCGTCGTGCTCCTCCCTGTGCTCCTTCAGCTCCACCTTCACCGTGGTCTGGATGTCGGCCGCGGCGGGGTCCTTCGGCAGCACAGGCGTGGGCTCCGGGTCGGGGAACTTGCCCGTATCGGGGTCGCGGTCGCCGTCGCCCACGATCTCGATGTCCGCGGCGGGGTCGAGGGGGTTCGGGGGCTGGGGTTTCTCCCCAGGGGCCAGGTCGCCCTCGTCCTTGCCGAAGCCGCCCGTGCCCGAGGGCTCGTTGGATATCTCGGGCAGTTTGCCGTCCTCAGGGCGGTCGCCGAGCCCCTCGTTCTCCCCCACCGTGGCCTGGAAGCGGACGGAAGTGGACTGACCGCCGTAGACGGTGCCGATGCCCTTGGTGAGCGTGGGGGCCACGTAGGAGAAGTCGTCCCGGTTGACATCGCTCCAGTCGAGGTCGTCCCAATCGAAGTCGCGGTAGAAGGCGGCGGTGCCCAGGTCGTAGGCGTCGCTGTGGGTGGCGTAGTTCGGGGCGATCTCCACCGACTCCGCGTCGAAGGAGAGCTTCGCATCGATCATGTCCTTCAGCTCAGCGGCCTGCCAGGCGCTTCCGGGCGTGAGGTTCAGGCCCGTGACCGTGTACTCCAGCACGTCGCCGGGGCGCGGCGGGGTGCTGGCACGGTCGGCAGCGGCCCGGGAGGCGAAGGCCGCGGCCTCCCCGCTGGCCACGGCGGCCACGCCGCGGGCCGCGAGGGCCGCCGCCGGCTCTCCCCCGGCCTCGTTCAGGGCCGTGAGGTTGCGCCAGGTGAGGCGGATCTGGATCTGGGGCCGGATGCTCGGGTCGGGAAGCACGTTCACCGTGAGGATGTACTTGATGCCGGTGTAGAGGGCGTTGGCCTTCTGCTCCACGGTGATGACCGAGGTGCCGCAGCTGTTAATCTGCACCTGGAGCTTGCCGTCCTCACCGATGAGCGGCGCGCCGTCTTCGCCGCGCACCAGGTCGGCCACGGCGTTGTTGGACACGGCATAGGTGGGCTTCACCGACGAGCTGGACTCCAGGGCCAGGGCGAAGAAGTCCTCCAGGTCGGGGTTGGCCTTGTCGTGGAAATCGGCGTAGCTGGCCGTGATGGTCTTGCGGATGACGGTCATCTTGCCCGTGGGGTCGTCCGGGTCGGTGCTTCCGGGGCCCGGATCGGGCGTCTCCGATTCCTCGATGTCCACCGGGCCGTCGGGCTTCACGTCGCCCGTGGGAGGCACCGGCACGATGAAGGCGTCGTCCTCGCCGGCGTTCTCCGGGTTCTTGTCCACGCCCTCGATGTAGTTCTTGTCGGCGATGTACTCGAGGTTCACCTTGTGCTCCTCGCCGTTGCCGGCCGATTCCAGCAAATCGAGCAGGCCGTCGCGGTTGGCCGGATCCAGGTAGTAGGTCACCACGGTGGCATGGCGCGTCTCGGGCTTGCCGTCGGCGCCCTTCACCGATATGTCCTTCTCCTCGATGGTGGAGTGGGCCGACTTCCCGATCTCCTCGGCCGTGAGCTTGATGGGCTCGCCCACCTTCTTGCCGTCGATGCGCACCTGGAAGCTGCCCGTGGGCGCGGCGCAGGTGAGCGCCGTGGTGTTGGCCGAGCGGATGTTGAAGGTGAGCTTCAGGCGGTTGCCCGCGATGCCGCCGGCGGTCTGGTCCTTCAGGATGGGCTGCCAGGCATTGGCATCGCCCGGCGTGGCGTCCTCATCGAGATAGCCCCACTCCACGCCCTCGATCTCCAGCACGGCGGGCACCGGCGTGATCTTGGCCCAGGCAGTGATGCGGTGGCCCCAGTAGTTGCTCTCGAACGTGGCGTCGGTGGCGTATTCCTTCGACACCAGCTGCACGCGGAAGGTGCCGGTATCGGCCGGCATGGCGGTGCCGGTCACCACCGAGCTTCCCGGCAGGGGGCTTCCGTCCACGGCATCGTAGGGCTGGTAGGAGGTGGTCACGTGCTTCATGTCGGTGAGCGTGTACTTGTTGCCCTGCTCGGACACGAACTCGATGGGCTTGTCGGGCGTGATGGTCAAAGGCTCGAAGGAGAGCCCGTCGTACTCCTTCACAAGGCCCGAGAAGTACTCCTGCTGCTCCGCGGTCAGCTTCTCTACCTGAATGTCGATGTAGCGCTTGAGGGTGGAGCCCTGGTCGCCGCCCACTTCCTCGACGTACATGGGCTCGATGTCGTGGAGGCCGCCGTCCTTGTCGCGGTAGGACATGGTCACGGTCACGTTCTTGCCCGTGGCGCTCTCGGGCAGCCACAGGTACAGCTTGCCCTTGTCCAGGTAAGAGGGCGCGCCGTACTCCTGCTCGATGTTGTCGATCTCCAGCTTCCACTTCACCACGGGTACCGTTTTGTCGGCATCGGTGGCACCCTTGTCGAACTCGCTCGACAGGTCGATGGTGAGCATCTGCACCTTGTCGGTGTCGGGAAGGCTGCCGCCGAGGCTCTCGACATCGTCCCAGGTCTCCACCCCCTGGGTGTTGTAGGCGGTGCCGCCGATGCCCTGAAATGCCGGCTTGCCGTTGGCCTTTTTCTGGACCATGACCGAACCGCCGGTGACAATGGTGTAGCCAAACGAGGCGCCCAGGGCGGCGCGGGGCGGATTGGTGCTGTTGATGTCATAGGTATTGGTGAGCAGCGTGCCGCCGGTGACGCGCACGATATGATTGTGGTTGGAAGAGGGACCATGGGCGCAGCTCTGACCGAAGGCGTTACCGTGCTGACCGCTGTTGGCAGAGACGAAGCCTCCGTTCACGGTGATATCGCCCGCCACGGTGAAGTAGTTCGTGTCCTTAGCAGAACCGAGGTAGTGCACCCCCTGGGGGCATGTCATTTGGGCTGCCTTGCAGCAGAACCACTCTACGCTGTCGGGCCGGGCATCGAAGCTGTAGCCGCCCGAGGCCGCCTCGCCCGTGGGAATGTTGATGGCATCGGCCTTGGGGGTGCCTCCGCGGTGATCGGAGCTGTAGTAACCCAAGCCCGAGCCGATGCCGGCACCGCAGGAGCCAGCTGTCGCCGTCACGTTGCCGCCGTTGAAGATCATCACAGTGCCCGACCCGGAGGAGCCGCCGCCGATGCCGGCGCCGTTAGAGAGGGCCCAGCGGGAACTGTTCCAGGGCAGCACCTGGGACGTGATGATCCCCCCGTTGAAGATGAGCGTGCCGGCATTCTCGTTGGCCGCCGACCCGATGCCAGCAGAATGGCCACCGCCGGTCACGTTCAGCCTGCAATCGGGCGCCTCCATCTCCACCAGCGAATCACCGGCCTTCAGCCGGGTCACGCCGTCGTAGAGGGTGACGTCCTCGGGCACCATACCCCCCTCGGGCGTGACGATGTCGTCCAGATTGAACTTGGAACCGCCGGCGCGCACGTTGGTCACCGCGTCGTCGATGACGAGAATGGAGCCCCAGCCGCAGCGAATGCCCGGGGAGCCGGTGGCGGTGACGTTGTTGCAGACGAGCGTGTTGGTCTTGCCCTCCGCCAGCGTCAGGTAGAGCATGGTCTTGTTCGTGATCTGATTGGCGTTGGTGACCTTCACGCCGTCCTTGTCCTCGTCGGAGTTGGTGACGAGGTTGATGGGGGCCAGAGACGAGTTGATGTTCACGCCGGCCAGGGTGAGGTCGGCCTTCACGCCGGCATTGATCTCGATGTTGTGGCCCGTGGCAGCTGCCGTGCTCACGGTAAGCGGAGTGGAAGTGAGGATGTGGAGAGTGCTGCCCTCGAAGAAGAAGTCGCCGTCGCCGGCCGTCTGGCTCGTGGCGGCCTTGCCGCCGACGACGGTGAAGTCGCCGGCCGTGACGCTCTCGGGGGCTGCGGGAGCATCGGAGGCCGCTGCGGCTCCGTCGGCGGAAGCGAGCGCGCGGGGCACCATATTGCCGAGGGCTGCGGCCACGGAGGTCGCGGCGGCCCCCTCTTCAGCCGTGGGCTCGGCCTCGGTGGCAGCCGGGCCGGCGGCCGCGGCGTCCTCGCCGCCCGTCTCGGCGGCCGTGGCCCCGGGCGCGGAGGCACCCGTATCGACGAGGGGCCCGTCGAACGCCCCTTCGCCGGAACTGTTCTCAGAACTTAGGGGGGGGGTAGCGGTATTTTCCCCGTCGGCGTAGGCGGCGCCGGCCGGGACCATCAGGCCCCAGGCGAGCACAGCGGCCAATGCGCTGCGGAGGAACCGATGCTGCTGCTTCATGGCGGTCATCTCCTGGCTCTCTTATCGTGAGCGCCGGCACGGCCCCTTCGCCGTTCCGTTGCGCTTCCGTTACCAAGCTGTAGATAACAGCGCATTATATACCCTTCTTGTCCCCGATGTCAAGATGCGCCCCCCGCCAGTGGCGAGGGGCGCTTGTCATCCCTTCTGACCGGGGCCCTCCGGAGAGGGCCCCTCCTTCCATCAGAGCCCTTAGGGACGTCTCTCTCGGTCTCTTCTTACTCCTCCCCTTCCTCTTCCTCGTCTTCCTCCTTGCGGCGGCTGATGAGGACGAGCAGCAGAGCCGCGGCGCCCAGCAGGGTGAGGCCGAACAGCCAGGGCATGAGCTCGTCGCCGGTCTGGGGCAGCTTCAGGTAGAACAGGTTCGTGCCCCACGGGGTGGTGACCACGACGGTGTTCCAGTCGTCATCGCTGCCGGTCATGCCAAGGTCCACGGAGCGATCCGTCTCGGGCGTCCAGTCGTAGGGCGCCAGCAGGTTGAACTTGTGGCCGTAGGCGTTGGGGGTGGTGCGCACCTCGGTGAAGGAGCCGAGCACCGCCATGGCCGGGGTGATGCCCACCTTGCCCGTGCCGAGCACCGAGCCGGCGGCCTCGCCCCAGTCGGAGTCGTTGTTATCGTCGCTGCCCACCTCGATGGGCACGAACTCCTTGCCGTCGGGCATGGTGGCACGCACCCGGTAGATATAGGGCGTGTTGGCGCCGTCGACCATGGGCAGCCCCTCGAAGCGGTAGGCGCCCTCGGCGTTGGTCTCCTGAGAGGCCACCTCAGTCCAGCCGTCGCCGCCCTCCACGGTCTGGCCCTTGATGGCAGCCAGGGCCGTGGGCTTGTAGGAGGCGCCGTTGAAGCCGACCGCCGCCGTATCTCCCAGGGTCTTGCGCTCCAGGTACACCGTCAGGCCGGGCACCGGCTCGGCGGTCTCGTCCTGCAGACCGTCGGCCTCCGGATCGTCGAAGGCGATGCCGGCGATGGTGGCCAGGGCGTAGGGCACCAGGCCCGTGTCGTTGAAGTCGGAATCGACGCCCATGGAGATGACCCAGGTGGTGCCGTTCGGGCCGGCCAGGTAGGCTGCGCCGTTGCCGACCAGATCGGAGCGATCCGACGGGGAGGCCAGCACGATGAGACCGCCGTGGGGATCGGCCGGATCGAGGAGCTTGGTGTCCTCGTTCAGGTCGGAGTCGGTCTCGTGGGAGCCCTTGTTCATATGGGTCACGCCGAAGCCGGCCGGCAGATCGTCCACGGTCACCTCGAAGCCGTAGAGCACGTAGGTTTCCTTGCCGTCCACCATGCGCTTGCCGGCCACGTCCAGGTCATCGAAGATCCAGCGGCCATCGGCGTCCGAGGTCACCGTCTGGCTGAAGGTCTCGTCCAGCTGCCAGCCGTCGGCGGAGTACCAGTAGCGCTTCAGGCTCACGGGCACGCCCGCGATCCGCCCGGTCTCACCGGCATCCTGGATGCCGTCGTAGTTGTCGTCGCGCCACACCACGCCGGCGATATGGGCCTGGGCGATGCGGAACAGGCCGTAGCCGTGGTGCAGCGAGCTGAACCAGTTGATGTCGGACCACATGTTGTCGCCCTCGAGCTCCATGCGGCGGGCCTGGTAGGCCTCGTACAGGTCGTGGTCGCCCGTGCCGTCGTAGACCGGCGTGTTGGCCGTGCCGTCGGCGGCGGTGGCGTCGGTGGTCTCCCGACCGTCGGGGCCCAGGTACACCGGCTTGCCGCCGAGCATCTTCTGCTTGCCGAAGATGGCCTCGTGGTAGTCGGGGTGCGCCTCATGCAGCTCGTCCAGGTCGGCCAGCAGGGCCTTCTCGATCCAGGCCAGCACCTCGCTCTTCAGGCTGTCGGTCACGGTAATGCGGGCCACCGGCCTATCGCCCTGGTAGAGCGTGGTGAGGAAGGCGGCCTCAGTGGCTGCGCGCACCGTGCAGTCGGCATGGGTGCAGCCGGCCTCGGTGCAGAAGCCGTCGCCGTCCTTCTCATGCAGGCACGCAGAGCAGGTGTCGCACAGGCCGTCGCCGTCGGTGTCGGCCACGGCGCGGTCGTCGTGGTTCGCCAGGCAGTCGCCGCACAGATCGCAGCGGTTGTCCAGATCGCCGTCCACGTGCTCGCACTCGGTGCCGGCCGGAGCCGGGCAGCAGTCGCTGGCATGGTCGCAGCCCGGCTCGGTGCACAGGCCGCCATCCTTGACGTGGACGCACTCCTTGCAGGCATCGCAGAAGCCGTCGCCGTTGCCGTCCTCGTGATCGCAGTTCTCCGGATCGCGGTTGACCTGAGAATCGAAGGTGGCGTAGGCGCCCTGGGTCTTGGAGGATTCGGACTCCGTCGCATCGGCCAGGGTGGTCAGCACGATGAGGCCCTCGCTGGCGGCGTCGGCCGGGTCGATGGGCAGGGTGTAGTCGCCCTTGTGGCCGGCGGCGTCGGGGATGTTCGGGCGCAGGGAGCCGAACTTCTCGTCGAAGTCGGAGTTGATGGTGTCGTCCAGCTCGTCATCGACATGCTGCAGGGTGGGCGCGTAGGCCTCGGGCTCGGGATAGCTCACCACTTCGGCCCTGTAGGCGAACAGCACCTTGAACTCGGCGGTGTTCTCACCGGAGCGGTGGGTGCCGGTGCCGTAGGCCATGAACTCCCAGCGGCCGTTCTCGTCGGTGGTGGCGAAGCCGGAGCCGGGCACGTACTTGAAGTACTGGTCGTTGCCGTCCTTATCCTCGCTCACCCACTGCTCGCGCACCTCGTCGGCCGGGGCCACGGCCAGGGCCTCCTCCTCGGTCAGCGGCAGATAGGTGTGCTCGCCCAGGCCGTCCTTGGACAGATCGTGGACGCCCGTGAGCTCGGCCAGGTCGGCCTGGGAGAAGCTGTAGTCGCGGCGCCAGACGCCCTTCTCCCCTTCCGGCGTGGCCTCGCCGATCTTATCGATGCAGGCGTCGAAGGCCTCGCGGATGACCCGCTTGTTGTCGGGCCCCTCGGTGTAGCTGTTGAGGGAGGTGCCCTGGGTGGCCTCGAACACGTTGAGCTTGTTCAGGGCCGCGCGGTACACCGTCTCGCGGTCGGCGGCCGTGGCGTTATCCAGGTCGGCGCCGATGGCACCGAGCCAGTCGATCATGGCCTGGGCCGCGGCCGCGGGATCGGCCACCGCGTCGTCCTCGTCCTCCACGTAGGCCGGGGCCATGGCCTCGATGGCCTTGTACTCGTCCTTCGTGAGGCCGGAGTTCTTGTAGCTGCCGTCGCCAGCGGCGTTCTCCCAGTAGCCCATGCCGGCATCGTCGTACCAGTAGCGCACCAGACGGATCACGGCGCCCTCGATGCCCGCCTCGCCCTCGGTCATGAGGCCGTCGGAGTTCTCGTCGTTCCACACGTCGCCGTCGATGAGCACCGGCAGGCGCTTGGTCAGGCCGGCGTCGAAGGCGCGCTTGTAGTACATGCGGTTCGCGAGGTCGTAGTCGTTCTCCATGTAGGTGATGGCATAGGCGCTGGCCAGCAGGCTGCCGTTCATATCGGCATCCTCGTCCACCTGCTCGGCCACCACGGCGTACACCTCGTTGGCCTTGTCGGCATCGTTCACGTTGTCGGTGAGCGACGACTCGAAGGAGGTGAGGTCGGAGTTGTTGCCCGTGCCGGCACCGTCCACGTGGAAGCGGCTGGCCACGTACTCGCCGGAGTCGTCCACCACCTTGATGGCGTAGCCGGTCAGGTACGGGGTGGCCATGGTGAAGTTCGGGTCGGCATCGGCCAGGACCTGCATGCGGTCGTCGTAGGCAGCCTTCAGCTCGGCATCGGCCTGGATGAGCTTCATCTGCTCGCCGGACAGGGACTTGATGTCCTCGGCCGACAGAGACGCGATCATCTTTACCGACACCGGGCGGGCGTGCAGCACCTTCAGGTCGGAGGTGGACAGCGCCGTGCCGTTGGCGTTGGGCACACCGTAGGGCTGGTAGACCTTGGTCATGTCGGCGGGCTTGGAGGCGGTGACCACGTCGCCGTCCACGAGCACGTAACCGGGCAGGTTGTTGAACTCGTAGATGCCCTCCGCGTTGGTGAGGGTCCACAGCTGGTGGGCCTCGATGACCACGCCGCCGCAGTCGTCGCACTTGCCGTCGCCCTTGCCGTCGGCGCCATCGGCATCGCGGTGGGCCGCCGCAGCGTCCACCACGGCCCCGCAGCCGGCGCAGGTGGCCGTATGGGTGTTATCCAGGTTGTCCTTGTAGGCGAGGCCCTTGCCCACATGGTCGCAGGCCGGGGTCGTGGCCAGGGAGGCCTTGCAGATATCGCAGACCTGGTCGGCGTCATCGTCCACGTGGGGCGCATCGTCGGCGAGCACCGTGTTGCAGCTGCCGCACGTCACATCATGGGTGCCGTCGCCGTTGTCGGTGGCCACCGCGCCGTTGTGCAGGCACGCACCGCAGGCGTCGCAGCAATCGTCGCCGTCGCCGTCGGAGCACGCAACGTTGGCCTCGGTATAGGTGCAGGCCGGATTATCGCAGGTCACCGTATGGGTGCCGTCGTTGTTGGCGGTCACGGTGCGGTTGTCGTGGGTGCAGCTCGGGTCGCCGGGGTCGGTCACCTGGGTGTTGCCGTCACCCTCGCCGTCGGCCAGGGCCGCCGCACTCACGGGCACCGCCGCGGGCACCACGCGCCGGGCCGTGGGCTCGCCGCCCTCGCCCTCGCCGGCCTCTCCGCCGGCCTCGGGATCGGTAGGCTCGCCCGGGTTCTCCGGGTCGGTAGGCTCGCCGCCCTCGCCCTCGCCCTCGTCGGGCTCGTCGGCGCCGTCCTGGTACTGGTAACCGCCGGCCAGGTTGGTGTTCTCCACCCACACGCCGGAGTCGCGCAGCACGCGGACATGGGCCTTGCGCAGGGCATCGTAGTCGTAGGTGCGGCCGGAGCGCACCAGGTACACCTTGCCGTCGGCACCCACGACGATGTTGCCGCCCTTGCCGTCCACCAGGCGCAGGTCGCCGTCCTCGTTCTCGTAGAAGACGTTGCCGTCCTCGTCCTCCAGCAGCTGGTGGCCGCGGTCGTACTCGGGCACGAAGTAGTACTGGGTGAGGATGACGCGCAAGTTCTCCACGCCCTCCTCGGTCTTGTCGCTGTCCTCGGTGTCGAAGCGGTCGTCGGAGGTGTCGGAGTCGTTCACGCCATCGTAGTCCTCGTCGTACCAGGCCTGGCCCACCAAGCTGGAGCGGTCCGGCGGCACGAAGCCGGCGTTCATGGAGGCCTGGTTCTGGCCCGCGGCGAAGTCGTAGCCGTTCTCGCCCGCGACCGTTTCCTTAACGGGGTTGCCGTCGGCGTCGTAGACCGGCTTGCCGTTCTCGTCGGTCTTCACGCGCTCCTCGGACCAGGGGAAGACGGCCTTCTGGGCCGCCAGGCTGGCATCGTCGGAGGCGCCGGCCAGCACGATGCGCCAGTCGGCGGCGTTCTTGGCGATCTCGCCCTCCACCGTGGTGCAGGTGCCCGCAGGCAGGGTGCAGACGCCGTCGCTGTGGGCCTCGTCGGCGGTCTGGATGTTCGGCTCGTCGAGGAACACCGGGTAGTTGTTGTTCTCGTAGTGCTTCCACACCTCGGCCAGGCCGTCGGGGTTGCCGGCGTCCTTGTCCTCGGCGGTCACCATGGGCTGCACCCGGGAGTTCACGACATCGTGGGCCGTGGTCTGGGCCTCGAAAGTGGTCACGAGCAGCGAGCCCATGCCGTCGTCGGCCTTCACGCCGTTCACCTCCACGGTGTAGGACGCGAGGGTGTACTCGTACTTCTTCGCCGCGGCGTTCCACTGGCGGTAGGCCGTGGGCAGCTTGTCGAAGAGGTAGTAGCCAGTCACGGCCTTGCCGCCGAGCTTGCCCTCGGAGACGAGGGTCGGATGGGAGCCGGTCAGCACGGCCACCTTGCCGCCGCCCAGGTTCTTCGAGCCCGGGATGGTCTGAGTGAGGTTGGCGGTCTCGCCGGGCTTCAGGGTGTTCTTGCCCGGGGTGGTCACGTCGGCGGCCTTCACGTTGGTGTCGTTGCCGAAGTCGGCGTTCTGCACCCAGGTGCCGTCGGCGGCCAGCAGCCACTGCTTCAGGATGACCTGCTTGCTGTTGTAGCCGTACTCGATGAAGTCCTCAGTGACCTCCTTGCCGTCCTTGGTGAGCGTCTTGCGCACCTCGGTGTTGTAGTTGTACAGGCCGTCGTAGTCGGCATCCTCCCAGACGAAGCCGTCGATGGCGTAGGTGGGCGGGATGATGATGCCGCCGTCGTTGTGGTCGCGGCTGGCGCCCATCATGAGGTCGTAGGCCACCAGGTCGCCCTTGCGCATCGGCTCGGCCACCACGGGGTTGCCCTCGCCGTCGGTCACCACGTCGCCGTTCTCGTCGCGCTCGTAGTTGGGCGTCTGGTCGGCGTTGTGGGAGGCCGGGGCGTACACGATGTTGGAGCCGTGGGAGGTCAGGCCGTCGGGGGTCTGGCCGTCGGCGTTCACGGTCTCCAGCAGCACGATCATCTCGCTGCCATCGGTGTCCACCAGGTAGTTGTCCTCGGACAGGTCGGAGTCGTGACGGTAGTCCACGGGCGCCTCGGCGGTGCCGCGCACCTGGTACTTGGCCTTGAAGTCGGCCGCATCCGCCACGGAATCCTCGGTGACACGCACCTGGTAGCCGTAGACGACCCACTGGGTGGTGCCGCCCACGGTGCGCAGGCCCGCGGTCTCCAGGTTCTCGAAGCTGTACGTGCCGTTGCGGTACAGGTCGTTGCCCACCAGCTCCTCGTTGAAATCGAGGGTGAGCGCGGTCTTGTCCGTATCCTCCTCCACGAGCACCTTGCCGGTCACGGCCTTGGCCTCGCTGGTGCCGTCGGGCGCCCAGGCCGTGGTGTCGAGCACCCAGTCGGTACCGTTGAACCAGTAGCGCTCCAGGGCCACGGCGTAGCCGTTGATCGGAGCCTCGTCGGTGCGGGCGCCGGTCTCCTCGTCCACGAAGGTGTCCTGGATGCCGTTGTTGTTGGCGTCGTTCCACAGGATGCCGCGGATGGACTGGCGCGTGGGATGGGTGGCGCCCACGTAACCGCCGGCCAGCGGGATGCTGTAGCGATCCCACACCTCGTGCTCGAGACCGCCCTCATCGGTCCAGCTGTCCACGAGCACGCGCTCGGTGTCCACGGTCAGCCAGTCGTAGGCCGCCGTGCCGGCCGTGCCGGCCAGCAGCTGGGACAGGGGCACCCGCGCGTAGTCGGCCGGGTCGGCCAGCTTGGTCTTGCCCTCGCCGTCGCTCACGCCTTCGCTGGCCAGCACGATGCGGCCGCCGTTCTCGTTGCCACCGAGGTTGCCCTGGGCGGTGCGGGTGCCGGCGACCACGGTGCCGTCCTCGGCCACAACCTCGGTCCGGTCGGTCACCACGCGGCCCGCGCCGCCGGTCAGGGGCGCCACGCCGGTGCGGTCGAGGTTCTCAGCATCGGAGTCCACCGTGACGTCCTCGCCCACATGGTAGCGGGTGAGCAGCCAGTTCTCGCCGTCGGCCATATCGGAGCCGCCGGCGCCGAGGCCGTCGAACTCCACCTGGTAGCCGGCGAGCGCGTAGGTGTCGCCTGCCAGGGCCACGGTGCGGTCGGCGGCGATCTTCAGGGCAGAGGCCTCGGCACCGACGCCCGCGATGGCGCTCGGCAGCTTGTCGAAGCCGTAGGTGCCCGCGTCCAGATCGGTATTCACCGTCTTGCCGTCGCGGTCGTAGCCCACCGGGCCGGTGGTCACGGTGCGGACGCCGCTGTTGTTGGGGGTCAGAGTCTGCTGCCAGGAGGTGGTGCCGGTGTCGGCATCGGTCACCGACTCCCACTTCACCTCGGCACCGAAGCCCTTTACCTGGGTCCAGGTCTGGGCATTGCGGTCGTAGGCCCACTGGGTCAGGGCCACGGTGCGCCCGGGCAGGCCGGCCTCGTAGACCGTCTTGCCGTTCTCGGCCCAATGGTCGCGAATGCCGTTGTAGGAGCGCTCGCGCTCGGCACGGTCGAGCAGCAGATCGCCGGACCAGGTGTCCTGATAGGAGTCGTCCCACATAATGCCGTTGATGGAGGCGGTCGGCACGGCGATGAGACCGCCGTCGCCGCCGTCGGCAGACTGCACGTTCATATCGGTGTCGTAGGTGGCACCGGCGTAGAACTTCTGGGTCTGGGTATTGATGGACGTGGAGTTCTTCTCGCGAGCGATGATGACCATGCCGTCGGCGCGGGTGGGCTTGGTGCCGTCGTCGGCCACGTCGATATGGCGGTTCATGAGGGCGAACTCGGCCCCGCTGATGCCCGTGCCGTCGTCGTTGCGGAACAGGTCGGACTCCAGACCGTAATCATCGGCATCGTCGGCCACGTGGGCCCGGGTCAGGGTGTAGCCGCTCGGTACCGATTCCACCTCCACCGTGTAACCGCAGAGGTACTCGGTGTCGGAGGTGTCGCCGGGGATGGCGAAGCGCGTGGGCACTTCCTCGCTCTTGTAGTAGCCCAGGGGCAGATCCTGGATGATGACGCCGTCCTTATCGTAGACCGGCTTGCCGTTGGAGGTGGTGCAGGTGGTCACCGGCACCAGCTCGGTCGCACCCGTGGTCTCGTTGATGCGGAAGGTGCGCTTCCAGGTGCCGTCCGGGTTGGCGGCCGTCTTGTCGTGGTCGTCCAGGTACCACTGGGTGATGCGGATGCGCACCCCGGCGATACCCTTCTCGCCCTCGTCCTGCAGGCCGTTGTAGTTGGCATCATCCCAGATGAGACCCTCGATGGGAGCCGCAGGCGGCATGATGTAGCCGCCGTTCATATGCGGCTCGTTCTTGCCGAAGGTCAGATCGAAGGACACGTCGGTGGCCGCGGCGTCATCCTCACGGTTCTTGCCCGTGGCCCCCTGAAGGTACTGGGTGCCGCTCGTGCGCGGGCCCTGGCCGTCGGCGGTGGTGGAGCCGGCGAGCACTACGATGGCGTCGAGGGCGTGGATCTTACCGTCGGACTTGTAGGCGTCCTTGCGCACGAGCGGGAAGGTGTCCAGGCCGAAGCGGTACTCGCGGGGCAGGCCCTTGTTCACGTTGGACTGGCCCTTGGAGTTCCACACATCGTGGTCGGCATCGTCCACCGAGGTGTCGAAGGTGGTCTCCATCTCGTACTTGCCCGGCGTGAAGGACAGGTTGCCGCGGATGGCCACGGTGTAGCCGGCCAGGTACTCCTTGCCGTTCACGAACACGCGCACGGGCAGGTCGTCGAACTCGTAGTAGCCGTTGTAGGGCTTGCCGGAATCGGCCGCTGCCTTCGTGGTAGTGGTGTCGTAGTAGAACTCCTCCTTATCGCGGTCGGTATCGTAGGCCTTCACCGGGAACCAGTGGCGGTCGCCGGGGCGGGTGTCGTCGGTGTTCACATGATCCGGATCGTAGTACCACTGACGCAGGTACATGGTGGTCGGGTAGCGGCCCTCCTCGATCTCCTTCAGATCGATAGTGCCCAGCCCGGTCGGGTCGTCGGGATCGCGCAGACCCGTGAGCGGGGCGTTGTGGGAGTACCAGCCGTCCTTGTAGGCGTTGTCGCGCCACACGTAACCGCCGATGGAGCGGTAGGCCGGGGCCACCTCGCCCACATCGCCGGCCTCCTCGGTGGCCACGGGGCGGGTCCACTGGTAGGTAGCCGCGCCCGCAGTGTCCATGGCGCTGCCCGCCGGGATGGCGGCGAAGGCGGCCGGGATGCCCTGGGTGGTGTCGGCCTGGACGGTGCCCAGGATGACCTGGCCGTCGTTGGCGCGCAGGGTCTTGTCGGCGTAGCGCTCGATGACCGGGAAGCTGTGGTAGTAGGCCCGGGCCGGCTCGGCGGCGGCCAGGCCGATCTCGTCGGCATTGGCGGCCGGGCCGGTGGTGCCGTCGTCGGTGGCGTTGGAGTCCACCGTGAGGTCGGTGCCCTCGTTCACCGCGGTGATGTGCCACGGGTCGGCCAGTGTGCCGTCGGACTTCAGGTAGTTCTTCGCGGCGGCCAGCTCCACGCGGTAGGCGGCCAGGAAGTACTCGTCGGTGCCGGTGGCGTCGTTGTAGACCACCACGGCCGTGGGCAGGTTGTCGAAGACGTACTCGCCGTCGGCCACGGGCACCTGCGTGCCGTCGGCGGCGGTCTTGGTCGCAGCGCCCTGGGCGTAGGTGCGCACGGCCACCACGGCGTCCTTGCCGCGGCCGTCGGCGCGATTCTCGCCGCCGGTCACCACGGGCACGCGCTCGAAGTGGCCCGGATCGGTGAGGTCGGCCGGATCCTTCACGAACTTCAGCTCGGTGGTCACCCAGTCGGAGCCGAAGCCGATGTTCTGCACCCAGGCGCCCTGGGCCCCGACGCGGTCGGCCTCGTCGGTGGAGGTGGTGCCGTCGGCGGCCACCCACTCCACGATGCCGGCGGCCTCGCCGGTGGCGATCTGATCGAAGATGGGGCTCGTCGCGGGCACGTAGTACCACTGGGTGGCCAGCACCACTTCGCCGGCCAGGCCCTTCTCATCGGCATCGCGGACGCCATTGGGAGCCGTGTTGTCGTCGGCCTCGGTGTCGTTCCACACGATACCGGTGATCTGGGAGGTGGGCACGCGGAACAGGCCGGTGTTCACCGACGTGCGGGCGGCCACCTGATGGGCCGTATCGTAGTCCACCCCGCCCATGGAGGCGCGGTAGGGCGTGTTCGCGGGCACGGAGCCGTCGGCGAGGGTGGAGGCGTCGGCCGTCAGGATGAAGCCGGTGTCCTTGGCAAAGCCGCCGTCGGGCTGCTCGCCGGCCGCCGCGAACTGCGGGTAGGCCGTCACGATGGGCGTGTCGTAGCCGTCCACCTCGGCCGAGCGTCGTACGTCGCGCTTGGCGTCGGAGTCGGTGTCGGAGGAGCCCACGCCGCTGTGGTACACGGTGAGCACGTGGCCGGCCGGCACCTCGGGCACCGTCACGCGGTAGGAGGCCAGGGCCAGCACGTCGTCGGTGGCGGCCGGGTCACCGGCGGCCAAGGGGTTGCCCTCGGCGTCGAACTGCACGTAGGGCAGCAGCCCCTCGGTGGAGCCGGCCGCGCCGTCCTCGTCGTGGAAGCGGTAGGCGCCGTTGGCGTCGGTGTCCATGGCATAGAAGCCGGTGCGGCCCGTGACCGTACCCGTGGCCTCGTCGACGACCTCCTCGCCGAAGGCGGGGTTCTTGATCCAGGCGCCCACTACGGCGTCGGCGTCGTCGCGCACCAGCTCGATGCCGTGGATGTCGTTCACGTCCACGTCCTCGTAGGTCTTGGCGGCCCGCAGCACCTGGCCCTTGTTGTTGGTCACGGCGGCGGCCTGGAAGCGTGGCACCACCTTGCCGTCCACGGTGACGTTCACGAGCGAGCCGTCCAGGTAGAACCACTGGGCCAGGCGCACCTCGGTGTCGGCCAGGGCGGCATCGCCGTCGGAGCCGATCTCCTGCACGCCGTCGAAGTCGGCGTCGTACCACAGGGTGCCGGCCACCTCGGAGGTGCCGAAGTAACCGTAGCCGCCGGAGAGCTTCTCCTCGCTGCGGCCCGTGGCCATGTCGAAGGACACCTTCACGCCGTCGCGCACCTGGTCGATCTTGTAGTTGTCGTCCTGGGTGTAGGTGGTGGTGTTGCCGGCCAGCACGATCATGCCGTCCAGGGTGGAGTTCGAGGTGTTCGACGCCGTGGTGACGTCGATGCCCGCGTCGGCGAACATCTCCGGTGCCTGGCCGGTGAGGTGCTGCCAGCCGAGCGGGTAGTTGTCGTTGCCGTAGGTGTCGATGGAGGCGGTGCCGTCGGTGTAGGTCACCGTGCCGCCCGCGTTCTCCAGCAGCTGGGTGCCGATGACCTGGGCCGTGGACTCGTGCTCATCGTCGGCCAGGGCGTCGCCCCGCTCCTCGATGCGGGTCACGGGCACATTCAGGGTCTCGTTGGTGGCCACACCGTCGCCGCCGGCCACCTCCACGGTGTAGCCGGCCAGGTACTCGGTGCCGTTCACGGCCACGTACACGGGCAGGTTGTCGAAGGAGTAGAAGCCGTCGTAGTGGCCCTCGTCGGTACCGGGGGCGTCAGCGGCCTCGGTGAGGGTGGAGCACTCCACCGTACCGGCGGCCGCTGCGGCCGCGGCGCGGAGGCCGGCGGCCACGAAGGCGGCCAGGGCGCCATCGGCCCCGTCGCCGTCGGTCGGGGGCGCCGGGGCGTCGATGTTGGTGAAGTCGGTCACCTGGACCCACTGGCCGCCCGTGCCGTTGCCGTCGCCGTCGGTGGCGGCGCCGGGCACGAAGTACCACTGCTTCAGGATGACCTTCTTGCCCACCAGGCCGCGCTCGGTGTACTCGGTGCCGCCCACAGTGAAGCGGTCGGCGGTGCCGGCCATGTCGTAGATGCCGTTGTAGTTGGCATCGTGGAACAGGTAGCCGGAGATATGGTGCTTCGGCACATCCATGACGCCGGCGTCGTTGGAGGCGCGGTCGGCGCCCTTGGCGCGGTCGTAGCGCAGGGTGGCGCCGTCGCCAGCTGCGGCGGGCATACGCCCGTAGCGGTCGGCGGTGTTCTGGTTCGGGTTGCCGGAGGCGGTGGCCACGGCCACGTTGGCCCCCTGGGAGGCCACCGTCACGGCCGCAGCACCGCCGTTGGTGGCGTTGCCCTCGATGTCGGCCAGGGTGCCGTGGACGTAGTCGACGGTCTCCTCGGTGTTCAGGAGCACCGTGTACTCATCGGCGCCCATGACGTAGCCGTCGGAGTAGATGAGGTCGGAGTCCACCGTGTAGTCGCTGCCCTCATGGATGTTGGCGGCCAGCAGGCGGCGGGCCCGGAAGTCCTCGTCGGTGACGCGCACCTTGTAGCCGTAGATGACGACCTCGTCCACGCCGTCGCCGTTCACGTCGCGCAGGTCCGAGCTCTTCAAGTTCTTGAACTCGTAGGTGCCGTCGGCGCCGGCCACGGTGGCAGTGTCAACGTTGGCGTAGGGAGCGGCGGTGTAGCTGTAGGTGCCGTCGGCCTCCTTCGTCCAGCCCAGGGCCACGGCCGGCTTCATGGGCGAGGTCTTCGCCTGCACGGTGTCGTTGTAGTCGGCCGGGTAGGCGGCGGCCCACTGGTCGTCCCAGACAAAGCCGTTGTCGGCGCCCACCACGGTGTAGTAGCGCTCCAGGGACACCTGGATGCCGTTCACGCCGGGCTCGGGGCTCGTGACGCCGTTCTCGTCGGTGTAGTCGCCCTGGAGGCCGTCGTTGTTCATGTCCTTCCACACGATGCCGCGGATGGTCTGGTACGGGGGCAGCACCTCGCCCACGTCGCCGCCATGGTGCAGGGCGGTGCCGTCGGGCAGCTCCAGCATCCAGTCGTACTGGACCTGGTTGTCCCACATGTTGTTGCCCTGGTCCACGTCCTCGGTGGTGTTGTCGTTGCCCTTCTCGCCGTCGCCCACCAGCGTGGCCAGGATGATCTGGCCGTGGTTCTGGCGCTCCTTGGGCTCGCCGGAGGCGGTGTCCATCTCGTCGTTCTGCTGAGACACGATGAAGCCGCCGGCCACGCCGATGTTGCCGGCCACGCCGTCGCGGACCTCCTCCACCGGCCAGGCGTTCAAGTTGGCAACGTCGGAGTCCAGCTTGGCCGAGGCCAGGTCGCGCGTATCCAGTTCCTGGGTGGCGCGATGGCGCGTGAGCAGCCAGGTGTCGTCGGCGGTGCCGGTCACGGTGTCGCGGGCGGTCGTCACGTTCATGGACGGGATCTCCACGCGGTAGGCCGCCAGGTAGAACTCGTCATAGGTGGCGTTCTGCACCACGGCCACGGTGGGCAGCTTGTCGAACAGGTACACGCCCCGCTCGATGGCATCGCCGGCCGCGGTGGTCTTGGTGCCGTCGTGGGTGTTCACGGCCACGATGCCGTCGCCGCGGTACCAGGAGTCGGTCATATAAGGTTTATGGACGGTGTTGCCGTTCTCGTCCTGCTCGGTGAGGGCCGTGTAGCGCTCCTCGCCGAACTGGGTGTTGCGGATCCACACGCCCTGGGCGATGGAGGCCACGGGGTTGCCGTCGGCACCCTCGATGCCGTCGGTGTAGCCGAAGGAGGCGCGCACGAGGTCCTCGTGGTTGGCCACGAACTGCGCCCACTTGTCCCGGGGCACGTACATCCACTGGGACAGGCGCACTTCCTCGCCCTCGATGCCGGGCTCGGCGTCGGTGTCCACCACGGTGGTCTCCTTGCCGTCCACGGTCACGGTCTTGGTGGCCTGCAGGCCGTCGTAGTTGCGGTCGTCCCACACGCGGCCGGAGATGTTGGCCTTCAGCAGCTCCACGAGGCCCGCGTCGCCGCCGGCGAGCGGCTCGTCCACGCAGCGGGGCACGTCGTAGCGCTTGCCGTTGTAGAACACCTCGGCACCGATGAAGGCGGCACCGGAAGCGGCATCCGCGTTGTTGGTCATCTGGTACTGGCCGGCGGCCGGCGTGTTGACGGCCGCGTCATCGGTGATCTCGGCGGCCACGATGACGTAGCCGTCGGTACGGGCCGGGCCCACGTTGCCGGTGCCGTCGTCCACGGTGACAGCCAGGTTCTGACCGGCGTTGGTCTCGCCGGGCACCTGCTCGAACAGCTCCACGACGTTGCCGTCCTGGCGCAGGGCGTCGGAATCGTTGGTAATGTTCAGGCCGGCGGCCAGGTTGGCGGCCGTGGCGGCCGCATCGGAGTTCTGAGCCTGGCTCGGGAAGGTGAGCGCGTAGTCGGGCTCAGTCTCGTCCAGGGACACCCGGTAGGCCGTCATGTAGATATGGTCGCGGGTGACCTGGGCGGCGGCCAGGGCCACCGGGTCGGCGTCGGTGTCCACCACATCCAGGGTCACGCCCTCGCCCACGGCGGGCTCGGTCGGCTCCTCGGGCTCGCCGCCCTCGGTGCCCTCGCCTTCGCCCTCGCCGTCGGCGCCTTCGCCCTCCAGCTGGTCGCCCTCGGCCGCGGCCAGGGCCACCTCGCCCACGGGCAGGTTCACGTGCTTGCGGCCCGGGAAGTAGGGCTGGATGTCGGAGAGGGCCGCAGTGGCCTCATCACCCTCGCCCTGGGTGAGCATGTCCACGTAGACGTAGCTCGTCAGCTCCTCGAACAGGTAGTCGCCCGCGCTCTGGGCGGGGTCGGCAGCGTAGGGGTTGAAGCCCGATACCGTGCCCTCGAACCAACCGTTGGCGTCCACGGCCACGCGCGGATCCAGGGTGGCGGGCTGCTGGGTCACGGTGCCGTCGTCGCCCTTCACGTCCACCAGCGGCAGGTCGGCCACGTTGGTGCGGTAGCTGAAGGTCTTGGACTTGAACCAGATGCCGTCGTCGGAAGCGGTGTCGTCGGATTCGAAGCCCGCGGCAGTCAGGGCAGCGACGGTGTCGGTGCCGTCGGCCAGCGTATCGCCGTTGGGAACGAAGAACCACTGGGCCAGCTGGAGGGTCTCCCCTGCCACCGGCTTGTCGCCCGTCGGCTTATCGTTCACGTCCTTCTCGCTGTAGAAGCCGTCCACGTTCTTGTCCTGGAACACGGTGCCGGCGATCTTGCCGGTCTCGTAGGCGCCGAAGCCGCCGTCGAGGTTGCGCTCGTCGCGGCCGAGGTTCCAGTCGAAGGCCACCGTGGCGCCGGGGTTGACGGCGTCGTCGGAGGTGGTGGTTGTCACCGTGGAGGCGGCCGGGCTGTTGGCCTCGGCCACGCCGGCCAGGATGATCTTGCCGTCCATGGTGTGCTTGGTGAAGGCGTTGCCCGCCCCGTCGTCACCGTAGGTGGACTGCTCGGTGGCCTCGTTCCAGGCCAGGCGGTAGTTGCCGTTGGGCTTGCCGGCGGCGTTCTCAGTGGCGGAGACCGTCATGTTGGCGGCCTGGGAGTTCACCACGTCATCGTCGCGGGTGCCATCGGTCGGGCGCTGCTGCTTCAAGGTGGCCGGCAGACCGGTCACGGCCTGGGCCTTCTGGCCGGGCTCCACCGAGGCGCCGTTGATGTTGCCGAGCACCTCCACGGTGTAGCCAGCCAGGTACTCGGTACCCAGCTCATGGCCCTCATGGGCGCGCACGTAGCGGGTGGGCAGCTTCTCGAAGAGGTAGGAGCCCACGGCCGCGGCATCCACGGTCTCGGTGGTGGTGCCGTCGCCGTTGTTCACCACGGTCTTGCCGTCGGAGGTGAGCAGCCAGATACCGCCCTCGGCACCGTCGTAAGTGGAGCCGGGGATAGTGGTGAGCGTGACACCGGCGGCGTTCACCGTGGTGCCGAACTCGGCCTGGGTGTAGTTGTCGTTGCCGAAGTCGGTGTTCTGGATCCACTGCCAGGTGGTGGTGGCGTCGTCGCCCTCGCCCACGGTCACGGGAGCCCAGTACCACTGCTTCAGGATGACGCGCTTGCCGGCCAGGCCCGGCTCGCCGTCGTTGCGGATGCCGTCGTAGTCGGTCGCAGCGGCCGTGGTGAAGGTGTCATCAGCGTCGCGCCACAGCACGCCGCCGATCTTCTGGAACAGCGGCACGCGCAGGCCGCCGTCGTTGTGAACGCGGGTGATGCCCCACGCCATGTCGTAGCGGCGGGTGGCGCTCGTCACGTCGGACACCTCGTTGGCCGGCTTGCCGGCCTCGGCCACGGCCTCGTCCTCGCCGTTGTTCGGGTTCTTGGAGTTCGGCGCGAAGCGGCGGTTGGAAGCCGGCGAGTTGTCGTCGGCCACCTGGAGCAGCACGTCGTACTCGTCGGCGCCCATGAGGTAGCCGGTGTTGAACACCAGGTCGGAATCGTGGTCGTAGTCGTCGCCGTTGAAGCCGGACACCTGCATCTTGGCCGTGCCGAAGAAGCGATCCCACCAGCGAGCGTCGGTGACGCGCACCTTGTAGGCGTAGATGACCTGCACGTCTTCGGTGACAGCGGCGCCGTCCACCTCGTGGGTGAGGCGCGCCCACTCCTGGGTCTTCAGGCCGCCGAAGCGGTAGACGCCATCGTCGCCGGTGGCCAGGGTGCGGGCGATGCCGTCGCCGTGGGCGTCGGCGGCACCCAGGCCGGCCGTCGGATCGGCATCGTAGGCCTTCCACTGGTCGGCAGAGGCCCAGGCGGACTTCGCCAGGGCGTCGGCGCCGGCGGGCAGGGCGTCGTCGCGCACCCAGTCGGTGGCGGCCACGGTGCCGTCGGCGGTCACGATGGCGTAGTAGCGCTCGAGGGTCACCTCGATGCCGGCGGCCAGGGTGTCCTTGCCGGTGCCGGGCTCGTCGTCCAGGTCGTCGGCGGTCAGCAGACCGTCGTTGTCGTCGTCGTACCAGATGCGCCCCTCGATATCGTCGATGGGGGCCTGCACCTCGCCCACGTCGCCGCCGGCCACGCGGGTCACGCCGTTCTCGTCCACGGTCACCTTGCCGTCGGCCGTGGCCGGGGCCGTGCGGCTCCAGTCGTAGGCCACCAGGCGGTCGGTGTCCATGGCCTGGCCGGCGGGCACAGTGACCACGGACTTGGAACCCGAGGTGGCACCGCCGGTGATGAGGCTGCCGCCGTCGCGCGTGCCGGCCAGAATGACCTGGCCGTCGTTAGCGCGCGCCTGCACGCCAGCCTCATCGTAGCTGCCGATGACCTTGATACCGGCGATGCCGGTGTTGGTGATGTCGTCGGCATCGGAGTCGGCCTGGCGGTCGTCGCCCTGGAAGTGGCGGGTGAGCAGCCACTGGTTGTCAGTGCCGTCCTCGTTCTCGGTGTGCTCCACATCGGCGAGCTCCACGCGATAGGCGGCCAGGTAGTACTGGTCGTCGTCGGTCACGTAGGCCGTCGGCAGGTTGGCGAAGTGGTACAGGCCGAGCTGCTCGGCATCCTTCACGACCTCGCCGTTCTCGCCGGTGACTTCACGCACGTCGCCGGTGGTGGTGGCCAGCACGCCCGGAACCAGGTCGGCCTCGGTCACCACGGTGCCGTCGCCGTTGGTGCCCAGCTCATACAGGGTACCCTTGGCATCCACGCTGTGGCCGTTCACACGGTACACGTACTTGAGCGGCGTCATGGCGTTGCCGTCCAGGAGGATGGGGGTGAGCACCTCCACGTCCCCCGTGGCGGGGTTCACCTCGCCCGCCTTCACGAGGGCGGTGTTCCCGGCCTGGTAGGCGCCGTCGATATTGGAGGTGTAGCGGTCGCGGCCGAAGGCCGTGTTCTGGAACCAATGGCTGCCGCCGTCCTCATCATTGGTGCGGGCCGGGTCGTAGTACCACTGGGTCACCAGCACGGTCTCGCCGGCGATGCCCACCTCGTCGGGATCCTGGATGCCGTTGTAGGTGTTGGGCGAGGCGGAGAGGTCGGTCGGATCGATGTCGTTCCACACCCGGCCCGTGATGGAGGCCCGGGGCACGGCGTACAGGCCGGCGTCGCCGCCGCGCTGGGTGCCCATGGGATCGGGCACGTCGTAGGCAACCGAGCCCGTGGCGCCGCTGCCGTAGTTCTGCTCGTACTGGTGGCCGTCGCCGCGGTTGGCGTGATCGCTCACGAGCACGTAGCCGTCGGTGCGCCAGGCGGCCAGCACGCCGTCGAAGAACTCCTCGCGCAGCTCGATCTCGTCATCGGGGTTGCGGATGGCGTCGGAATCCACGTCCTCGCGGCCGTCGGTACCGGTGCCGGTGCCGTCGGTGGCGCCGGGATGATCGGCCGGCTTGGAGGTGGTGGTCAGGTTGCCGCTACCGTCCACGGTATCGGTCTCGATGTTCACGCCCACATGGGTCTTGGTGAGCGAGAAGGACGGGGCGATCTCGGAGAGCACGAGGCGGTAGCTCACCAGGTAGAGCTTGTCGGTGTCCACCTTCTCGTTGTTCTCGTCGGGACGGCCCGCGGCCTGCTTCTCGCCAGGCTGGTAGATGCCGGCGTTGGCGCCGTCCTGGGTGTAGACGAAGCTCGGCAGACCGGAGAAGGCGTAGTCGCCGGCAGCGTCGGTGACGGTGGTCATGGCACCGCCGCCGTTGAATCCGTCCACGCGCACCCAGGCGCCCACCACGGCACCGGCGTTCGTGCCGTCGCCGCGCACGGGGCGCACCGTGGCGCCCGCGGGCATCACTTCGCCGGCCGCGGCCACGAAGTGGGCGGCGTCGCCCTCCCCTTCCATGGTGCCGGCCACGTAGTACCACTGGGTCAGGGTCAGGCTCATGTCGGCCAGGCCGTGCTCGCCGTCTGTGGTCTCGAGCAGGCCGTCGAAGTCGTCGTCCTGCCACACGGTGCCCTCCACGGTGGTGGTGCCGAACAGGCCGAAGCCGGCGTTCAGGCTCACCTCGTCGCGGCCCACGGAGAAGTCGAAGTCCACGGGCACGTCCGTGTCGTCGGCGGCGCCGTCGTTCTTCCACAGGCCCGTGGTGGTCACGCGGTACTGGCCCGCGGTGGCGTTGTCGTTCACGGCGGGGGTAAGGCTACCCTCGGCCGGGGCGGCCAGGATGATGCGGCCGTCCAGGGTGGCCTTGGTGAAGGGCGCGGTGGCGGCATCCGCCGCGGGAGCCTCGGCCTGGCAGGTGTACTCGTTCCAGCGCACCGGGTAGTTGCCGGCGGCGCAGACGTCGGGCACCAGAGCGCCCGCGGCGGCCGTCTCGGCGGAGACCACCTGGGAGTTCACCCGGTCGGCGTCCCCATCGATGGTCCAGCTCTCCTGGCCGTTGGCATTCACCTGCAGGCGCGTGGCCGGCAGGCCGTTCATGGACTGGGCAGCGCTGTCGTCGTTGCCGAGCACCTCCACGGTGTAGCCGGCCAGGTACTCGCGGGCCGGCTCCATCACGCCGTCCAACGCGGTGCGCACCGCGGTGTAGCGGGCCGGCAGGTGGTCGAACTGGTAGTCGCCGGCGGTGTCGGTGGTCACCCACACGCCCTCGCGGCCGGCGTCGTAGGTGGCGCCGGGGATGGTGAACAGGGCGGAAGCGGCCGCGGCCGTGGTGGCCGTGGCGCCGAACTCGGCGCGGGTGTAGTAGTCGTTGCCGAAGTTCTCGTTATGCTGCCAGGTGCCCTTGGCATCCCCCTCGCCGGGCACGTAGTACCACTGCTTGAGGATGACCTTCTTGCCCTCGAAGCCGGGCTCGCGCACCAGGATGGTCTCCGGATTGCCGTCGGTGCCGAGCACCGGGTTGCCGTCGCCGTCGAGCACCGGTTCGGTGCGGTTCAGGGTGCCGTCGTAGTCGGTGTCGTTGAACACCACGCCGGCGATCTTGTTGGCCACGGGCGTGCGCAGGCCGCCGTCGGAGGAGGCGCGGTCGGCGCCCAGGCCCAGATCGTAGGTGAAGCGCGCGCCGTCGTCGGTGGACACGGCGTAGCCGGAGCCGTCCACCACGCCGGCCAGGGCCCCGCCGTTGCGGTCGGTGACCGCCTCGGGCAGGGTGAGCGTAGCGGTGGCGTCGCCAGCGGCCACGGCCTTCTCGTAGAGGGCGGCGGCGTTGCGGTCGGCGCTGTTCTGGTTGGCGTTGCCGGAGGCGGGCACGATGGCGTGGTTCGCCCGCGGCGACTCGGCGGTCACCACGTTCAGGAGTACGTCGTACTCGCCCGGGGCGTTCAGGTAGCCGTCGCCGTAGATAAGGTCGGAGTCCACGGTGTAGTCGTCGCCCATGCGGTACTTCGCGGCGCCGATGGTGCGCTCCCAGAAGTCGGTGTCGATGAGGCGCACCCGGTAGCCGTAGATGGTCACCGAGGCGGGAATGACCGTGACCTGCACGCTCTCCTCGCCGGTATCGGGATCGGTGAAGGGAGTCTCCACCTTCCGGGCCGGGTTGTAGCGGTGGCTCGGAAGGTCGGAGAACTCGTAGCGGCCGTCAGCGTCGGTGGTGGTGCCGCGGGTGCCGAGGCCTGTGGTCGGGTCGGCGTCGTAGGCATCCCATGCGGCCTGGTCGGCCCAGGTGAGGTCGCGCTCCCACGCGGCACCGTCGGCCACGGCGAAGGAGCCGTCGGCCTGCTGCACGGCGGTGATGGCGTAGCGCTCCAGGGCCAGGGCGCGGTCGGCCTCGCCGGGCTCGCCGGCGGTGCTGCCGTCGGCGGCCGGGCCGTCGTAGATGCCGTCGTTGTCGGTGTCGTTCCAGATGAGACCGCTAATGGTCTGGCGCGGGGCCTGGGTCTCGCCCACATCGCCGGCCTCCACGGGAACCACGGTCTCGGTGGTCACGTTCGTGTCGGGATCGGTCACCGTGGCGGTCTCGGGATCCATGATCCAGTCGTACACCTCGGCGCCCGTGCCCATGCCGGCCCCGGCGGGCAGCGCCACGAAGGCGTTGGCGTTAGCGTGGGTGTACTCGCCCGCCTCGTTGGTGGTCGTATCCTGGGCGGCCCAGGCCAGGATGGTCTGGCCCTTGAAGCCGCGGGTGGTGCGGGCCGTGGCCGTGCCGTCCACGGCGGTGCCCTCGGAGGCCAGGCCGCAGGTGGCGGCGTCCAGACGCCCGGCGATGACCATGCCCCCGGCGATGCCGGTGCGCTCGGTCACGGACAGGTCGGCGGCCACGTCGGAGTCGTCGGTCACGGAAGCCGTGCCGTTCACCGAGGACAGCTCGGCGCCGTCGCCGTTGTGATGGTAGCGGGTGAGCACCCACTGGTTGTCGGTGCCGTCGGCGGCGTTGCCGGCCGGCTCGCGGTACAGATCGGCCAGCTCGGTGCGATAGGCGGCCAGGTAGTACTGGTCGTCGTCGCTCACGAACACCGTGGGCAGGTTCTCGGCCAGCCACTGGCCGTCCTCGTTGGTGGTGGCCGCCAGGGCGCCCTCCACCCCGTTCACCCTCGCCAGAGGCGTCTGGGCGGCGGCGTTGCCGTCGTAGATGATGGGCTCCACGGGCTCGCCGTCGGCGCGGGCGCCGTACTTGTTGGAGGTGTAGGTGTCGGCGCCGAAGAGGCTGTTGCGCACCCAGGCGCCCACGCAGTCGGTGCCGGGGGCGAAGTCGGCGGCGTCGGCGGCGGCCACGGAGGTGACGGTGCCGTCGGCGGCCACGAAGTCGGCCTCGGTGTCGGCGATGGCGGCGAAGGCGGTGGAACCGGCCGGCGCCCAGTACCACTGGGTGAGGTAGACGGTCTGGTCGGCCAGGCCGCGCTCGCCGGCGTCCTGCACGCCGTTGTAGCCGGTGGACACGTCGTAGGTGCCGTCGGCGTTGTAGATGCCCGTGTCGTCCCACACGCGGCCCGTGAGGCTCGTGCGCGGGATCTTCACGAGGCCCGCGTGTCCCCCGCGCTGGGCGAACAGCGGGCGCGGCACGTCGTAGCGCACGCCGTTGTAGATCTGCTCGTACTGGTAGCTGGCCTCGTCGCGCTCGGTGCCGGCGTCGTTGTAGGGGTTGCCGTCGGCGCCGCGGGCGGCCACGATGACGTAGCCGTCGGTGCGCCAGAAGCTGGCGTTGTTCTTGTTCTCGTCGGCCTCGTCGCGGTCGTCCTGGTTGTAGTTGTCCTCGGTGTTCTTGTCGTACTCGTCGAAGGTGCCCTCGCCATTCCAGGAGTTGTCGAAGTACTCGTCGACGATCTGGATGACGCGGTCGCCCTCGGGATCGGGGCGCAGGGCGTCGGAGTCGGAGCCCTCCAGGCCGGGCACGGTGATGGCGGCCATGTCGCCCAGGGTCTTGTCGCCCACGTTCACGCCCACGTGCGGCGTGGTCAGGCTGAAGTCGGGGGCCACCTCGGCCAGGGTGATGCGGTAGGAGGCCAGGTACAGCTTGTCCAGGGCCACCTCGTTGGCCTCCAGGGCACCGGTCAGGTCGGTGTCGTTGGGCTGGAGCACGTACAGGTCGTTGGCGGCCGGCGTGCCCGGGGTGTTCTCGTCGCCCTCGGTGGCCGCGGTGAAGCTGCCGCCCAGGTACACGAAGCTCGGGAGCTGCTCGAAGGCGTAGGCGCCGGCCGCGGCGTCGGTCACGGAATCGGGACGGGAGAAGCTCGTGCGCACATCGGCCACGTCGATGGTGGAGGCACCGGCCTCGTTCATCTCGGCGTCGTAGGCGGCCTGCTTCTCGGCGGCGGTCTTCACGTGCACCCACGCGGCCTTCACGGTCTCGTTCGGGGTCTTGTCGGGGTTGCGGGTGATGACGTTGTCGATGCGGTCCACGGTGAAGTTCTCGGGATCGGCGGCCAGGGCCTCGATGAGGGCCGCATCGTCCACGTAGAACCACTGGGTGATGGACAGCTTCTGGCCGGGCACCGGCTCCTCGCCGACGTTCAGGATGCCGTCGAAGTTGTGGTCGCGCCACACCTTGCCGGTGATGGCGGTGTAGCCGTACTCGCCGAAGCCGGCGTGCATGCGGGTCTCGTCGCGGCCGCAGGACCAGTCGTAGATGACGGTCTGGTCGGCCGGCTGGCCGGCCTCGTCGCGGGCGGCCACGGCGGCCCCGGCGGCAGAGCCGGCGGCCTCAGCCTCGCGGGTCTCGTTCACGTAGTACTGGGGCTGAGTGCCGCGGGACGTGGCGGCGGCCGCATCGGCGCGGGCGCCGGAGGCGGCGTCGCGGGTGGGCTCGCCATCGCCGGCGGTCGGCTGGGCCTCGGCCTGGGTGGCCAGGACGATCTTGCCGTCCAGGCTGGCCTTCACCGTGGCCCCGGCGCCGTCGGTGACCTGCACCGTGAGCTCGTTCATGCGCACGGGGTAGTTGCCGTCGGTGTAGTCGGCGAAGTTCTGATCGCTGGAGCCCTTGGCCGCCAGCGCGCTCACGGCCTTGGAGTTCATGGTGTCGTCCACGCCGGGAACGGTCCGCTGGAGCAGCGTGGCGGGCAGGCCCGGGATGGCCTCGGCGTTGGCGGTATCCACCGGGCCGCCGAGCACCTCCACGGTGTAGCCGGCCAGGTACTCGCCGGCGGGCACGGCCAGGTTGCTCGGGTCCACGACCACGGGCTGGTCGTCCTCGTCCTCCGGCTCGCTCATGATGTCGCCGTGGCGGGCGGCCACGAAGCGGGTGGGCAGGCGGTCGAACAGGTAGTCGCCGGCCACGGTGAGGGTGCTGCCGTCGTCGGCGGCGCTATCGCCGTCGGTGAGCACGGTCACGCCCACGCCCTCCAGGTAGGTGGCGTTCGGGATGATGGTGGTGAGCCCCTCGGCGTAGGCCTCGTCGGTCGTGGTATCCACCACGGACACGTCCTCGGTGGAGCCGTCGGGACGGGTGATCGTCTCGGTGCGGTAGGTCACGGAACCCTCGGCCACGGTGTAGCCGTCGTTGCCGAAGTTCCCGTTCAGAACCCACTCGTTGGCAGTCACGGCCTCGGCGGTCACGCCGTCGGCCAGGGTGGTCTGATCCTCGTCCACAAAGGCATCGGCCGCGTCGATGACCTCGCCGGCGGCGTTCTTGTACACCGTGCGGGTCACGGGGGCCCAGTACCACTGCTTCAGGATGACGCGCTTGCCGGCCAGGCCCAAATCACCGGTCGGGGCGGTATCGTCGCCGTCGGCATCCTCGCCCTCGCCATCGGCCTCGGCGGCCACAAGGGGCGCCTCGGAAGAGGCCAGCGTGTTCATCTGGCGGGTGCGGGCCAGGGTGCCGTCGTAGCCGGCATCGTGGAACACCCGGCCGCCGATCTTCTGCTGCACGGGCACGCGCAGGCCGGCGTCGTTGCCGGCGCGGTCGGCGCCGCGGGCCAGGTCGAAGGCGAGCACGGGGCGGAACTTGCCCGCGCCGTCACCGTCGGCGGCCTCGGCGGCCGTCGCGGCACCGCCGGCCACGGCCGCGGCGGCGTTGGTGGTGTACACCCACTCCACCGGGTCGCCGTCGTAACGGTCGTTCTCGCCGTAGCGGTCATGGCTGTTCTGGTTCGGGTTGTCGGGGTTCAGGGCGCGGCGCAGGTTCACCGACGGCGAATCGCCGGCCTTCACGTCCAGCAGCACGGTGTACTCAGACGAATCGCCCTCGGCGGCGGTGCCGCTCATGAGGTAGCCGTCGGCGTGGACCAGGTCGGAGTCGACCTTCCAGTCCTCGGCATCGGCAGCGTAGGAGGAACCCTGGAGGTACTTGGCCGTGCCCCAGTAGCGGTTCCACCAGTCGGCCTCGGTCAGGCGCACCCGGTAGCCGAACACCACGAGCTTGGGCTCGGCGCCCTCGGTGCCGTCAGCCACGGCCACGCCGTCCTTGAACGGCAGCCAGCCCTGGGTCTTCAAGTTGGTGAACTCGTAGGAGCCGTCGGCCAGGGTGATGGCGTTGTGGGTGCCGTCCACCTCGGACTTCACGGGCACGGGGATGCCGTACTCGTTCAGCACCAGGGTCACCGGCGCGTACTCGGCGGGCTTGGTCTCGTCGCCGTTCTCGTCCACCTCGGCATCGGCCACGCAGGCGAAAGCGTGCACCTCGGTCACCTTATCGGTGAACAGGGCGGCCAGCTCGGCCTCGTCGTAGGCCTCGTAGGTGCCGGCGGTCTCCTTGTAGTAGGTCTCCACCTCCATCTTCGGGCAGATGACGCCGTTGGCGTACTGCATGAGCAGCACCTTCTCGTAGACGCCCTTCACGCCCACGGCCGGGGCCACCACCTGGCGGTACACCTCGGCGGTGGTCATGGGGGCCGGGAAGAGGGCCGCCAGATCGGCCTCGCTGTAGGCGGCGTAGCTCACGGTGCCGTCGGTGGGATCGGTCACCTCACGGTACCAGGTCTCGTCCTCCCCAACCTCCGGAGCCTCCCAGGCGCCGTAGTGGTTGTCGCCGGCCAGGCCCTGGGTGCGGTCGGCCTCGTAGACGGCCTGGGCCTCGGCGGTGGACCAGGTGGGATCGGCGTGCCAGCCGTTACCGGCCACCACGGCCTCGTCGGTGCCGAGGTCCTCGGCCAGGGTGTAGAAGCGCTCCAGGGTCAGCTGGGCGCCCTTCACCGGGGCGTCGGCGGCCTCATCGCCCTCGCCGGCGTTCACGGTGCCGTTGATGCCGTCGTTGTCGGCGTCGTTGAACACCACGCCGGTGATCTTCTGCGTGGGCGGCTTGATCTCGCCGGCGTCGCCGCCGCGCACCATCTTCTTGGGCAGGCCCGTGGCCGGGTCGATGACGTCGGTGCCGTCGTCGTTCTTCAGGGTGCGGTAGGTCAGCCAGTCGTAGGTGAGGTAGCGGTCGGTGGGCACGAGCACCTTCGTGCCGTCGGCCATGACGTAGGCATCGTCGCCCGGGGTGCCGTCGACGGTCTTGTTGATGACGTCGGCCAAAGGCACGGTCACCTTGGAGGCCTGCAGGTCGCGGGCTGCCGTGTCCGGATCGATGTTGGAGTACTTCACGCTCTCGGCCTCGCCGGCCAGAATGATGTGGCCGGAATGGGACCGCACGCCGGCATGGGCGCCGCCGTCCAGGGTCAGCACCTCGTCCTGGGCCGTGATGGCGATGCCGCCGTTCTTGCCCAGGGTACCCTCGGCGTCGGAATCCACGTCGTAGGCCGCGGTCGGGTCGGAACCGTCGGCGCCGGGCAGGGTCTTGTGGTAGCGGGTGAGCAGCCACTGCTCGTCGTCGGCCGTGACGGTCTCGTCGCCGGTGGTGAACAGGCGCTCGCCCACCTCCACGCGGTAGCTGGCCAGGTAGTGGCCGCCATCGGGGGCGGTGTAGGCCGCGGGCAGGTTGTCGAAGGTGTACACGCCGCGGGTGCTCTCGTCCACGCGGTCCACCTCCACGTCCACGGCGTCGTCGCCGGTGCCCTCGGTGACGGTCTCGGTGTAGTGGCGCGCGTCGGCCGTCTTCACGGCGATGACGCCGCGCTTGCCCTCCACGTTCCACGCATCGGTGGAGCGGGGGTTCACCTGGTCTTCCTCGGCCGGCAGGCCGGTGACCGGGTCGGTGGCCTGCTCGCCGGTGACCGGGTCGATGACCGGCACCTTCACGGTGCGGCTCGTCATCTTGTCGGTGCCGAAGGCGAGGTTGCGCACCCAGAAGCCGGAGCCGTCGGAGGCGGGCTCGAAGTCGCCGGCCTCCAGGGCCTCGGCGGGCACGCCGGCCTCCTCGGCCAGCTCGGCCACGCGGGCCGTGTCCTCCTCGGAGAGCGATTCCTTGGCGGCCAGCTCGGCCAGCTCGGCGTTCACCGTGAAGCGGAAGGCGTCGGCGTTGCCGTCGGCGGCCTGGTTGCCGTTCAGGTCGGCGTAGGGCAGGTAGTACCACTGGGTCAGGTACACGGCCTGGTCGGCCAGGCCCGGCTCCCCGTCGTCCTGGATGCCGTTGTAGGCTTTGGCGCGGGCTGCGGCGTCGTGGGCGTTCTCGTCGGTCTCGTAGAACGAGTCGTCCCACACCTTGCCGGAGATGCTGGAGCGCGGCACCATGACCAGACCGGCGTCCCAGTTGTACAGACGGGCCGCGTCGCCCAAGTCGTAGACGGTGTTCACGTCGCCGAAGAGCATCTTACCGTTGCCGTAGTCCTCCTCGGACTCGTACTCCAGCTTCTCGGCCAGGTAGGTCTTGTACTTGCCCTTGTAGGTGGCGTACTCGTCGTTCAGGGTATTGTAGATGGCCAGGGCCTCCTCGTAGCGGGCGGTCTTCTCGTCGAAGTCTGCCTTGAGGTGGTCGTAGATGGCCTTGTAGCCGGGGAACTCCTCCTTGGAAAGCGTGCCGGTGGTCACCGTGGTGCCCTTGTCGCACAGGCCGTAGAGGTAGGTGTCGTCGCCCTCGTAGGCGGCGCAGTACACGAGCCACTCGTCCTGCTCGGTCTCGCCCTGGATGACGATGCCGTGCTTGTTGTAGGGCTGGGTGAACACGTTGGTGGCCTCGGTGTTCACCTTGTAGGTGATGAGCTCGCCGTTGGCGTCGGCGTAGACGAAGCCGAGGGTCTTGTTCCACGTGGTGAGGAAGTTTTCCCAGTCGGTGGACCAGGCCTTGTCGGCGGCCTCCCGGGCGCGCTTGCGCTCATCGTCGGTCGGGTTGTTCGGATCCACCACCTTGATGGCGTCGTAGAAGTTCTCCTCGTTGTACTTCTCGTTGGCGCGGGAGAGCTCCTCGGGCGTGGGCGGCGTCTTCGGGGTGGCCGGGATCTCCTTCTTCAGATCCTGGGCGGCCTTCCACAGGTCGTTCAGGGCCTCTTCCACGGCCTCGGTGGACTCGTAGCGGTTCACGGCCTTGCCGCCCAGGGTGAGCAGGGGCAGGTACAGGCCCGTGGCGATCTTGTCCTCGTCGATCTTCTCCTGGCCGTAGACCTCGTTGTCGGAGCTCTCCAGGCCGTTGTCGGCCCAGGTGGCGCCGAGCACGTTCATGGCCGCGTCGCGGGGGCCGGCCACGATGAGGTTCACCGGGGAGCCCTCGTGCTTCAGCAGGCCGGCCACCGGCACCTGGCCGATCACCGTGCCCGGCAGCGCGCTGCCCGTAAGCTCGGTCTTGAAGATGACGCGGCCCACGGAAAGGCCGTCGGCCTCAATGGCCGCCGTGGCCTGGGCGAAGCTCTTGCCCGTCACGTAGTCGCCAGTGGCGATGGTGGGGGCCACGCGCTCGGTCTCCTGGCCGTTCTCGTCGTAGGTCACCTTGTCGCCGTCGCGCAGCATGGAGCTCTGGTACAGCGGCAGCACCGGACGCAGGGCCTCCAGATCGCGCTTGACCTTGTGGGCCACGGTGTTGGTCTCCACCTCGCCGTCCTCGGTGCCGCCCACGGTGGCGGCGTGCACCACGGTCTTCACGGTGCGGAAGCGGTAGGTGGCCGTCACGGTCACGGACTCGCCCGGAGCCAGCTTGATGCGGCCGGTGTAGGCGCCGGAGCCGTCCACGTCGTCGGTGCCGAAGCGCACCACGGGGTTGCCCTCGTCGTCGGTGGCGTTCATGTTCACGGGCACGCCGGCCTTGTCGCAGACGGCGTCCACGCAGACCACGTCGGTCCCGGCCGTGAGGCCCTTGCCCGTCGGGTAGGGATCGGTGATGGTGATCTGCTGGGTGGCGTCGGTCTCGTTGCGGTACACCGTGGTGTAGGCGACCTCCACCGGGGTGTTCTCGTTCAGCTCGGTGAACGGCGCCAGCTCCGGCGAGTCGGCCAAAGGCGCGCCGGTCACGCGGTCGATGAGCGTGCCGGTGGCGGAGTGCTGGCCGATGGAGGCGAGCACGATGTAGCCGTCGGCAAAGGAGCCGGGCTCCGGCGTCCAGCCCTCGTCCCGCTGCTCGTTCAGGTAGTAGGTCAGGGTCGTGGCGTCCTCGGAGTTGGTGCCGTCGGCGCTCTGGGTGCCGCTGAAGCCCTCGCCGGGCTCCTCCGCCTCGCCGTCGCCCTCCTCCACGGCGCCCGGGGCGAAGGGCGCGTCGGTCACGGCCACGTAGATGTCGTCGCCGGCGGCGTTGCCGTTGGCCACCTTCACGTAGCGGGTCACGGCCGGGTCGGTGCCGGCGGGCATGGGCTCGAAGACCGAGCCGTTCTTGATGTAGTAGTCGGTGCCGTCGGTGTAACCGGAGGCCACGTCGTTGGCCTGGCGCAGCACGCCGGTGGCCACGGGCTTGGTCATGAGGTCGGAGTCGGAGTCCACCGACTGGCCGCGGTTGCCCGTGTTATCGGTCATGAAAGCGTTGCGCACGGTGATGGCGTAGTCCTCATCGAGCGCGTTCAGGTCCTCCTGATCGATGCGCAGGCGGTAGCCGGCCAGGCGCTTGGTCTTGTAGTCGCTGTCCAGGTTGCGGGTGTCGCGCGGGTCCACCACGTAGGAGGACACGTCGCGGAACAGGTAGGTGCCCGCCGCGGCCGCGTCGCCCGTGTAGGCCTCGCGCAGCTCGTCACCGGGGTACAGCTGCCAGCGGAACTCGCCCTCGTCGGTCATGGTCCACTCCATGACCGGGGTCTTCTCGCCGGTGTCGGGGTCGATCACCGGCACGCCGGCGGCGTTGGTCTTCCACAGCGGGTTGCCGTTGGAGTCCTTCTTCTGGACGTACTCCATGCGGGTCTCGGCCGGGCCGTAGTACCAGGTCTCCAGCTTCACCTTCACGCCGCCGTTGTCGCGGCCCTGGCCCACGCCGTCCTCGTCGGCCTGCTGCACGCCGTCGTAGTTGGCGTCGTTCCACACGTTGTTGCCCAGGTAGCCCTTGGTGCCGTCCACGTAGCCCAGGGCCAGCTTGTCCTGGCGCTCGTAGCCGAGCCACTTGTTGGCAGGATCCTGGTAGATCACCTTGCCGTCCTCGTCCAAGGGCAGGGCGGCCGTGAGCGGGTAGGTGCGGGCGGAGCCGGACACGTAGCGCAGGTCGTTGTCAGCCACGAGCACGTCGGAGTCGTGGTAGTAGAAGCCGTCGCGCTGGTAGGCCGTCGCATCGTTGCTCCAGGTGTTCAGCGTGGGCTTGATGAGGCGGTTGGCCACGGTCTCGGAGGTCTTGATGATGTAGGTCTTGCCGGCCTTCAGGCGGAAGCGGAAGAAGCCGGTGTCGTCGGTCACGATGGTGGCGGCGTTGCCGTCGGCATCGGTGGCCAGGGTGGAGGAGATGGATCCCTTCGCCTTGTCGTACTCGTAGACGTTCACGCGGATGCCCTCGAGGCGCTTCTCGGGCTTGGCGTCGGCGCCGGCCATCTGCTCCTCGGTGGTGCCGGTGCCCACGCCCACGGAATCCAGCAGGGAGTTGATCTGGATGTCCTCCTCCGGCGTGCCGTCGGCCAGGATGTCGTCGCGGTAGGTGACGCCCTCGAAGGTGATGCCCTGGGCGATGCCGAGCTTCATGGAGGTGGCCTTCTTGTCGTAGGCCTCGTGCACGGCCTTGTCGTAGGCATTGGTGCCGGCGTTGGCCTGGTCGTAGGCCACGGGCTCCACCTCGATGGTGGAGGTGGTCACCACGAGCGCCGCGTCCACGCCGTTGGCATGGTCGGCCTCGATGCGCTCCACGGTGAGGTCCTTGTCCTCGGCGTTGGCGTAGATGTCCGTCTCGCCGATGGACTTCTGGGTGGGCGAGAAGTTGTAGTACTCCTCAGGGAAGGTGTAGCGCAGGCGGTACTTGCCCGGCTCCAGGTTACTGAACACGTAGTAGCCCGGGTTGCCGTAGTAGTCGGTCTCGGTGTAGTAGACGTAGGGCGCGCCCGAGTCGGCGGAGATATAGTTGCCCCAGGCGTCGAACTCCGGCTTGCCGGTGCGGTCGTCGCAGCGGACCCAGCGGTCCTGGCGGCCGGTCTTGTCGTTGTTCACGAGCACCGACACCTCGCCGTCGCGGTTGACGGGGTTGCCGTACTCGTTCAAGAGCTCCACCTTGACGTCGTTGATGCCCGGGTCTTCCTTCTCCAGGTCGTAGTCCAGGTCCTTCAGGCGGCTCTCCCCCGTCTTCTCGTCGACGGTGTTGTCGAAGCGCTTGAGCATCTGCTTCTCGTAGTACACCGGGTTGCCGTCCTTGTCGACCACCGGGTTGCCGTCGCGGTCGATGGCCGGCTCGCGCACGGTCTTGTACTCGGGCTTGCCGGTCGCCGGGTCCACCACCACGCCGCGCAGCAGCTTGCGGCCGTTGAGCGAGGTCCGGTAGGCGGAGTTCAGCACGTTGCCGTCGGCGTCCTTCTCGGCCTCGTTGCAGTTCATATCCAGCACGTCGTCCTCGGGGGTGCCGGACCAGTCGGAGTCGAGCCACACGTAGTCGCCGATGTAGCCGCGGTTGTCCGGGGCGTCCACGAAGGTGCCGGCGCGCACGTCCTCCACGTGGTAGGCGCCGGAGATGTCGCCGGAGTCGTTGATGTTCACGCGGCAGTAGAAGGTGTTCCACTGCACGGCGGAGCGCAGCTCGGCGGCGCGGGCACGACGCTTGTTGTAGAGGGCCTTCTGGTCCTCGGTGTACTTGTCGTACTCCTCCTGCTTCACCTCGGCCTGCAGGTCAACGGCCGGGTCGCCCGTCTTGGTGCCCAGGAACTTGGGCAGGTTCAGCGGGGCCTTCAGGTCGTAGACGAGGCGCAGGTAGCCCTTGCGCGGGATGAAGGTGTCGATCTTCGGCTGGGCCCAGATGGCCACGAGGCCCCGGGTCAGCTCCTCCTTCTCCTCGGGGTACTCCTCCACGTAGTCCTTCAGGTCGGCCAGCTTCACGAGCTTGTAGCGGCGCTTCATGGTGTCGGCGTCGGTGATGAGGTTGCCGGTCACCTCGTCGTACTCGCCGAGGCGCACCTTCTCGAACTCGTAGTAGGAGCTGTCGGTCCACTGCTCCAGGTCGTCGGGGTCCTTGCCGTCCTCGAAGGAGCCGTAGTTCGGCCCGTAGACGACCTTGTCGCCGTACATGTACATCCAGAACAGGTCGGAGGGATCGGCCAGGCTGATGCGGCCCGTGGTCGGATCCTCCTCGTAGGGGCCGACCCAGATGTCCATGTCCACGCCGTCGGTGAGGGTGATGCCGTCGGCGGGCATGGTGGAATCGGCGGCGGAGAACCGCTTCACCTTAATGGAGTCCAGGTCCTTCAGCCAGCCGGACCACTGGGAGCCGCGGGCGATGGGCTCGGCGTTGTTGTTCGTCCAGATCTGATAGTCGCCCTCGAACGGCAGGATGTCGTAGAGCGCGATGTTGTTGAAGTTGCGGGCCTTCGACTCGTCGGCCTCGGGGTTCACAGCACTGGTGTAGTAGCTGTAGGTGGTGCCCTCGGGCACGGCGGCCGCGCCGTTGGAGGCGTAGGTGGCCAAGTCCTCCATCTGGGTGGAGGCCGTCTTGGTGTTGGACAGGTTCTGCTCGCCGGTGAACTCCAGGGCCTTCAGCTGCATCATGACCATGGACTGCGAGGTCTGGCCGTCCAGGTTCACGTCGCGGGTGTCGGACACCAGGCCGCGGGTGGAGCCGTCGTTATCGGAGGTGGCCGGCGTGTAGGGCATGAAGGAGCCCGGCTTGTAGCCGTAGCCGGAGGTGGTCAGCAGGTCTTCCGACAGCAAGTCGGAGGATTCCTTCTGCACCGGCATGATGAGCTCGATGACGATGCCCTGGCCCGGGGACAGGATGCCGCGGTCGTACTCGGTGACCTGGGTCACGTTGCCGTTCTCGTCCTCCACGTCCTTGATGGACTTCTGGCCGCTGAAGCGCCAGTTGAACATCTTGCGGTTGAAATTGGAGCCCGCGTCCACGCCGGCGGCCTTATCGGCCATGAGGAAGGCCGAGCCCTTGCTGTTGATGGGGCCGGGGTCGTTCATGCGCGGCGCCGAGGAGGAGTTGGAGCGCACCACGTCGCCCACCTCGAGGTAGTCGGTCATGTCGGCCACGTAGTAGGTCCAGATGGGCTGCTTCGCGTCCAGGTTGGGATGGGGCTTGTTGCCCACCTTGGTGGACACGAAGTCCCAGTCGAAGTAGTTGTAGGCCGGGGTGGGCACGGTCTCGGTGGTGGTGGAGCCGTCGGGATTGGTCACCGTCTTGGTGGTGTACAGGTCGTCGTAGGCCACGTACTGCAGCTTGTCGTCGGTCATGTCCTGGGCGGCGCCGAAGCCCTCCACGTAGGGCAGGATCTGGGAGATCTGCGGGTTGGCGCAGTAGTCCTGCTCGTAGCCCTTGTAGTTCAGGGCGGCCATCTGCTCGTCGGAGAGGTTGGACAGGATGATCTTGTAGCGCATCATGCGCGAGGAGCCCTTGTCGATGGTGGAGGCGCCGGTGACCCACTTGTAGCCGGTGGTGCCGGAGCCGGAGAAGTAGCCCTGGATGATCTCGAGGGCCAGCACCGGCGACTCGGGCGTGCGGATGAAGCCGGCGCGGCTGCGCTCGGTCTCCACGCTCTTGGTGTCGTCGTAGCGCGGCACCGCCGAGACGAAGTGGTTCACGTGCACCGACGGGTCGGCCTCGGCCGAGGGGGCCTCGTTGTCGGGCGGGTTCTGGGAGGCCTGGCCCACGGTGGGCGTGTTCAGAAGCGACGTGGCGAAGTCCACCATGGGGGCGTTGTCGGTGATGCCGGAGGGCAGGGCCACGGTGGTGTCCGGGTAGTAGTTGCCCGCCGCGTCCAGGATCTGCACCTGGCCGTGGTTGTTCTTCTTGTAGCCCCAGCCGGCGTTCAGGCGCAGCGGGTCGAACTCGTCGGCCTCTTGCTTGCCGGCGGTGACGATCTCCTTGCCGTTCTGGTCGTAGAGCTTCTCGTCGGAATCGGGCACGGCGTCCACGTCGAGGCGGAAGCCGTGGGGCACGGCCACCTCGTGGGACAGGCGGTCGTCGTCGACGCGCGGGGTGATGGCGTTGCCCTTCTCGTCGGTGGTGGGCACGGCCTTCACCACCCAGCGGATCTGGCGCACCTGGCAGCCCTCGTACTTGTCGAGGAAGCTGTCGTCGATGGTGACGTTCTCCTTGTCGGAGATGGCGTAGCCGCCCGGCTCGCCGATCTGGATCCAGCGCTGCTCGTCGGCGGTGTTGTAGTCGGTGGAGTCGCCGAACACCTCGTCGATCTCGTCTTCGCCGTACCAGTAGTCGCGGTCGGCATCGCTGCCGGGCAGGGCGAAGTTCTCATGGTCGGTGTAGGTGGGGCCGTTCTGCTCGTTGTAGGCGTTCACGCGCTCGGCACGGTCGGTAGACACGATGCGGGCGAACATGAACAGGCGCAGCTGGCTCTCGGTCTCGGCGGCCTCGTTGGCGGGCAGGGCGCCGGCCTCGTTGGCGGCCAGGGGCGTGCCCTTTTCATCACCGGTGTCGGTGTAGAGGGCCCCGGGGACCTCCCACACGCCCGTGGACACGCGCTCGAACACCGAGCTCAGGCGACCCACAGCGTAGGCGGTGGACTCGAAGGGCGCGTTGTTCACGGTCATGGCATTGTCGTTGACTGTGGCGCCGGCGGTGGCCCAGAAGGGCACCTGCCAATCCACCACGAAGCTGTTCACGGCGCCGCCGGTGTTCACGGCCTGGGTCAGGTAGAACCCGTTGGAGCCGCGCAGCTGCACGTCCTGGCCGGTGTAGACGCCCATGTCGGAGTTGTAGATGAGGCTGCGCAGCTTCTCGGTGTCGGAGCGCACCGACACGCTGGGCTTGCGCACGTGGAACCAACCGGAGGTGGCGGTCACGTACAGGTCGTCGAGGTCCTTGTCGCGGTCGTAGTTGATGTTCTCGTACTGGTTGTCCTCGGCCTTCTTGCCGGCGCGGAAGAAGCGGTTCACCGACTGGCCGTGGAACGACGTGCCGATGAGGGTCTTGATCTGGTCGTCCTCCAGCTTGGGCTTGGTGGCCGCCGAGCCGCCGGCGTTGCCGGGATCGATGGGGTCGCCGTTCTCGTCCTTGCCGAAGCCGGTGTTCTCGCCGCCGGTCACCTTGTCACCGTCGAAGTCGTCGCCGTAGATGTGGTCCCAGGCGCCGTCCTCCGGGTCGTCGGACAGCCAGTTCAGCTTGGTCTCGTGGGCCGTGGCGTAGAACTGGGAGTCGTCGCCGTCCCAGGAGGCCACGGTCTCCATCTGCTTCTTGAAGCTGACCAGGTTGCCGTCCTCGTAGAGGCTGTCGTCCATGGCCGACTCCACATCGCCCAGGTTGTCCAGGCGCGTCTTCACCTTCACGGTGATGGCGTCGCCGTAGCCCAGGTAGCCGTCGGCGTGGGCGCCGGCGTAGAAGGCGTTCAGCAAGCTGTCGAACTCGGCGAACTCGTTGTCGGTGGCGTCGTCGGGGGCGGCCAGCTCGAACACGACCACCTCGCGGTCGTGGGAGTGGTCCTTCAGGGTGGTCAGCGCGCCCACGCCCTGGTTCTCCTCGGACTCGCCGGCCAGGAGGTCGTGGACGAGGTTGCGGCTCGCCAGGGTGTCGGTCGGGTCGTCCAGGTCGGCCTTGCCGTAGTGGGCGTTGTCGGCGCCGCCGCGGCCGGCCGTGGGGCCGGTGGTGGCGAAGGTGTCGTCGCCGTAGTTGGGCTGGTAGGTCACCTTCACGGTCCAGCCCTCGGCCAGAAGCTGCTTGGGAGTGAGGCGCTCGATGCGCATGACGCCCTCGCCCAGGGTCTTGTCGGCCCAGGTCTTGGCCACGAGCTTGTCGCCCGCGGCGTTGGCCACGTACTCGCCGGCCTCGGTGTCGGCCACGGTCTTGGGCACCAGGGTGCCGGTGCCGTCGTCGACCATGGCCGGGGTGCCGTCGGCGGCCCGCACGGTCTCGCCGGCCGCGGCATCGGCCGTGGTCTTGAGGGTGCCCTTGCTCTCGTTGCCGTTGTTCTCGGCCACGGTCACCCAGCGCTCGATCTTGTGGGCGGCGGCGTCCACCACGTAGTCGCCGGCGGCCGGGTTGGCCACGTCGGCGTGGCGGTCGCGATAGGTGCGCTCCACGTAGAAGGCGTACTCGTCGTTCTCGTAGTCGCCGATCCACTTATAGTTGCTGTCGGTGGAGGTGGTGCCGTCCCAGCCGGCCAGCTCCTTGTCGTCGGTGAGCATGCGGTCGTCGTAGAAGGTCACCTGGCTCGGCAGGTGCAGGGCGTACACGAGCTTCGCGTGCTTCAGGTTGCCCTGGGCCTCCACGATGTCGGTGTAGTCCTCAGGCTCCAGCTTGTCCGCGGAGTTGGTGATGGTGGCCGCGAACCAGGGGTGCTCGTTGTACTGCCAGGCGTCGTTCTCGCCCGAGGGCAAGAACAGGGTGTCGTGCTCGATCCAGTTGTTGTCCATGCCGAAGGATTCCAGGAAGGCCGGATCGTACTGAATCTCGTTGTGGTGGAAGTACGGGTCGTTGTCGCCCGTGGCCACCCAAGCCAGGGTACGGCCGTCCACGCGGTAGTTGTTGAAGGTGTAGGGGATGATCTCCCACACCTCCGGGTCGTAAGTGCCCAGGTTCGGGGTGCCGTCGGCGTTGTAGTCCACCGGGGTGGACACATCGCTCGTCAGGATGTCGGTCCCCTTCTCGCGCAGCATCCACTCGCCCGCATCGTTGGTCTTGTAGGGAATGCTCGGGTCCTTCAGCGGGATGTGGAAGATCACGTTGCGCGTCTGGGTGGTGCGGATGTCGTCCACGGTCTCGTTGCGGCTGTACTCGAACTCGTCGTAGGCGTCGGGGGCCTTCGGCGGCTCCTCGTCCTTCACGCGGATGATCTCCACGGGCAGGTAGATGGAGGGGCCCTCGTTGGAGTCGGACGCCGGGGACTTCACCTCGATGTAGAGCTGGTTGGCCTCGGCCTCCATGTAGTCGCCGAGCTTGTCGGTGCCGGGCACCAGGTCGTGGCGGACCGACTTCTCGGTGACCACCACGCCGTCGCGCACGACGTTCCACGTGCCCTCGGTGCCGTCGGTGCTGCTCGGGTCAGGATCGCTGAAGGTGTAGAAGGTCTCCCCCACGGCCGTGAAACGGCCCTCGTCGGCGGTGATGGTCGCCCCGTCGGGCGCCTTCACCTGGGCCACGTAGTGGGCGTAGCGCTCCTTCACGGGATTCTTGTCCGCGTCCACGAGCGGCTTGCCGGTGCTGTCCAGCTTGTTCTTCTCCACCTCGGTGTAGAGGTAGTAGTTGTCGCCGATCTTGACCAGGCGGCCGAGGCCAGCGGTGGTGTAGACGTACTTGGTGCGCGGGTCCACGTTCTTCTTGAAGATAGTGGCCTTGGTGTAGTCGGTCTCGGCGGTGCCGGAGCCCGTGTGCTTGTACAGCTGCGGGGCGCCCGGGCCGGTGTACTGGTCGAGGTTGGTGGAGTTCAGGGTCACGGCATCGTAGCTGACCTGGGTGATGAACTCGGGCACCTCGGGCTTCTCCGGGTCGGTCGGCTTGCCGTCGCCGTCGCCAGAGCCGTCGCCGCCCTCGCCGGAGCCGTCACCGGAGCCGTCGCCCGAACCGTCGCCCTTGTCGCCCTCGCCCTTGTCGCCGTCCTCGCCCTCGGTGGGCGGGGTGTAATCGGGGTTGGGCACCTGGGTCTCGGTGCGCACGTAGAAGGTGAGGTCGTCCAGCGGGTGCTCCACGAGGGCGCCCGTGGAGTCCTTATCGCCCTCCAGGGTGTACACGTAGTCGTCGAAGAAGCCCACTTCCAGGGCACGCAGCTTGGCGTTCACGTAGGTGACCTGGCCGCGCACGATCTGCTTCACGAAGATGTCGGGAGCCGCGTCGCTCGCGTAGAAGGCCAGCTGGGTGGCCGAGGACAGGTCCTTCTTCTCGTAGGTGCCCTTGGCGTCGTTGTAGGTGTAGAAGGTGGCGCCCAGAGCGCTCTGCTCCGGCACCGCCCCCAGGCTGTAGTCGAAGTAGCTGTAGGGATCCACCACGTCCTCGGTCACCGGCGCCTTGGGGGCCACGCGCACGGAGACGAAGGCGTCGCCCTCGCCCACGAACAGCGGGGTGCCCGCCGCGGCCAGGCTGCCCAGGACGTACTTGTCCCGCGGCACGGCGGTGTACACCTCGTCGCGCTTGTACACTGTGTCGGCGGACGGGTCGTAGTCGGTGGCGTCGGCCACGGCCACGTAGATGAACTGGCCCGGGTTGGCCGGATCGGGGCGCTGGATGTACTTCGTGCCGTCGTAGCCGGCCTCGGCCACGCTGTAGACGTACTCGCGGGTGTAGAAGGTCGTGCCCGCGGCGTCGTCCCACTTGCGGTCGGTGTCGGGAATGGGGTTGGTGGTCACCTTCTTGGTGCGCTTGTAGTTCTCGGTCAGCACGAGCTTGCCGCCGCCGTCGCAGTCGCCGGCGTACAGGTCGGCCACGGTCTGGTCCAGCTCGCCGGTCAGCAGCGACAGGGTGAAGGTCTTCTTGAGGGACCACACCACGTTGCCGTTCTCGTCATAGGACTTCAGCGTCAAGGTGACGACGTTGCCGTCCTTCACGCGCTTGGCGTAGTTCTTCATGGTGCCGTCTTCGTAGCGGGAGCTCATCTCGGTGGTGATGACGCCGTTGTCGTCGGTCTCGGTCACCTTGATGCGCTCGTGGCCCTCGGTGTCGCGCAGCACGCGGTCGGTGAACTTGATGCCGCCCTCCCACCAGGTGCGCGGGGCGGTGATGATGGAGCCGTCCACCGAGATGATGGAGTCCTCGTCGGCGCCCATGCCCGTGGCCGAGGTGCCCGGGATGCCGTCGTTGGCGTAGTTCTCGTTGTTGTCGCTCGGACGGTCGCTCGGGTTGGCCTCCACCTCGTAGGCGGCGTTCAAGGTGGGCACCTTGGTGCGCAGCTTCACGGTGGAGTACACGCCGGCGTCCCCGTGCTCGCGGGCCTCGCCGGCCAGGCGGTTCACGAACTTCTCGCGATGGGTGGCCGCGGTGTCGGGCACCAGGGTGCCGTCGCCGTTCACGTCGCGGTGGCCGTTCAGGGCCAGGGTGGTGGCCGCCGACAGGCCGTAGGCGTTGGCGGCGAACTCGTAGTCGCCCACCGTGAGGCCCTTGCCCTGGGTCAGCGGCGTGGCCAGCGGCTCGCCAGCGGCGTCCTTGGTCACGGTGTCGGTGCCCACGAGCGGCAGGCCCGCGGCGGGCAGGCCGCCCCGGGCGTTGGCCGAGCGGATGGTGCCGTAGCGCTCGGTGTAGGTGCCGTTGTAGCCGGCCAGGTAGTTGTAGGGCACCTTCTCGCCCAGGGAGGCGCCGGTCTTCGGATCGCCCGTCTTGATGTACTTGGCGGGAATGAAGCCCTCGGTGCGCGGCACAGCCGCATACTCGCTGCCCGAGGCGTTCTGGGCCGCGTACTCGTAGTAGGTGCTCTCGGTGGCATCGAGGCGCTTGTCGGCCAGGTAGTAGCCGGTGGCCTTGGCGATGTTGTTGTAGGTGGTAGAGTTCACCGTGGTCCAGTTGGAGTGCTCGGCGCGGTACTTCAGCCACGTGAGCTTCTTCTGGTGGCCCTTCAGGGGATGACCGTCGCCGAACAGGCCCAGCTGGGCCTCGGCGCCCGGGGTGAAGGGGTTGACGTCGCTGGCGGCAACCAGGGTGATGTTGCCCGTGGTCATGCCCGTGGACTGGGTGACGCGGTCGGCCGCGGCGGCGTTGGCCACCTTGATGTCCTCGTCCACGATGTGCTTGGCGCCGTCCACCTTGGAGGTGACGAAGGCGCGGATGTTCTCGTAGCTCTTGGTCATGGAGGCCGGGTCCAGGCCCATCTTCGGCTCGTCGTAGGTGAGCACGTTGAACTTGAAGGTGTCAAGACCGCCCGAGACGATCTGGGTCACCAGGTCGCGAGCGTCGTTGTAGCCCGTGGCCTTGGGCTCGAACCGCAGGACGTAGCGCCACTCCACCGAACCCGTGTCGGTGGTCACCGGCTCGAAGGCGTAGGTGGCATCCCAGTTGGCTTCCTTCCAGGCCGCCGACATATTGTCGTTCACGCTGGCCAGGGTCTGATACCCCGTGGCGTCGCCGGCCGGGGCGGGGGTAGCCGTCAGGTTGTCGTAGTTGTCGGCATCGGCACCCACCACGGCGGACACGTCCCAGTCCTCGGTGGCCAAGGTCCAGTTCGCCATGCCCTTGTTCTCGCCCTTGATGGAGTAGGGCTGGCCGGTGGTCTTGGAGTACGGGGCCACGCCGTAGGGCAGCACCACGGTCAGCACGGGCAGGGTGAGCGAGCCCTTGGACCCGCCGTCCACAGCGTAGTTGTTGTGGTACTTGGAGTTGTAGGTGGTGCCGTTGTGCACGTTGGCCGTGTTGTTGTACTGCCACTGGTAGGGCTGGTCGTTCAGCCAGTAGCGGTTCTCGATGTGCACGTTGATCTGGCGGCGGTCCGCCTCGGTGTCCACATAGTAGGTCTCGTTCACCGCTTCCACGGCGTTGGAGGTCTTGCCGGCTTCGGCCATGTACTCGCTCACGGTGCTCCACACGCGCACGAGCGGCTTGCGCATGACCGCATGGGTGCCGGTCTGGGCGTAGAGGGTCTGGGGCTCGCCGGCGGCGTTCTTCTTCAGGGCGTCGTTGTAGTTCACCTGGGCGGCGTCGGTCACCACGAGGCCCATGGCGGCCAGGGCCCGCTGGCCGTCGCTGGCGGCCAGGGCCTCGTCGGCCAGCACCGAGTTGGTCATGGTGGTGAACCCGTTCACGGCCGGGAAGTTCGGGGAACCGTAGAACTCGCCGTAGAGCGGCGCGTGCACGCCGAGGCGGCCCTTGGCGATGAGGGTCCAGGAGTAGTCCATGCCGTAGGGCTGCACGTTCTGGCGGCGGCTGCGCAGGGCGGCGTTGCCCTCGTACACGTCCACGTCGTAGATCTGGTAGTAGGCGCTCGCGTTGAAGGGACGGGTGCCCTCGGTGCCGGCGGTGGCCTCGGCGGTCTTCTTGTAGAAGGTCACGGTGCCGTCGGTGGGGTCGGCGGCCGTGGCGGCGCGGTAGGTGCCGTCGGCCTCGCGCACGTACAGGGTGCCGGTCTCGGCGGTCGGGTCGGCCACGGCCTCGTAGACGGCCTCGGTGCCGGGGGTGCCGGGGGTGGCGGCGTCGGTCGGGTCGTCCGTCTGGGGCTCGTCGGTGTGCTCGGCATCGTCCCACGGGGCGGTCAGCAGACGGTCGTACCAGGCCTCGTCCTCGTTGTTGCCGAAGACGTGGCTGGCCAGGTTCACGCGCAGCTTGTAGCCGCCCTCGGTGTAGCAGTCGGCCATGTTCGCCGGGTCGGGGTCGGTGGCGTTGGCCACGCCAGCCACCGTCGCCCCGCCGTCGATGGCGCGGCCGAACCACTTGCCGAGATCCTGCTTCACGGTGATCTTCAGCACCCAGGGCTGGGAGCTCTGGGTGTAGGCGGCGCCGGTCATCTTGGCGGTGTCCACCACGGGCGCGTCGCCGGCGCCGGGCACCGAGTCGGTGCCGGTGGCGGCGCTCACGCTGGAGTAGGTGGCCTGCTCCACGGCCCGGGACAGGTCGGTGGCGGCCGTGGTCACGTTGCCCTCGCGGTAGAAGGCCGGATCCTGGATGGCCGCCGGGGCGTCGTAGCCCGCGTAGGCGCTGTAGGGGGTCTGGAGCACCTCCACCTCGATGCGGTCCTCATCGATGGCCTCGTAGGTCTCGTCCACATAGGGGGCGCCGTCGTTGCCAAGGGTGCCGGTGGTGCTCGGGCGGCCGTTGGCGTCCACGGCGCGGCCGCCGGCAGAGTAGCCATTCACGGCCTTCAGCAGCTCGGCGCCCACCTCGATGGTGCCGTCCTCCCCGATCACCGGCTCCACGCCGCGGGGCATGATGTAGGTGAACTCCACGCCGTCCAGGTTGCGGTCGCCGTAGTTGTAGGCGGTCAGCTGGCTCGTGAAGGTCTGGCCGAATTCCAGGGCGTCCTCGTACTGGCCGAATTCCACCTCCGGATCCACGGTCAGCTGCCAGTGGGTCAGGTTGTTCTGGCCGTTGTCGTAGATGTTCTTGTTCGGGTCGGTGTAGTTCACATCGGCGGCCGTGGGGAAATCGGTGTTGACGGCAGCCGAGCCCGAAGCGCCGGTGGTCACGCGGATCACGCCGTTGTAGCGGCGGCCCGTCGGCAGATCCTGGGCCACGTTGCCGCTGTAGCGGCGAGCGGCCTGGTAATCGTCGGCGGCGTTGGCGGCGCCCACGCGGCTGTCGAAGTCGCTCACCATCTCGGAGGTGGTGGTCAGCCACGCCTTCTGCATGTGCAGGCGCGTCTGGGACCACACGAGCGGAGTGGCCGACACCTGGCTCGCCAGGGCGCGGTCCACGTCCACGGTGCTCTGCTTCTTGGCCGTGAGCTTCTTCTCGCCGAAGGTGTTCAGGGCGTCGGCGATGCGGCTGGCGGTGACGAAGGCGAAGTAGTCGCGGGCCACAAGACCGGTGGTGGTGTTGCCCTTAATGTCCCAGGCGTCGCGGGTCACGAAGGAGAACTGGTTCGGCAGGCTGCCCTTGGCATCGGCCACGCGGTTGTCGCCGGTGGTGGGGGTGCCCGTGAGCAGGTAGCTCACCTTCTGGTTGTTGGCCTTGCCGCCGCGCAGGGTCATCACGTCGGCGTCCATGAACTGGCCGTTGGAGCCGGAGGAGCCGTAGTCGTAGGCGTTCACATTGGGGGCCGTGACCACATTCTCGCCGATGTAGCCGCCGCTCGGGCGCTTCACGTTGGAGTCGGTGCCGGGAATGAAGGTGTAGGCGTGGTTGAACATCTCGTAGGTGTCCACGTGCTTGGGCTTGTCGGCCGTGAAGGCGGCCTCGTGGAGCAGGGAGTCCATGTCCATGAGCACGTTCTGGGTCTCCACGCGGTTCACGCCGGTCACGGCGTTGGACAGGCCGAAGGTGGCCGAGCCCACGCCGGGGTTCGTGAAGAAGCTGCCGGCGGCGCAGCCCACGTGCCCGCAGTGCAGGTGGTAGCCGGAGAAGTAGTACTCGCCCAAGCGGGGCAGGAAGGCCGGCTTCTTGCCCGTGGTGTTGCTCGTGCCGTCGGCGTTGGTGGCCGTGGTGGTGGAGGCGTCCAGGTCCTTGTACACCTGGGGCAGGTTCTCCTCGGCGGCGCGCACCGGGAAGGCGATGGCCACGGTGTCGCCCACCTCCACCACGGCGGAGGTGTAGTCGGGGCGGTCCACCGGGCGCAGGGCCACCATGTCGTCGGAGGCCACGGTGCCGTGCTCGGGCACGGAGCCGTCGGTCAGTTGAGAGCCCGTATTCAGTTCGTTCTCGTCCAGGAAACGGCTGTCGGCCGGGTCGGTGATGTAGGTGCGGCCCGTGGCATCCTTATACTCGGGGTCTACCACCCACTCGATCTTGAACAGGCCGAACGTAGTCGGGTTGGACACATTCTTGTCCCGGGGGTCCAGATCGTTGTAGGTCTTGCCCCAGGTGTACTTGTTGGAGCCGCCGTCAAGGCAGGGGTTGTTCAGGCCGCCGTTGGTGCACAGGCCCTTCTCCTGGGAGGCGTAGTTCATGGAGCCGCCGTAGTCAGGGGCCTCGGTCTCGGTGCCCACCAGGGTGGCCTTCAGCTTCAGGCCGCGGGTGCGCTCGGCGGTCACGTCGTTGCCGAAGCGATCGTACCAGGCGATGCCCAAAGCCGAGCCGTCATCGGCCTTGGCGTTCAGCACGGACTCGAGGTACTCCTCGGTGATGCGGGCGCCCAGGTTGCTCGACACGGAGGCCGCGTCGTCGTAGGCGTACTGGGAGGCCTGGCGCAGGTAGTCCAGGGGAATGCGCTCGTAGAACACCGGGTTGTAGATCTCGCCCTCGCCAGCGCCCTCCTCGTGGGTTTTGAGCACCTGGAGCTTGGTCCTCTCTTCAGCAGACCCCTCCCCCACGGACTGGTCGATGGCGTCGGCCACGTTGATGTTGCGGATATAGGCGCGGTCCTCGCCGCCATGGACGGAGCCGTCCTTGCGGTAGTAGAAGTACACCTCGTAGTTGCCCGCCGACACGTTGTAGCTCGGCCAGGTCTGCCAGCCGGTGTTGCCGCCGTAGTTGCCACCGTTCATGGAGCTGACCAAGGCGCCGTTGCGGTACACGCGCCAGTACAGGTAGTCGTAGCTCGCGCTCTCGGAGCTCACGCGGTACTGCCACGACACCTTGGTGTCGGAGTAGGCCGTGAAGGAGAACGACATGGAGGACGTCGCGCTGTTCACGTGGTAGTTGGAGTTGCTGTAGTACTCCGTGCCGTTGAAGGCCCAGCCGCCCGTGCTCATCACCGGCTTGGTGGCCACGGCCGCCAGCTTGGCGTTCACAAGGGTGTCGCGGTACCAGAAGGTCTCGCCGGCCACATAGCCGCTCTTCTGATCGGCGTTCTCGTTGTAGGCCGCCGTGGCCTCCTCCTGGGTCTGGAAGACCTGGTTCTGGAACTGCACGTTGGGGCTCTTACGGTACACGCGGATGGGCTCGTCGATGGCGTCCCACTGGTTCTGGTGGGTGAGCCACTCGCCGTGCTCCACGTTGGTGGAGGCCGCATCACCGAAGGTGGCGCCCTGGATGACGTCGTCGGTGTACAGCGGGTTCTGGAAGTCCAGGGTGGTGGCCTCGTTGTGACGGTGGCTGAAGGCCACGTCCACGGCCACGGTGCCCTCGTAGTAGTTGGCGATGTCGGTCCACAGGTCCAGCGGGTTGCGAGTGTCGTTGAAGCGGGCCACGCCCATGAGCTCCACGTCGTTCAGGGCGAAGGGAGCCAGGCCGTCGGCCGTGAAGGTGCCGTCGTCGTTCTTCACCGAGGCTGTGGCCGGCACGTCGAAGTAGGTCCAGCGCATGGCCTGGGCCTCGCGGAACAGGTTGATGTTGTACACGCCGCGGTTGTCGTAGGTGGCGCCCGTGCTGTCGGTCAGGCCCGAGAAGCGGTTCACGGTGCCGTCCACGTAGTGGGTCTGGCCCGCGAAGGTGCGGCCGGCGAACTCGCCGGTGGTGGCGGTGAAGCCGCCCATGTAGTTGCGCAGGGCCTCGCGGTCCTGATCCTCGGCCAGCCACGCGCCCTCGATGGTCTCGGTGGCCGGGGCGGTCTCGTTGCCCTCCCCATCAACCTGGGCCGGAGTCTTCTTCGTGACGATCTCCACGGCCTCCTCGCCGCCCAGGGCCGGGTCGGCCTTGATGGCCAGGGCCTTGTCGATCTCCTCCTGGGTGGTCAGGGCCACGTAGTACTCCACCATGATGTTCTTGCGGCCGTCGGGGCGCACGGCGGAGCCGTCGGCCACGGTGCGGTTGCCCTCGGTGGTGGCGAAGGACTGGGTGGGGTTGATGGCCTCGCCCATGACGTTGTTGGCCGCATCCATCATGGTCTCGTTGTCGGGCATGGTCTCCGGGTAGGCCAGGTTGTGGCCCGTGAACTCGAAGATCTGACGGCCCGTGGGCTGCTGGTTCTCGGCGTTGAAGCCCTCGGTGAAGCGCACCGTAGTGCGGATGTCGCTCGTGTGGAAGGTGGGGTTCGCCAGGTTGGTCACGGTCAGCTTCAGCGGGTTGCCGTCCTGGTTGGCCGTGGTGCGGCGCGTGGTGGACTTCTCCGTGTAGGCGGCCGTGATCTGCACGTCGTTCTGGTGGTTGTCGGTAACGCGGCCCATGCGCTTGCTGGCCGTAGCCCCGGTAGCGCCGGCGGCGCTGTAGGCGGTGTTGGCCGTGGTGGTCACCTGGCCGTACTTATCGCGGTTGGCGCCCGTGGCGGTCAGCAGGTCGGCGGCCAGGGCGTTGCCCTGGGCATCGGTGCCGCCGAGGGTGAGGTCGGCCACCTGGGCATGGGTGCCGGAGCCGGCCCCGTCGGTGTTGCCGTTCTTGTAGAAGCGCACCTGGGACTCCACGGCCGAGCCGTACTGGTCGCGGCCCGTGAGGTTGGCGGTCACGTCGGTGGGATGGCGGTGGTCGATGGGGTCGAGGGCCTCGTCGTCCACGGACTTGTACACGTCCTCGCCCACATTGTCGGACTGCTCCACGCGGTACTGGCTGAAGCCGTGGCGCGGGGCGGCGGTCACGGTGTAGGCGGCCTGCACGGTGCTGGCGGCGTAGGCCGGCCGCTCGGCGTCGTAGGGCTCCCGCCCGTCGCCGTTGCTGCTGTTGAAGGCCTTGTTCTCCGAGGCGTTGTAGGCGTCGCGGGTCGCCGCGTCGCCCTCCAGCTCGTCGGTCATCTGGGTGATGACGCGGATGTAGACGCCCTCGCCGGGCATCATCTGCTGGGTGGGCGAGCCCACGGAGAACACGAGGGCGCGGTTCATGTCGTAGTGCTCCCCCACCGTGTCGGGCTGGACGGCCCGGGCCAGGGCGTCGGCGGCCACGGCCGGAGCCGCGGGGGCCACGGCCGCCGGGGCCGGAGCCTCGCCGCCGTCGGGGTTCTCGGTATCGGTGCCGTCGGGGTTCTCGGTCTCGCCGGCGTCCGGGTTCTCCGGGTCCACGGGCTCGGGATCGGGCTCGGGCTCCGGGTCGGGCAGCACGATATCGTCGTGGGCCAGCAGGGTCAGATCCGTGGAGGCCGGGGCGAAGGCCATGGTCACCACGTCGGCGCCGGCGGCGTTGGGCTCGCCCAGCAGCTTCGCGGTCACGCGGGCCGCGTTCGCATCGGCGTCGTAGTAGGCCGTATCGGTGGTCAGCGGCGGGTTGGCGGTGTTGATGGCGGGGGCATCCGGGCCGAACTCGCCCGTGACGCCAAGTTTGTCGTTGGCGCCCACGAAGTTGAGCTGGGTTTTCCCGGAGGCGGCGCCGGTGGCGCCGGGCACTTCATCGGTCACCACCTCCCAACCGACGATGCGCTGTCCGCGGTTCACTTCAAAGCGGGCATCCACGTGCTGCAAGGGCAGCATCGACTTCAGGTTCGCACCCACGAACAGGGTGTACTCCACGTAGTCGCCGGCGTACAGGGCGCCGTCGGGGATGTCGTTGGCCGTGGTGGTGGGCTCGTAGCTGAAGATGCTCGTGGAGGAGCGCTCGTCAGCGTCGTAGGCGAACACGGTGTCCTTCTGGCGCAGGGTGGCATCGTCGCGACCGTAGCCCACGGTAGGCTCGATCTTGCGCCCGCGCACATAGGAGGTGTCCATGGTGCCCAGCTTGTGGGCCACGCGATAGGAGGCGGTGTCGTCCACGAAGGCGGTGAGCCCCTCGGTGTTGGGGTCCTTCGCCTTCAGCTCCACGGTCAGCTTGTGGCGCGAGTCGGTGCCCGCGAAGGCGCTCGACTGCTTGCCGAAGGACGGCGTGGAGTTGTAGTCCCACTGACCCGCGTTCAACTTGTCGCCGTCGCGGTCGGCTCCCAGGACGTTGTCCTTGGTGAGGGCCTGGTTCGTGGCGGCCTTGGCCGTGCGGAACAGCTCAACCGGGCGATCGGCGTAGACGCCATCGTACTTGAAGGCGTAGTTCACCATGAGGTTGCTGGCCGTGTAGGTGGCCTGGGTGGTGCCCACGTTGTACTGGCTCTTGCGGGTGAGCCACTGGCCGGCGTCCAGCATGGTGTTGTCGAAGCGACGGTTGGCGTTGGCGGCCTCGAAGGTGATCTGGAGGGAGGTGAACAGCGGCTTGGCGTAGGTCTGGTCCACCTCGGCGCTGTCGTAGGGGTCTACCGCGGCCCCGGCGTTGGCGAAGCCCTTGATGGTATCCGTCGCCTCTGTAGCCTTATAAACATTATATGACATAACGTCATCGCGGAAGAAGCTCTCGAAGTCGATGACGTAGTCGCCGTCGGCGTCGAAGGTCGGCAGGCCGTCGGCGTCGTAGACCACCTGGGCCGTGGCGTCGTCGATCTTCCAGGGGCCGCTCACGCGGCCGGCGTCCTTCAGCTCCTGCCAGGTGACGGACTTCGTCTGCTCAACGCCGTCGCCGTCCACGTAGGTGAAGGTGAAGTCGGTGGCGTTGAACCAGCCGCCGTCGCACTCCAGGCAGGCGCAGGCCTTGCCATCCTGGCCACCGCAGGCCACGGCCTCGATGAAGGCCGCGTCGTCCTTGGTGTAGGTGTCGCCGACGATGGTGAGGTAGATCTGCTCGCCGTTGTGGGCGCCGCCGTCGGCCACCTGCTTGCCGCCCTCGAGCCTGCGGGCGCCGTCGTAGGGCTCGTAGGTGCCGCCCACCTTCACGTAGGGGGCGTACTGGTAGCTGATGCAGGTGCCCTTGGCATGGTCGTCGCACTTGTGGTCGCCGTCGTTCACCAGGTAGGCGGGCACGTACACGTTCTGGAGGCGGAACACCTTGTCGCCGGCCTCGGCGATGTTCTCGTCGAAGCTGCTCTTCAGCTTCACGCGGGCCATGTGGGCCGCGCGGGTGTGGTCCTCGGTGGGCTTGCCGGCCGCCGGATCGTCGAACTGGTTCTGGAAGCGCACCTCGTAGGTGGCCTTCGTGGGCGTCAGGTTGTCGGCGTCGGCGTTGACCTTCTCCTTGCCGGCCACCAGGTCGTACACCCGCTCATCGCCGTAGTCGTAGACGCGCTTGGTATCGGTCTTCCAGGTGATGGTGTTGGTGGTGTAGCCGCTGGAGGTGGAGGACGTGTAATCGTTGGCGCCGTTTCTCAGCCACGCGCCCTGGGGCACGACCGAGGCGTTGGCGGCGTTGTAGCCGTAGCTGTCGGTCCGGGTGATCACCTGGGTGCGGTAGCTCTCGTTCAGCACCCCGTGGGTGGTGGTGTCGCCGATGTGATCGCCGTGGTTGTAGTTCTCGGTGTTGTCCGTCAGGGCGCCGTTGTTCTCGGTCTGGATGCCGGTATTGTAGCCGTAGCGCACCTTGTAGCCCACCATCCAGGCGGTATCGTAGGCCGAGTTGCGCGGCACCCAGGTGTAGGCCCAGCCGGTGTAGTTGTACTGGCGCTCGAAGGCGTTCACGATGCGCCACTGGTTGTTGGAGTACAGGGCCTTCTCCGCGCTCGTCAGGTAGGTGGCAGGAGCGGAGAAGCGGTTGTAGTCCACATGGGCCGTGGAGATGGCGTTGTCGATGTAGCTCTGGAAACGGGTCTCCTGGGCCGTGGTGCCGTCGGCGTACAGCTTGTTGGTCTGCCCCTTGAAGATGTAGGGGCGGCCGAGCACCTGGTAGTCGGACACGGCCTGGCCCGAGCCCTTGTCGCCATCGTAGGCGCGAGCGGTCTCGGCCGTGGCGTCGGCATCGCCGCCGTAGGGGCCCAGGTCGATGGTATAGCTCGTCACGAACTCGCCATCGGGCAGGTTGATGGTCAAAGGCTGGTGATCGTCCTCGTCGGCCACCTTGGTCAGGCGGTTCACCACCGGCTTGCCGTCGGCGCCCACCACCGGGTTGCCGTCCTTGTCGACGCCCTTCTTCACGTACTCGTACTTCGGCGCGCTCGTCCAATTCACGGCGTCCATGAACTCGGGGGTGTAGTCATAGGGGCGCTTGAAGTAGATGATGGCGTCGCCGTCCTTGTTCAGGCCCTTGGAGAACAGGTAGGTCAGGCCCGGAGAACCGGTATCGTCGGCCGGATCGGTCTTCTCGTGGTTCGACGGGCGCAACGACTCATCCACCATGGTCTCCTTGCCGGAGGCGTCCACGAGGAACATGCCGTGCTCGCGGATGCGGATGGTGCGGTTCACCGTATGGGTGACCTTCTGGCCGTCGGAGGTGGTGAACTCGTAGGTGGAGGAGCCGGCCTTCTTCTTCCAGCCGTTATCGGTGGCGGCGTCGGCCTCGGTCCAGGTGCTGTCCTTCTCCCAGGCGGTGGTGCGCAAGGTGATGAACACCTTGTCCATGTTGGCCGCGCGCTCCCAGCGGGCGTAGTTGGTCAGCGGGTTCAGGTGGGCCCACACGTTCGCGCCGTCCATGGCGCTGATGGAGCTCTCAGGGTTGCCCGTGTTCGCCCCGCTCGTGCGGAAGAACTTCAGGCCCGTGCCCAAATAGCCGTAGTACTCGGTGTCCTGATCGGGGTAGATGGTGGGCAGCGAGTCGTTGATGCGGATGTTGTCGGCCGCCGAGATGTTGGTGCCCCAGGGCTTGTAGTCGTGGTCGGTGTAGCTGTTGTTGTTGCTGCCGGGCTCCCAGCGGTACAGGGACATGAAGTAGCCCTCGTCATCGGCGAAGATGCGCTGGTCGTCGTGGTTGTCCGACACGTTGGTGTTGCCGGCCCAGCCGATGGAGCCCTTGTCGCGCACCACGGACTTCTGCACGTAGTTGCGGCTCTCGTAGGTGATGACCGAGGAGGAGGTGCGCAGGTGGCGCATCTTGCCCTCGTCGAACTGGTAGTAGTGGTAGTGGTGGTGATAGGTGTTGTGGTAGGAGCACCAGCCCGACTTGCAGCAGGCGCCCACCCGGTGGAAGTTCTTGTAGCCCCAGGTGCCGCGGTTGTACTCGTCGTAGTAGATGTTCAGGCACTCGGCGGCCCCGCCGGTATCGTAGTCGCCGTAGATGGTGCGCGCCTGCTTGTTGGCCTTGTCGGTCTTGGCGTTAACGCCGTCGGCGCGCTGGTCGGGCGAGTCGTAGCGGGTGGCGGCGGCGTGCACGTACTTGTCGCCGGAGTACTCGCCACCGATGGTCATGTTCACCGTGGTGGTGGAGGTCACGGTGTTGTTGGCCGTGGGCTCGGTGGCCTGGTCGGTCTTGATGAAGCGGCCGGTCACCTCGAAGGACATGGCCTTGGTCCACTCGGCGGACGAGGCCGAGAGGCTCTCGGGGAACCACTGGCCCCAGTCGGGCATCTTCGGGTAGCCGTTGGCATCCAGGGTGCCCTGGTTGATGGTCACGTCGTAGGTGATCTTCTTCACCTTGAAGCGCGGCACCGACTGGGTGTAGTCGTTGAAGGTGTCGCGGTAGGCGTAGGTGGGATCGGTGCCGAAGTCGGCCTCATGGCGGTCGTAGGCCGCGCTCGGGTTGGCCGCCAGGTCCACGGGCTTGCCGCTCTTGTCCACCACCTTCATGAGGTTCAGGCGGAAGAAGTAGTTGCCCTGGTTGTCCAGCTGCACCGAGGTGGGCGTGCCGGCGCCCCCGGCCGTGGCCAGAGAGCTGTAGTACTGCTGGCGGATGGTGTTGCCGTCCACCACCAGCTTCTTGCCGTCGCTGTACTCCACGGTCACCTTGTCCAGGTAGGACAGGGCCTGCTGCTTGATCTTGATGTAGTAGGCGTCGAAGCCGTCGCCGGTGATCTCCTGGACCATCTCCAGGTGGGCGCCGGTGTTGTAGGTGTAGGAGCCCACGGAGTTGTAGCGGGGGCTGCCGTTGGCCCAGTTGTAGCAGTAGTCGTAGTTGTGGTAGTAGGTGGAGTGGTTGTGCACCTGGTCCACGATGGAGCCGGCCTTATCGCGCAGGGAGCCGTCCACGAAGCCGGAGCCGTAGATCCAGCGGGTGTTCTTGTCGTAGTAGGCCCAGTTGGAATAGCAGCCCGGGCAACGGGTGTTGTAGAAGTTGGAGTTGCCCTGCTCCATGAAGAAGGTGCCCTCGGGGGCCACGGCGGAGATGCCGCCGCGGGCGTTGTTGTCGTAGGGCGAGCCGTTGGAGGAGGTGCGGTTCGCCGGCTTGTAGGTGATGTTGCCGAGGTTCTCGTTGGGCGTGGTGTCCACCTGGCGGAAGTCCACGAGGAAGGAGCCCTGGGACTTGTAGCCGATGGCCAGGTTGCCCGAGGTCTCGTCGAGGGAGCTGCCCCAGCAGGCGGAGTGGCCCGACTGGCCGTGGGCGTCGTTGGAGCCGGCGGAGTAGTTGGTGAAGCGGGTGGACTGGGCATCGCCGGTCAGGTAGTCGGCCCCGAGCTTCTCGGGCATGAGGTACCAGGACGGGTAGGTGCCGTCGGCCAGCTTCTCATCGTAGCGGCTGCTCGCGGGATCCTTCACGCTCCAGCTGGGGGTGACGGTCAGCTTGCCCGGCTGGGCACCGCTCGCGTCCCCGGAGGTATCGGGGCCGGAGGACACCACGAGACGGGCGCGGCGGATGTCGGTGGGGGTGTCGTCGCCGGTGAGCACGTCCTCGCTACCGTCCTCGTTCACGCGCACGAGGCCGACGCAGATGACGGCCCCCTCGTCGATGGAGGCGCTCGCCTGCTTGTCGGTCACCTCGTCCACGGTGTAGCCGCCGGCCACGAGCAGGGCCGTGGCCTCTTCCACGGTCTTGCCCACGCACTCGGCGAACAGCTGGGCGCGCAGGTACTCCTCGGTGGGACCGTCGGAGACGTACACCTTCACGGCGCCGCGGTTCTCGCGGTCCTCGGAGTAGTCGCCGATGCGCTCCACCTTGAATACGAGGCCGGCGGCCACGACATTGTTCTTCTCATGGACGACGTCGTTGGCCTCGTCCACGGTGTAGTGATTGTCGGTGAGCAGCTGGATGGCCTCAGCCAGGGTCTTGCCGGTGTAGGCGCTCGCCAGCTCCTCCTTCTCCAGGTCGCCGGGGTGCTTGCCCTCGGAGATAGTCAGCTGCACGGTGCCGAGGTAGTCCTTGGCCGGAGCGCCGTCCGGATCGTCGGGATCGGCCGGCTGGGTCCAGGGACCGCGGGTCAGGGCCAGGTCGATGAGCTCGCCGGCGGGCACCGCGTTGCTGTACTCCTTCACCGTGTCGGTCTCGACGAAGTAACCCAGATCCAACAGCTTCGCCCGGGCCTCGCTCTCGGTGAGGTAGGTGGTGGTGACATTGCCGTCCTCATCGGTGGAGGTGGTGGGGCGCAGGTCCTTGAAGGCATCGGGGCCCTTGGAGATGACCACGGCCACCTGGCCGAGGGTATCCACCTTGGTGGGATCGTCGGTGTTGTACACCGGCTCGGAGAGCTTCTGGGCCGAGATGATGAGCCCGGCGGCCACGGTGTCGCTGTACTCGTAGGTCACTTGGGCATCGGGAATCTCGAAGTTCAGGGGCGCCAGGGCCGCCTTGGCGTCGGCCAGGGTCTTGCCCACCTGGTCGGCGGCCTCGTCCACCTCCTCGGCCGGGCCGGCGGACACGTACACGGTCACGACGGCCTTGGCGGTGTTGGTGGCCTCGCTCTTCAGCTCGGCGCGGATGACGTTGCCCTCGGCGATGCCCGGGCTCAGCCAGTAGAGCTGCTCGCCGGCGGCGATGGCACCGGGCTTGTCGGTCACGCGCTCGTAGGAAGAGGTGCCGTCCTCGGCGGTCACGAGACGGTACAGGTCGATGGCGTTGATGTCCTCGGAGCCGTCGAGCGGGTGGTAGGTGTCGTTGCTGTTCTCGAAGCGCAGCTCGATGGTGTAGTCGGAGTCGCGCAGCAGCCACTTGGCGGTCTTCTTCTCCGCCTCGGGGGCCTTGTCGAAGTCGTCGCCGGAATGCCAGTAGGTGAGCACCTTCTTGGAGGCGTCGTCGCGGTCGACGTTCTCCTCCACGACCACCTTGCCGTAGGTGCCGTCGTCGTTGCGCACGTACAGCTGCTCGCCGGGGGTGTCCCCTGCCCCGTTCTGGGTGGCCAGCTCGGAGCCGCCGGGCACGACGAAGTAGCCGTCGTGCACAAGGGCCTCGTTGTAGGTGAAGAAGGCCACGCCGTCAGCGGGAATGGGAGTCGCGTCGGCGGCCATGGCATCGGTACGGTAGCCGAGGGTGTCCGCAGCGCCGTCGGCGCCGGGCACCGTCACCACGGTCACCTTCTGGTAGGCGCCCTTCTCGTCGCGCACATAGGCCTGGGTGGCACCGCCCACGAGGGTGGCCGGGTCGTCTGCGGCCACGTAGCCGTCGTGGACGGCGTCGGCGTCGTAGCGGTAGAAGGCCACGCCGTCGGCGCTCGGGTCGGGATCGATCTCGAAGAGCGTGTCCACGATCTTCTCGAAGAGGCTCTTGTTCTCGTTCTCGTCGTTCTTATCCTCCACGGCCTCGCCGGAATCCACGTCGGCATAGGCCGAGCGGCTCACGGCGTCGAAGTACATCTTGGACACGAAGATGAGCGAGCGGTCGATGCGGGTGAGGGTGTAGTTGTCCGCCGTGCCGTTGAGCACCTTGTCGCCGTTGAAGCCGTAGTTGGCCTTGTTGCCGTCGGCGGTGAGGGCACCGCTCGTAGCATCGAAGGCCGGCAGGTCCAGGGGCGCCTCGCGGAAAGAGTCTAAATGATTATATGTTGCAATGTTTATAGTGCGCTGGGTCTCGAAGTTGCTGTCTGTGTAGCCCTGGATGAAGACATTCTGGTCGTCGATGGTCTTGCCAGCCATGTCCTCGGCCATATCCTTCCAGGAGTACAGCTGGAACATGGTGGGCACCTCGATGCCCATGTCGTACACCTGCTGCTCGGTGAGCAGGAAGCTGCCATTGGCCTGGAGCGGGATGCGCACGCGGCCGTCCACCACATCGAAACCGTGGGCCCGCAGGGTGGCCTCGCTCACGGCCGCGGAGTTGTAGGACAGCGCACCGCGGGCCTGCAGCGACCGGTTGGCGGTGTTGGTGCCCGTGGCGTACTCCAGCTCGAAGCCGGCCAGGCGCTTCTTGCCGGCCACCTCGGTGTAGTAGGGCCACAGCACCACCTTGGTGGTGCTCGTCTGGGCCACCTTGCGGCTGATCTGGTAGGGCGAGTAGCCGAAGATGCGGATCTTGCCCACCTTGTCATCGGGGAAGCATTTCAGGTAGCCGCGCGAAATGGTGTAGCCGATGGGATGGAAGCCGGTGTAGGCGCTCGTCTTGCCGTTGTTGCCCACCACGGCAGTCTTGCCGGTCTGGAAGGTCTCCCATTCCACGGGGAACGTGATGTTCACGTCGGTGTCGTCCAGCTTGGAGATGCCGGACTCGTTCTTCAGCGTGGCCCAGTAGTTGAAGGTCTTGGCGTAGGGCACGGTCACCTCGGTGCGGGTGCCGTCGGAGGCGTAGGCCGTGGACTCGCTCACGGTCTTGCCCGTGTAGTTGTTCACGTCGCCGTAGCGCACGTAGGAGTGCACTTCCATATAGGGGCGGGCCACCGACAGGGCGGCGCACTTGCGCACCGTGTCATAGCGGTAGTCCCGGGACAGGGCCTGGGCCTTGTCCTTCTCGGCGGTGTTGACGGCGGAGTTGTCCTGCCAGTCGGCCGTGCGCACGCCGCGGGTGTCGTAGGCGCCCTTCTGCTTCAGGAACAGGCGGGCGTGCAGAGTCTGGTTGTGCGGGTAGTACCAGTTGTAATTCCGCGTGCCATTACTGCTCGTGGAATAGTAGGTACGGTAGCCGTTCACGCAGGGAGTGAGGGTCTTGTCGGTGCCGTTGACGAACAGGCCCGCCGCCGACCAGCTGTTGCTGTAGGTGGCGGTGTTGCCCACGGAGTTGTACCAGTCGGCCTTGCCCGTGGCGGTCACCGTGAGCTCGCCGGTGGCATCGGTGGGGTCGGCATAGCCGTTGTTGGCCGCGGTGGCCGGCACCTTGGCACCGGCGTTCCACGAGGCACCCGAGGCAGCCGGGCTGCTGTTGGCCGTCGTGTTGCCGTTGGCGTCCTGCATCACCCAGTCCTCGGCCGCGGCGGAATTCTGCTGGCCAGGGCGCCAGGAGGGCTCCAGCGAATCGTAGTGGAAGTCCACCTGGTACAGGTAGCAGTCGTCGATGGTGTAGGCCGTGGTGTTCTGGTAGATGGGGCCGGTGTAGTTCGCCGCGGTGTAGGCCTCGCTCTTGCCGGCCACGGTGGGCACCGTGGTCGTGGCGTCGTAGCCCGCGTCGCCCGAGGGGGTGCGCACGAGGCCCACGGCCTCAAAGCCGTCGATGGTGTTCACCACGGTATCGCCCGCAGCGTCGCTGTTCCAAGCATCGTGGAAGTTCAGGGTGGTGGCTGCGCCATCAGCACCGAGAAGCGCTGAATCGGCCGGCACCGTGATGATGAACTTCTCGCCGTTGGGCTGGTAGAAGGTCAGGTCGATGGAGTCCAGGGAGCCCATGGTCTTCAGCGCCGTGCCGATTTCCAGCTCAGCGGTCTTGAAGCCGCGCACCACGCCCCGGTAGCCGTAGTAGTTGTTGGTGTCCAGGTCGGCGGCGTTGCCGGCGTTGGCCTCTGGGTAGCCCGAGGCCAGCATGGCCTTCGCCTTCATGGACACGCTCTCGATGCGCAGGGACAGCGTGGCCTCGTCGGAGCGGGCGCGGGTGGCGTTGCGCAGGGTGAAGGTGTAGCCGGCGCCGTCGGCCTTGTTGGCCACCGACACCGTGGCGGAGTTGCCCGAGCCCAGGGTGCCGTTAATGGTGTCTTCGGTGAAGCCATTATCGACCCACTCAGGGGTGGAGGAGCTGGTCGCGCCGGTGGTCGGGCGGCTGGCGGCGTCCTTGAAGGCCGTGGCCTCCGAGGCGCCCAGGTACTTGTCCACCACGAGCTTCTTCTCGGAAGCGCGGTCGATGTTGCCGTAGAAGCTCGACAGCGGGAAGTAGTACATGGTGGAGGCCATGCGGTTGTCGTAGCTGGTGTTCACGGTGCCGCCGGCCACGGCCGTGGGCGTGCCGTGGGTGCGCACGTCGCCGTAGATGCGGGCCGTGAGCGTGGTGTTGCTGCCCGCCTTGGCCGGGGTCAGGCCGTCGGCCGGGTACTCCTCGTACAGCTCGGCGGCCATGGAGTTGTACAGCAGGCGCACGTTGGCGATGACCTCGTAGTCGAAGGCGCCGTCGGCGTCCTCGCGCAGGTCGATGGAGGCGCCGGCGGCCTTCAGGGCCTCCAGGCCGGCCTCGGTCAGAGGCAGGTGCGCGATGGCCTCGTCCACCGAGGCGCCGTCGGTGCCGGCGGCCGTGGTAAAGTCGATATCGGCGGCGCCGTTCTTGACCAGCAGCTCGATGGTGGCGTCGTTCAGGGTGACCGTGGCCACGGGCTTGGTAACGGTCTTGGAGCCGTCGGAGAGCTTGGTGACCTCCACCTCGCCGGTGGCGGCGTTCACGGAGCGGCGGTACTTCTGACCGTCGGCCCCGGTGAAGTCCTCGGAGGAGGCGTGGGGCACCACCGTGGAGCAGCCGTAGAGCCACAGCTTGCTCACGGTGCCGGCGCGGTTGGTCCACTTGGTGCTCGTCACCGTGGTGTTGGCCGGCAGCTTGGTGCGGGTGGCGTCGCCGTCGCGATAGCGGTAGTAGCCGTCGATCTGCAGCTCGTCGGCGATGAAGCCGCGGGCCTGCTCCACGATCTCGTTCGCGGCCCGATGGTAGGTGCCGTTGGCGTCCTTGGTCACCTTCATCATGGACACGCCGTCGATGGCCAGGTCCAGGTAGCCGTTCTCGGCCGTGGACTTCGACTTGTTGGTGAGGATGTACTCGTACCAGGCGTCCTCGCGCGGGTTGTCGCTCGTCTTATCGGGGGCGTCCAGGGTGTCGGTGAAGCGCGGGGTGGCATGGTCCTGGCCCACCTTCCAGCCTTCCCCTTCCCCGTTGCCGAAGTCGAGGTAGCTGAAGTCGCCCTCGCCCCAACGGTAGGGCACGTTGGTGATGGGGCGGTACAGGGTGCCGCCGATGACCTGGCTGTCCACCTTGTTGCCGGCGGCGTCCAGCGTGTAGGTGAGCGGGCGGTGGGTGGTCTGGTCCACCTCGATGTTGCCCTCGCCGGTCTTGCCGCCGGTCCAGTTGAAGTAGGTCTGGATCTCCGGCTCGGCCGTCAGCGGGTTCATCTTGGCGTAGTCGCCGTCGATGGTGCGGCTGTCACGGTTGCGGTTCCAAGGCTCGCTGGCGTACTCGGTGGAGAACTCCCCGTCCACGCTCATGACCGTGGCGCGGGTGGGCACGCCGTGCATCTCGATGACGGCGGCGTCGGCGGCCGTGGGATCGGTCTGGGTCACATGGGCGGCGAAGCCGGGCAGGTGGAACACCACGCGGGTCACGTACAGCTCGTCCTTGCACTGGGTATGGGCCGGGTTGGCGGCATCGTCGTTGTGATCGATGCCGTTCTTGGCCGTGCAGTCATCGCTGTGGGCAAGCCAGGCCTCGCTCGGGATGGAGATGACCCAGTTGCCCGCGGCGTCCTTCTTCAGGTAGTCCTTCAGGTAGATGGCGTTGTACTTCGCCGTCGTGCCGTCGGCCTTGGTGAACACCTTCTCGCCGGTGGCGTTGCCGTCGCCGTCAGTGTAGGCGCCGGTCGGGTCGTCCGCGCCGCCCATCTCGTGGATGGCCTTGTCGGGCACTCCGGGCACCGTGATGGTCTCCCGGGCGAAGGTGCCGTCGCCCTGCATGCGGTTCACCTGGATGCTGCGGGAGAAGGTCAGGTCGGCACGGCCCACGGCGTAGATGTCCACTGTGTAGCCGTCCAGCAGCGCCTGCACGTCCGCCAGATCCAGCTTGTTCAGGGCATCCAGATCGGCCACCGGAGCGATCTTATCGGTCTGCTCCTCGAAGCCGGGCAGGCCGTCGGGGCGCGTCGGGCGCGTGTAGCCGTCGCGCTCGGCCATCGCGCCGGCCAGGGCCGCAGCCAGGGCCGGGCCGTTCACGTACAGCGTCTTGGCATCGAAGCCGCGCCACTGGCCGTCCACCAGCTCGCCGTAGATGGCGTGGTTGCCAGCCGTGTCGCCGCCGTCGTAGTTGTGGAAGCCGTCCACCAGGTTGCCCTGGGAGCTCTTGTCGCCGTCGAAGGCCGAGGTGGCGCTCGCGGGCAGCAGGTCCGCCGCGTAGGCGGCGCCCAGGCTCACCCGGGCGGAGTCCATGGCGTAGTCGGCGTCGTTGGTCAGCGGGAAGCGCCAGCCGGAGTTCGGCGAGCCCATGAGGGTGTCGATGGGCGTGTCGGGCGCATTGTCGTCGCTCCACTCCATGGCATTGTTCACCGTACCGGCCTCGTCGGCGTACAGGTAGGTGTAGGCGCCGATGCGCGGGCGCACCGGGTCCACCTCAGCCACCAGGGTTGCGGCGTCGGCCAGGTTCATGCCGTTGGAGCGGTTCACCTTGGCCTGGTAGCCGTCGTAGTGGTTCGAGCCGAGGGCCTTGTAGGCCATGACCGGGGCGGCAGCCCACAGGGCGGCGCTGTCGGCATCGCTGCGGCCGGCCGTGGCCGTGGCCAGGTTCACCAGGCCCGCGGTGCCGTCGTATTCCAGATGGGCCCAGTGGCCGTACTGGCCGTAGGCGGCCGCGGCGTCGGTCACCGTATCGGCGAAGGACCAGGCGCCGCCGTTGTTCACCAGGCCGTGGTCCCAGGCGCCGGCCGTCTGGGCGCCGTCCAGAGCACCGGCCCCGGCATAGTCGGTGTTGAAGACGGAGTTCAGCGTGATGTTCTTGTTCACGGCATCGGCGCGACCGAGCACGTCGATGGCCGCCTCGTCGCCTTCCTTCACGCCCTTGTTGAAGTGGGCCACATCCACGCGCAGGTAGGTGAAGTAGCCCTCCTCCCACAGGGTGCTCGGCAGCACGAAGTCGCCGTCGGTGGTGTAGAAGGCGCCGGCGGCCGCGGCCGTATCCAAGTCGTAGGTGTAAGTGAAGGTGCCGTCGCCGTTGTCCACGGCGTCAGCGCTCACGGCCGTCGCGTCCAGGGGCACGGCGGTCACGGCAATGGACTTCACGGCGTTGCCCGGCTTGCCGTCGGCCAACTTGTCCCACTTGGCGGCCTCAAGGAGCCCCGCGGACAGGGTGATGCGCTTCGCGTCGAAGGTGCGCAGAGAGCCGGCGTAGTCGTCGGCCTCGTCGGCGGGCACCTCCTCGGAGGGCATGACGCCCACGGCCAGGTAGCTATCGAACATCTCGTAGTCGCGGTCGTACACGTTGGCGTCGGGGTTCCACAGGCTGTTGCCGTAGTCGTTGGCCACCACCTTGGTGGGGTTGGCGTAGTTGGTGTAGGTGAAGCGCCAGCCCGCGCCGTAGTAGCCGAGCCAGGCGGCGGTGGTGTCGTTTCGTTTGCCGTTGGGGGCGTCGGGGCTCAGGTTGGCCGTGGTGCCGTAGGGCACCGTGGTGGCCGGGGTCTCCGGGGCAATGGCGCCCATGGGCTCGGCCTTGTCCACGAAGTAGGCCTTGGCCGTCACCTTCTGGCTGGAGGCGGGCATGTGGGCGAACAGGTCGCCGTAGTCGGTGGAGCGGGTGAGCTCGCTGTAGCGATTCACGGCGTACTCGTTATGGCGATTGCTGCCCTCGGTGCCCTGGTTGTTGCCGACGAAGAGGTTGTTCCAGTTGGCGTTGCCGTAGGTGGTGCGGAAGTCGGTGTCCATGCGCACGGTATCGTAGTACCAATCCCACCACTGGGTCACCTCGGAGCCGTCGTTGTTCTCCCAGCCGTGGTTCACGCACCACTTGTCGCGCACCGACCGACGCTTGGTCACGTCCGGCGAGTCGATGGTGTAGCCGAAGAAGTCCACGTAGGGCTCGTCGCCGTTGATCTGCTTGTAATCCTTCTTCGCCGGATCCTTGGACTCCTCGCGGGTGAGGTCGGCCCGGTAATAGCCATAGTCGATGACCATGCCGGCCAAGTCGCCGGCCACCCACATGGTGGAATCCAGCAGGATGTCGTCGCCGTCCAGAGCGATGCCCGCAGCCTCGCCCGCCGCGATGTCGTACTCGCCCGTGACGATGGGGTTGCCGCTCGCGTCGGTCTTCACCACGGGATAACCGTAGAGGTCGAGCACCGTGTTGCCGTCCGCGTCCTTCTCGAACTCGTAGGTGCGGTGGATGCCCTCCTCGAACCAGCCGTTCACCTGGAGCGCCACGTACTTGGTGGCGCTGAGCGGCGAGGCGGTGGCAGTGGTGCGGACACCGCCGATGAGCGAGTCGGCGCGGCCGTCGCGGGCGTACCAGTTCAGCGTGATGCCGCGAATGGAGCTCTCGTCCGCGCCGCCGTCGGCCGGGCGCAGGCCCGCCTCGTACATCTCCTTCGACAGGGCCAGACGCGTGGTGCGGAAGCCCACGTTCTCCAGAAGCGCCGGGGCGGCGCCGTCGGAGATGGGCAGAATGTTGCCCAGGGTCACCCTCGCGCCATGGGTCATGGCGTAGCGGGACTTGTTGGACAGCAGGGCGCGGTAGCCCACGGCCTCGTCGCGCCAGTAGGCGCGGGGCTGGGTGTTCCAGTTGTAGTCGCGGTACACCGTGTGGTTCGCGCCGGGGGTGGCCGAATTGCCCACGGTGCCCACCGGGGCCGTGCCCACGGAGGTCACCGCCGAGCCGTCGGTCACCGTGGTCGGCGAGTTCGTCTTCTCGTACTTGTCCAGGTCGCCGAAGGCCTTGTTAGCCGTGTCGGCATCCTTGTAGGTGTACAGGGCCACCACCGGGCGCACCGGTGGCAGGGCCACGTTCAGGCGGGCGCTGGCCGTATAGGTGTAAGGGGCGTTGCCGCCCATGGACGCCGTCTTGGAAAGCGTCGTGGAGTTGTAGGCGCCGGCCGAGGCGTTCCAGTAGTAGTTGCGGCCCAAGGTGGTGCCGAAGGTGTTGTAGGCCGACACCGTCCAGTTGCCGGTGCCCGGAGTGGTGGCCTCGCTCACGCTGTAGCTGTAGTTCTGGAACAGCTGGTTGCGCAGGTTCGCATAGGTGGTGAAGTCGCCGTTAAGGCCGCGGACCTTGAAGGCCGGGTCGCCGTTGATGACCGGCGTGCCATAGCTCGCGCTCGTGGAATCGGTATCGTACTTGTTGTTGGAGTTCCACCAGCTGGTGATCCAGTCGGTGCGGAACGTGGCCCGCAGATCCCAATCGGTCCAGCGGTAGGTGCCCTCGCCCCAGTACTCTACATAGGCGCCCATGTCGTTGGTGGTCTGGGCGGCGAAGTCGCGCAGGTGCATCTCCAGGTTGCGGTAGTACTCGTGGTTCCACAGGGCGGCCGTGAAGATGACGTCGCCGTCGGCCTGGCGGTACATAACCACCTCGCCGTCGCTGTCCTTCGCCTCCAGCACACTCCCGTTGAAGGCCACGTGATCGAACAGGCTGCCCTTGCCGCTCGGCAGGGCCACGGTGCTGAAGGAGGCCGCGCCGAGAGCCGCGTCGTCGGCCACCGTGGCGAAGGTGCGCAGGTCGGCGCCGTCAATGGTCAGGCTGGCATCGGCCGCCGCCGGCTCCTGGGCGGCCTGGTCGTAGGGGCGCCAATACAGGGTGAGGTCCTTCACCGTGGAGCGCTCGAACAGGGCCGCCGACAGGGCCACCTTCTCGGTGAAGTAGTTCACCAGGCCCGCGGGCTTCTTGCCGGCCTTCACCTCCTCGTCGTCCTTGTTGTTCACGAAGGGAATCTTGGAGGTGGCGAAGTAGGCCTTGCGCATGCGGAAGTGGCCGTCGGCGCTCGTGAGGTTCGTGCCCTCCTTCTGGGCGAAGTCGGTCATAGCGTTGTCGGTGGCGCTATTGTTGGACAGGGTGAAGCGGAAGCCGCTGCCCTCTTCCTCATAGTAGCCGTTGGTGTAGCCGCTCGTGGTGCCGTTCACGAAGTTGCTCGTGGTCTCGGTGAGCTTGAGCGAGCCGCCGAGGGCCGTCTCCTGGGCCGTGCCGTCGGTATGGTCGTCGTAGCCGGCCGAGGCGGTGGCGTCCTCGGAGCGCATGAAGGTCTCGGCCTTGATGCGCTCGTCCACCTCGTAGGGGCGCCCCATGAGCCAGGCCGTGGCCGCGCCGTTGTGGTAGGCGTTCGCGCCCTTCCAGTAGGGGTTCCAGCTGGCCACGCAGCGCTTGAACTGCGGCATGTAGGCGTTGTAGCGGCTCGTGATGGCGCTGTAGTTGCCGGCGTTGGCCACACACCAGTTGTGGGCCGCGGAGCCGGGCCAGGTCATGCACTGCACATAGTCGCCCACGCGGGTGTAGCCGCTGCCGTAGGCCGAGGGGGTGCGGGAGTTCCAGGCCCACACGTTGGGCCAGCTGCCCCAGGCGTAGCCGCCCTTGTTGGTGCCGTAGGGGCGGGTGGGCTCGTCGCGGTCGTAGTGCCAGCCCTGGTAGTCGTAGGTGCAGCCGAACCAGGAGGACAGGGGCATGTCGCGCACGTTGTTGGCCTCGCCCCACACGTCCACGAAGGCATCGTAGGTCTTCACGGTCTTGTCCGGATCCTCGGGAGTCGGATCGGGCTTCAGGCCCGTGTTCGGGTCCACGGAGTTGAAGCGCACCACCACGTTCAGCACGTAGCCCTGCTTCCACTCGTCCCAGGGAATGATGAGGGAGCCGTCGGAATCGTAGGCCTTCGTAGCCTTGGTCGCGTCGTAGGCGGGGTTGCCCACGGCGTTGCCGGCGGAATCCACCTCGCCGCGCAGGTAGGCGTAGGGCAGAATCACGCGAGTCTTGGCCGGGGCCGCCGCCAGGGGCAGCTTGGTGGCCGTCGGCTCGTAGAAGGTGATCTCCACTTCCTTGATGTCGGAGCTCGCGCGCAGGGCCTTCGAGATCATGATGTTCTTGGTCTGGAAGCCGCGCACGGCGTTCTCGTAGTCCTCCACATCATCGGTGCCGGGCACCAGCTCCCAGGACACTTCGGTGCCCTGGGGCTTGATGCGGCCGTAGGTGATACCGGAATTCGTGGGGTTCACCCAGTACTTGGTGCCCTCGGTGCCGATCTGCAGCTCGCTCTCGAACATGGTGCGGGCGCCGTTGGACACGTTGAAGCGGTAGGCCGCGCCGTCCTCGCCCCACCAGGCCTTGGTCTGGCTGCTCATGCCCGTGATGTTGGTGGTGGCGGCCATGGCGGCCACGGACCGCTTGGCTGCCGCGTCGTAGGTCTCCCCCGCCGCGGGCTCCACGGCCTTGAAGTAGGTGTGGGCCTCCAGGCCGATGTTGGGCTGGCCGCCGATGGCGTACAGGTTCGCCTTGTCCCGGGCGAAGGTGCGCACGCCGTCGGAGTTCACGCCGTCGTTGGCACCGGTGGCGCCGTTGCTGGAACCGGAGATGTGGGACCAGTCGGCATCCGGGTACAGGGCCTTGAACTCGGAATCGGCATCCACGACCACGTAGTAGTTGCCCACGTAGGCGTAGCGGCCGAGGAACTGCTTGTTGATTTGCGAGGTGCTCGTGCCCGGGTTGCCGCCGCCCCAGCAGCCCCAGCCGTGGGTCTGGCCCACGTGCACCACGTTGTAGCTGTCGCCGTAGGCATAGACGTCGTCGGACTCGGCGTAGTAGGGGTCGGTGGCGTTGTTCACGTTCGGCGAGTCAATGCCGTAGCCGAACAGGTCAACGTAGGCGTTATCGGTCACGGTCAGGTGCGCGTCCACCTTCTTGAACGTCACCTCGAAGTAGAAGGCGTCGTTGCCGAACCAGCCCTCGGTGGCCGGGATGTTGATGTTCTCGCCGTCCCACGTGCCGTCGGCCTTGGCGCCCATCCACTTCTGCTGGATCTGCTCCCAGGTCCACGTGCTCTTCACGGCACCCGCCGTGCCCACCACATGCGAGCCGCCCGAGGTGTACTTGGTAAAGGCCGGCACCGAGTGAATGGTGACCGACTCTATCTCGGAGGAGGCGATAAGCCCGGCCGAGAGGGTCAGGTAGGTGGTGTGGTAGCCGAGGTTCTTGTCCAGGGCCTCGCCGGGCTTGTCGCCCTTCTTGTGGCCGTCGCCGTCAGAGCCCCATTCTGCCTGGTCCCAGCGGGGAGTCAGGTTGCCGATGGTCAGCTTCGCTCCCGTGTACATGGCATGGTCGGCGTCGTTGGTGACCACGGCGCGGTAACCGGCGTTCTCCTCGTTGCGGTAGGCCGTGGGCTTCTCGTCGCGCACCTCCGAAGAGGTGATGGGATACTGCTGGTAGTAGTTGCCGCCGCCCTCGGCCGTGAAGCCCTGCTGCTCGCGGCTCGTGCCCGAGTTCCACAGAGTGGTCTTGTTCATGTGGATGGTGCTGATGCCGCCGTAGGTGTTCGGCTGCCCTGGCACGATGGTCACGTTGTCATCGTCACCGGCGGCCTCCACGCCCTGCTTGGCACCGTAGGCGCCCAGGTTCATGGTCGGGCGGATGGGCGGCAGCACGCTCGTGAGGGCCACGGCGCTCGTCCAGGAGCGGGTCCACTCGTCGATGGCCTGCTTGGTCTTGAACGTGGAGTTCATCTGGAAGGTGCCGAGGTTGCTCGTGCGGCCCCGCAGCTCCACATAAGCGTTGGTGGCCTCGTTCACCCACTTGTTGAAGGAGCCGTAGTCCAGCTCCACCGACACGAGGTAGCCGCGGTCCCACAGATCCCAGTCGATGACCCAGTTGCCGTCCTCATAGCGCACCACCGACTTGGACACGGTGGCGCCGCTCTCATCGGTCACGTCCTTGGTGAACCAATCGGGCACGGCCACGGTGCCCGAGGCGAAGGTGCCCTCGGTGTAGCCCTTCCAGTTGGCGTCGCCGGGCTTGGTCACCGTGATGCGGGCCTGGTAGATGTACTCCACCAACTCGTGGAGGCTGATCTCCTTGAGGGTGCCCTTGCCGCCGTCGTTAATATCGTAGTAGGTGATCTTCGCGTCGATCATCTGGCCGGCATGGGAGGCCTGCTTCTCCCCCTCTTCCACGTTGCCCTTCTTGAACAGCTCCGGAGACAGGGTGATGCTGTGGGTCTCGAAGTCCACGAGCTTGTTCGCGTCGGCGGGGTTGCTCGGGTTCTTCAGCACATCGGCCGGCAGGGGCTCCACGGTGAAGCGGGCACCCTGGGCGATGGCGTACTTGGTGTCGTTGGCCACGTTGATGCGGTAGCCGGAGTCCTCGTAGTCGTAGTAGGCCTTGCGCTTGGGAACATCCACCCGGTCTTCGGTACCGGGCTTGGTGGCCCAAATCTCGTCCTTACCGGTGGTGGACTTGATGCGCAGGCCGGCGCGGTGGCCCAACAGCGGGTTGGAGTAGCCCTCCGAGGCGTTGTTGGGGCCCAGGTAATCGGTGTTATCGTCCTTCGCGTCCTCGCCGCGCATATCGGAGAAGGCCTTCACGATGGGAGTGCCGTCCGCGGGGTACGGGGCGCCGTTGAGCACGCCCTCGGAGTCCACGGCCGTGTCCCACTTGGGATTCTCGTAGTTGGTGGAGAAGATGCCGCCGATCTCCATCTCGGCCTTGTTCACCACGGTGCCGTAGATGTCCAGGTAGCCGCCGTCGTTCAAGGTCAGGCCGCTGCCGAAGTGCACGAATTCCTGCTCCAGGCCGCGCAGATAGTAGTTGCCGGCCTTCCAGGGGGCGCAGTCGGCCAGGGTCACCACGATGGTGCCGTCGTCGGCCAGAGACAGACCGTAGGTAGACACCTTGGCATCGTGGGCCTTGTGCAGCTCGGCATTCACAGTGGCGTCATCGGCACCGGCGAAGGAGGGGTTGGCGGCGCGGAAGGCGTCGCGATCCTCCTCGGTGAACAGGTCGAGCAGGGCCCGGAAGGCGATGCCGGGCACCGTCAGCGTCGTCGGCGTCTGGAGGTTCGAGGTGTTGGTGGCATCGAAGACCTCCAGGGTCAGCGTGTCGGGAATGCCGCCGCGGCGCACGTTCTTCTCCACGGCCACGGCATCGGGGCAGTCGGCCGTGTGCACATGGGCCATGCTGCAGGTGTTCGACTCGTACACGGTCATGAGCTTGGTCTGCCACAGAGCCGGGGAAATGGCGATGTGGGAGGCCTCGAAGTCGGTGTGCCCCTCGGTGATGTAGGGGATCTTCTTGTCCACGGTCTCGGTAGAGTCCGTGGGCGCCCCGGCGCCCATGCTGTCCTTCAGCACCACGCCGGCCTTGATGACAGCGTTGCCGATATCGTAGGCCGAGTCGTTGGCCACCGTGATGCGCCAGCCGCTGCCCGGGTCGCCGATGTAGCCCTCGAAGAGCTTGTCGTGGCCGGCGTCGTCTTTCTCCACCACAGGCGTCAGCAGGCTCATGTCGGTGACCGGGTAGCTGTCGCCCACGAACTCGGTGACGTTGTAGGCGAACAAGTCGCCGCGCCTCACGCCGGTCACGGTGTTGCCGTCGGCATCGGTGCCGCGGTGGTAGATGTTCTTGTTGCCGTCGCGGTGGTAGGACAGCACGCCCACGGCCGGGTCGATGTCCACGGTGCGCTCCACCTGCTCGGTAACGGTGTAGGTGAACCAGCCGTCGGCCACGTATCCGCGGTGGCCGTCCGGGTTCTCGTACTCGTCCACCTCCACTTCCACGATGGTGATGTCCCCGGTCACCGGGTCGCGCTGCTCCTGGTCCACCATAACCTTGTTGCCCGTGGGCGTAAAGGCGGTGGTGTAGGGCTTGCTGTGCTCCTTGCCCTCGGTATCCTTGTACTTGAACAGGTCGCCGACCACGATGCCCTCGTTGCCGGAGCGGTCGGTGTACAGGTCGTTGCCTTCGGCGTCCTTCTTGACCCTCACCTCTACTTCCAGCTTGTCGTTCTCGCCCGCGCCGAAGATGAACCAGCCGTCGGCGATGTAGCCGGTCTTGCCGGCGTTGTCGGTGTAGAGCGGGTTGCCGTCGTCGTCGATATTACCCGTGGAGGCCAGCTTCTTGCCGCCGGCCCACTGCTCGGTCACCAGGTCGAAGAGGTAGTCCTCGGTCACCTCGCGGCTCTGGGGCTCCTCGTAGACGAACTTGTCGTCCCGCAGGATGCCGGTGTGGGTGCCGTCGGAATAGCGCTTCGAGCCCGTGAGTGACTCCACCTCGAAGATGGGCACCACGCGGGTCTGCACCTCGCCGTTGGCGTCCTCGTAGGTGAACACGCCGCCGACGAGCACACCGCGCACGCCGTCCTTGTCGGTATAGAAGGGCAGCATGGTGGCCGCGTCGAAGGGCTTGGTCTGCTCGGTGGTCACCGTGGAGCCGTAGCTGAACACCTTGTCCTTCACGATGCCCTTGTTGCCCGAGGCGTCGGTATAGTAGATGTTGCCGTCGTTGTCGCGCTCGTACTCCAGGTTGCCCACGAAGGCGTTCGGGTCGCCGGGCACCTTGCTCTCGCGCATGCCCGTGGTGGTCACGGCCAGGTGGTAGGGGGCCTTGCGGGACGTGAAGGAGGCCGTGGCCTTGGCCAGCACGTTGCGGCCCTCCATGGCGGCGGCCAGCTGCTCGTAGTTGGTGGTCAGGGTGCCGGTCATCTCCATGGTGGCCAAGTCCTCGGCCGAGCCCTGCACCTCAACGTACATCTTGCTCGTGCCGATCTCGCTCTTGCCCTTCAGCTCCTCGAAGGACAGGGTCATGGACACGAAGTAGCCGGCACCGAACAGCGCATCGCTCCAGTCCTCGGGAATGAGCACGGCGCCGTTCTTGGTCCAGGTGGCGATGTCGTCGGGCTCCTGATCGGCGATGACGTTGCCCTTGATGTCGACGAACTTGCCGTCGGCGTTCTTCTTCCACACCTCCTGGCCGCCCACGGTGTAGGCCGCACGGGCCTCTAAGAGCTCGCGCAGGTCGCGCTCTCCCTGGGCCGTGTCGGGATTCAGGGTGTACACGGCGTGCTTGTTCGTGTACAGGGCCCCGTCCTTCACGCGGTAGGTGATGTCGATCTTGTTCAGGACACCGTTATCGAGCAGGCCCTGGTTGATGCCGACGCGCTCCGTGGTGAAGCCGGCGGCCTCGGCCGCGCCGTAGGTGTTGCCCACGGTGAAGGAGGCGGGCTCCATCTTCGACATGGAGTTGTTGCTCACCTGGAAGCGCCAGCCCGACCCGGTGCGAGACAGGATGGGCTGCTTGTTCACATCGTTGGGGCCGATGGCCGACTTCTCGTCGTAGAGCTTCGCGGCCATGGACACGGCCGTGGCGCTCACCTGGGGCGTCGGCGAGAGGGCCGAGGTGAAGGTGGCCTGGGAGCGATCGGATGTCTCCACCGAGGAGGCGTACTTCTGGGCCGCCTGGTTCCAGGTGCGCTTGCCGTACTGCACCTCCACCGCGTTGCGGTAGTCGGCTAAGGGCAGCGTCATGGTGCCGGTGACGCGCACGGTCACGGGCAGCACGATGTTGGCCGCCACGGGCGATTCCATGACCATGCGAATGCCGCCGGTGAAGTTCTTCAGGTCGGTCTTGTCCGTGACGGACAGATCGGTGAGCCCGGGGATGGGGCTGATCTGGCGAGCGGCCAGCATAGACGCGATGGAGGTGGCCTTGTCCTCGCCGCCGAGGCGGTAGATGTGGCGGTAGCGGGTGACCGGCTCGCCGTCCTCGTCGGTGCCGGCGTCGTAGGACTCGGTGCGCACGTATTCGGGGGTGCCGATGTTCACCCAGTAGTAGTCGTCCTCCTCGTTGGCGCTCTCGTCGCCGGGGTCCTTCTCGGCGGGCACGGCCACCTCGAACTGCACGACGGCGCTATGACCCCAGTTCGTGTTGTCGAAGCCGTCCAGGAAGTGGCTCTCGTCGGTATCGAAGTAGCGGGAGAGCGGCTCCATGTCGCTATGGTAGTCGTTGTCGCCGGTGCCCATGGTGCGGGCCGAGTCGATCTCGAACTCCAGGTTGTAGAGGCGGAAGTAGTCCGGCAGGGTGTCCATGACGGCCGGGCCGTGGGGCTTGCCGGCATCCTCGGGACGCTCAGCGCCGCCGATGCTGCCCACGTTCTCGCCGTAGAGGGGCATGTTGCCCTGGGAGGTGAAGTTGCCGATCTCGTAGGTGACCGGGTAGCCCAGGTAGCTGTACTTGGTGGAGAGCACCTTCTCGGCCTGCGGGCGCACAGAGGGATTGGCGGTGGAGCCGGTGTACTTGTTCACCGCCAGCTTCTCGCCGGTCAGAGTCGCCTCGGGAATGCCGAAGGGATAGGCGAACTTCGACACGGCGTCGGACCAGGAGTAGTCGCGGCTCGGCGCATCCACGCCGCTTCCCAAGTGACCGAAATAGATGGTGGTCTTGGGGCCAAAGTCCACATAGTGGCCGCGGCCCATGCCGCCATCGGTCTCGGGGATGTTGGTGGTGTAGGGCACGGCCACGATGAAGGAGTACTGGCCGCGGGCCCCCTCCTTCTCCGGAACGCGGCTGTTCGGGTACAGCAGGCCGCCCTCGGCATCGATGACCGTGAAGTTCACGTAGCCCGGCTGGTCGTTCTGGCGATAGGGAATGGAGTGCGTGGTCACCACGGGGTTGTCGTCGTCATCGAAGGTGCCGTCGATGTTGTACTCGTCGTCGCGGCTGTCGTCGATCTCGTAGCGGGAAACGGTGACGCCCTCCTCGTTCACCTCGGACTTCCACGTCTTCGGGCGCGCGTCGGCACGGGTCATGATCTGATCCAAGTTACTGAACAGCGTCTTGTCCAGATCCTTGTAGTCCTGCTCCAGCCAGTCGGTGGTGTTGTAGATGAGCACGCCGCCCTTGTTCGGCACGCCGACGTACTGGAGGTTCTGGGTGTCCCGCGGGGTCGTGAGCGGCTGCGCCGCTCGGGCCAGAGAGGGATCCTTGTCCTTCTCCGAGATAAGCTCGTTGGGGTACAGCGTGTTGAACACCGCGCCGTCGGGGCGCTTGCTCGTGGCGGGGTCGTAGAGCCACTGCATGTGGTCGCGCTTGGTCAGGCCAGTGTTGTTGTTGTGCTCGGTGTTGTGCACGCGGATGAAGTACTCCAGGGCGTCGATCTCGGCGGTGCCCGTGGAGGTGTTGGTGGTGGTCACCTTGTACACCATGTAGTTGTAGCGGTCGTAGAGCACGTTGTTGGAGATGGGCTCGTAGGTGGTCTCCCACGTGAGGTTCGTCTTCAACAGGTTGATCTTGCGCACGGTGCCGCCGTAGCCCACGCCCATCTGGGCGTTGAAGGTGCCGAACTTGCCGTTCTTCGGGTCGGTTCCCGGCGGGTAGAAGTACTTCTCACCAGAGGGCTGCACGTCGGTGAACACGTGGGCGCGGCCGCCGTACTCGATGGTGCCGCCGGCGTTCTCGGGAATGTCGCCGACCATGTTCACGTTCACGTTGGGGGCGCGGGAGAGGTGGCCGCCCACGGGGAGCTTCTGGTCGTAGCCGGTGGGGTTGTACACGTTGCCCTCGCCGTGCCACACGAAGATAAGCTCGCCGGTGAAACCGTAGGTGAAGTTCAGGCCTTCCAGCTGCGGGTAGTCCTTGATGATGTCGTTCAGGTCATCCTGGGCCAGAGTGGCGATGTAGGTGTCCAGGCAGACGCGCACGTCCTTGCCGCCGTCGGTGGTGGCGCCGGGCACGCGCAGGTATACCGACCAGTTGTTCAGCATGGAGGTGCGGTTCGTGCCGAAGTCCACGGAGATGAAGGGGTAGTTGGTCTTGTCGGCGGGGTTGCCGTCCTTGGCGTAGCCGCCGCGGGACCAGGTGCCGTCATCGTTCTTGTCGCCGCGCCAGTCGGTGTAGCTGTAGGTGGACATAAGGCCGCCGGCCTCGTTCTTGATGAGGTAGGGCACGCGCAGCTCGAACTCGGTGCCCATCTCCTGGTAGCCCTCGGCGTCCTTCTGGTAGTTGTAGTCCTGGAGCTTCCAGTAGTTCTGCTCGTCGGGGGGCAGCGTGGAGATGTCCTCGGGGAAGGAGGAATCCGAGCGCAGGTAGGTGCGCTTGTCCACGGTCTCGGCGCTCGTCACGGCCTCAGCCGCCGTCGTGAACTTGGTGGCGCCGGTGGGGTTCGGCGTGTAGACGAGGTTGTTGTCTTTATCGTATTCGTAGGTGCCGTAGTAGCTCGGGCCGTAGGCGCTCCAGCCTCCCATGTAGCCGGTCTGGCCAGAGAACTGGCAGGACAGCGTCAGCTTCGGATGGTTCTTGTCGTTGATGAGGTAGGTGTCGGCGCCGGTCTTCTCGTCCTTGCCGAGCGGGGTGCCCATGTCCTGGCACACGAGATTCGGGTTGAAGTTCGAGTTGCCGAGCTGGCCGGCGGTGTTCGGGTTGGGCGCGATGGCCAGCGGGGTTACGCCGAAATCCACGAGGGACATGCCCAGAAGCGCCATGTAGATCTCCAGGAGATCGTAGTCGCCCAGGGCCCCGTCGGCCACGGTCAGCTCGCCGCGGGCCGCCCGATCCAGCGCATCCATGAGCTCGTCCATGGAGTGGATGCCGGCGGCGTCCAGCAGCTTGGTCATCTCATCGATGACGTCTTGATCAAACTCGCTGTACTCGGGGCCGACCGCCATGGCGTCGTCCTCGACGGGCTCTTCCTCGGTCGGCTCCTCGCCGTCGTCGGTGCCCTCGCCGTCGTCGGCGCCCTCGTCGCCCTCGGTCGGCTCGTCGCCCTCGCCCTCGCCCTCGGCCGGCTGATCGGCCTCGGTATCGCCGTCGGGCTCGGTGGGCTCGGGCTCCGTCGGCTCGGGCTCGGCCGGCTTCGGGAACACCGCGTCCACGGTGCCCAGCGACAGGATGGCGCAGGACTCCTCGTCGGCCTCCATGGCCTCAACGTCACCATCGGCCTCGGCCACGGCCTCTTCCTGAACCGCCTTACTATATATATAGGACCACAGGGTGAGCTCCGGGGTCTCCGCCTCGTAGGCGCTGCCGTCCTCGGTGAGGGTCAGGGCGCTGGCGGCGTAGGGCACGGCCACGTAGAGCACGCGGGCGCCCACGGCCTCGCCGGTCTCCTCGTCGCGGGAGAGCGTGGCGTCGCCGGGCAGCTCGGCATCCTCGGGAGCCGGCACGGCCTCGGGTTCTGCCTCGTCGGTCGGATCGTCGTCGATGGCCATGAGGTTCTCGAAGCTGATGTCGGCCACGCCATCAGCCACCTTCTGCACCGGGGCGGCCTCCACCTCGGCTGCGGCTAGGGTCGCGGGGTCAGCCGGATCGATGGCGGCCAGCTCGTCGGCGGTGAGGTTGGTGGCGTCGAAGGCCACGATGGCGTCGGCGGAAAGGCCGCCGGCGCCCTTGGCATCCACGGGCAGGTCGGACACGCGCAGGGCATGGCCGCGCTCGAGCAGCGCGCCCTCGGCGGCGGTGATGTTCACGAGGAAGGCGGCCCAGCCGGTCTCGTCAGCGAGCACCGGCTCGCCCTGGGTGGCCACGGCCGCGCCCACGGTGGCCAGGGGCGCCACGTTGGACAGCACCACCGAGGCGGCCTCGGCGTTCTCGGCGCGATAGAGAATGGAGTCGGCCGGCTCGGCGGGCTCATCGTCGGCAGCGGCCTCGGCGCCGTCGCCCTCGGCAACGCCATCGCCCTCGGCGGCCTCCGGCTCGGCCTCGGGATCGGCGGCCGTGTAGGAGCACACCACGTAACCGGCCTGAACGGTCACGGCCTCGGCGGCGGGCACGTTCTGGGTGAGCGATGCCGTCAGCGAGGGCAGCGGGGTGCCGGCCGGCAGCTGCCCGCGGGTCTCACGCTCGGTGATGCCGTGCTCGTCCTGCACGCCGTCGTAGCGCAGCACGATGGTGCCGGACAGGCCCGCGGCCAAGTCCTCGGCCGTGCGCTTCTGGTACTGGCCCATGTGCTCGGTGTACACCGACCAGCCCACGGGCAGCTCGCCGGCCAGCACGGCGCGCATGTCGTCGGCCGCGCCGCCGCGGGCCTTCCACTCCTCCTCGGAGTTGGTGCGCCCGTAGGTGCCGTCGGCGTTCTCATAGAGATAGGGAGCGGCAAACGTGAGCACCACGGCATCGTCGCTCTCGGAGCCACCAAGGTAACCGCCCGCCAGGCTTACGGCCAAGTTGCCAAAGGTGGGGGCCAGCGTCAAGCCGGAGCCGGACACATGGAAGGCATCGTCGGAAGCGCGCAGGCCGCCGGTCACATTAAGGCCGTAGGTGAAGCGCTCGGCCAGAGCGGCCTTAAGCTCCTCCTCGGTGGAGGTGGCGGCGTTCAGCAGCTTATTCGCCTTCGTCTGCTCGGCCTCCTCGGACAGGGAGGGCATCACCTTGTCGGCATCGAGCAGGTCTTTGGGCAGATATGCCTGCATATCTGCCTCGCTGATGTCATCATCAGCGACCGCGTCGTCGGCGCCGTCCTCGGTGCTCTCGCCGTCCTTGCCCTCCGCGTCAGCCTCGTCGGTGCCCTCGTCGGAGGCTCCGTCTGAGGCCCCGTCGGCCTGATCGGCTGCCTCGTCATCGGCCGCCTCGTCCTCCGTAGCCGGCGCCGTGGACACCGGCTCGTCGCCGACGAAGATGGTACGGGCCTCGGCGATGGATACGGAATTCCAGCTGGTCAGCACCAGCAGCACGGCCAAAGTGCAGGCCAGAACCTTGCCCGAGGGGGTCAGCTGGCGCGGCGCGTTGCGGCTCACGATGCCGTCGCCGTTGAAGTCTGCCGGAGCCGGCAGAGCCCCGTCGAACCCGCCCTTGACCTCGGCATCTGCGGCAACGGCATCGGCAACGGCATTCCCCTCCTGGGAGTCAGCACCCTTGGCGGCGGCGTCGCGGGAGACGATGCCCTTGCCGGCAAAACGGCCCGTATCCACCGCAACCGAGTCCTCGTCCACGACGACCTCGGCCTCGACCTCCGTCGCGTCCTGGACGTCCTCGACCTCCTCGACCGCGGAAGCCTCGGCGGCTGAGACAACGGCCTCGACCTCGGCAGTTTCGACGACCTCGGCGGCCCCAGCGACCTCCGCAGCCTCGTCAGCCTTTCGCTGAGAGCGCAGGGCCCTCAGGACGGCAAACACGCCGCCCCGCTGGGCCTTCGGCTCGTTTCCTTCGCGAGTTTCAATGCGCATTTTGCTCATATTTCGCTCGTTCTCTCTCCGTTTCGCCCCGGCGAGCCTTTCCCATGCTCGCCCGGCGGTTATCTCAATGCCAAATTCCCTGATGAATTGGCATATTTTCTCTCTCTTGCAAACACTCGATCCGCGTTTTGGGCGCAGGAGTGCCAAAGAGTGTTTGCGTCTATGGATTATTATCTACAAATCGGCAACAAAGTAAAGCCAAAACGTTTTCAATTTCCATCGTTATACTGGGCTTTTACTATTGACCGGCCGTTATTTTCGATGCGCAAAATGAGCACCCTCCCCCCATTTCGTTCCTCCGAAATCCACAAAATCTCGTCAATTCTCCTTAAAGTTTCTTATGTAACATAGTTATATAATGTCTATATTACTTTACAGTTACATTATATATTGATGATTTGCTGTATCCACTATTCACAATACCCCAGGTAAACCGCTCTTTTTCTAAATCGTAATTAAATCCCTATAGGTTTATGTGATTATACTATTTGCTTGTTTCAAAATTCTTTTATCCCATCATAACATAGTTTAATAATCATTATATGTCTTAATGTCTTTAGGAATTGAGGGCAGCCTCTCCCGAGAAAAAATTTTTCTCGAATTCGCCTAAAACGGAATCGTCTCCATGTTCCCTCCAAACGGCATTGCCAGCCTTCGCAATCTGCCGTCTTCACTCCTTGCCACCCTCTCTTCTTGCCACCCTCTCTTCCCATCACCGTCATAACCCCAAGCCTTTGCTGACGCATCCGCCTCGCGTCTGTCGCAGCCTCACTTCGACCTCCCGCACCCCTCCCCGTCGCTTCACCTCTGCCGCAACACCATCCCTCACTTTCCCGCCTCTCCTCTGGCGTCATGCGCTCCCCATCATCCGCACCCCAACGTTAGTCCCCCCCCGCTTCGCCTCTGCCACAATGCCATCCCTCGCTTTTCCGCACCCTTCCCCGCGTCACGCATTCCCCACCTCCCCCACCCCAGCGTCAGGGCATAAGAAAAGCGCCCCAGAGGGCGCTTGATTGTTGCTCGGCCCCTGAGGGGCCGTCCCAGCTCCTGGAGCCATAAGAGGCGGCGCTGACGAGGGAGGGGTCGCCACCGTGCTTCGCAGCCTTGCGGTCACTTCATGAGCTTGCGGATAAGCTGCTCGTAGGCCATCACGGCGGCCTGGAGCTCGGCCTTGTGGTTGTCCCAGTACTCGTCGAGGGCCTGGCGCATCACCTCGGCGCGGGTGATCTTCATCACCTGGGCCAGCAAATCAGCGTGCTCCCGCTGCTCGGCGGTCATGGGAACGAGCACCTGGGCCGTCATGCGCGCCGACGAATCCGCGGGCTCTTCCACGGGCTCGGGGGCCTTCTTGCGCGGCTTGCGGGTCCGGGGGGTCTTGGGCTTCTCTGCGCCCTTCGACGACCCGCGGCGCCCCGTTCCCGCTGCCGGGGCGACATCCGCCAGGACGGCCACATCCCCAAGCCGGTCGGAGGTATCCGGGGCCATGGCCGCGGCCACGCCATCAACCTGGGACGACGAGGACGAGGCCTGTCCCGAGAGCACTCGCTCGGAAATAGCCGGGGGCGCCTCCCCCAGCGAGGCCTCCGCACGGGGAGCCTCTTCTGCCAGCGAGACCACCTCGTAGGCCACCGACGGGCCCGACTCCACGGGCACAGCAGCGGACGAGGCCGGCGCGGGGGCCGCTTGGGCTTCCCGAGCTTGATCGGCCTCCTGGGCGGCGCCGATGAAGGCGGCCGCGGCCCGAGCGGCGTCCATCTGGGCGCGCAAGTCCTTCTTAGCCATTGACTTCCCCCATGAGCTCGTCGATGAAGAACCGGTAGTCGTAGGCCACCTTGGCCGACGGCGCGTAGTCGAACAGCGACTGCTTGACCGCCTGGGCCTCCTTGATGACCGTGGCCTCGCGGATCCAGGCGCGGAACACCTTGGTGTCCAGCTCGGAGGCCATGGCCTCCGCGTCCTCGTGGATGACCCGCGAGATAGAGGTGCGCGGGTTGTAGCGCGTGAGCAGGATGCCGGCGATCTTCAGGTCGGGGTTGGTGTACTCGCGGATGGCCTCGATGGTGGCCGCCAGATCGGTCACGCCGTCGAGCGAGTAGGCGTCGGCCTGGGCCGGGATGACGACCCAGCTTGCTGCCGTGAGGGCGTTCACCGTAAGGGTGCCCAGGGCCGGGGGTGTGTCCAGGATGGCGTAGTCGTAGTCGTCGGCCACGGCGGCCAGGGCCTTGCGAAGCCGATAGTCCTTCCCGACGCTCGGCATGAGGTCGTCGGCCTTGCCGTTCAGGCGGCTGGCCGGCACCACGGCGTAGCCGTCGATGACCTGGGCCGCCTCGGCGATGGTGGCCTCCCCCGTGAGCACCTCGAGGGATGAGGGCACGCCGGCGCAGGCGGCCTTGAGCGTCGTCGAGAGGTTCATCTGCGGATCCAGGTCGATGTAGAGCACCCGGGCGCCGTCCTGGGTCAGCTTCGCCCCGATGGCCAAGTTGGTCGTGGTCTTCGCCACACCGCCCTTCTGCGAGGCCGCAGCCAATGTAATCATCCCGCTATCCTTCCCTGCTTCCCTTCCCGGGCACCGCAAGAGGGCCCAGTGCTCCTATGGTTGATGAAGCGTACTATAACATATAATGTTGTTAGGAATATAGGGTGTAATGACCTAGGAATTTCGATTTACATAACAACGGCCGCAACCACGGGGCCAACAGAGTTGGAAGCGGGGCTGGCCTAAGCCGAGACAGCCGAAACCGAGGTGAGCGCCCGCTCGCCAAGGGCCGAAGCCAACGCGCTCGGTGCGAAGGCCCCCTCCTCCGTCACGATGGCAGTAATGAGCGAGGCCGGGGTCACATCGAAGGCCGGGTTGTAGAGGGCCACGCCCTCCGGCGGATGCGGGCACACCTCGGCCCCGTCGCGCTCCTCGATGGGAATGGAACTTCCATCGGCCATGGCAACATCCACGGTGCTGACCGGCGCGGCCACGAAGAAGGGCACCCCGAAGTGATGGGCCAGCACGGCCACACCGAGGGTACCGATCTTGTTCGCCGTGTCCCCGTTGGCAGCGATGCGGTCAGCCCCCACCACCACGGCATCGACGCGGCCGGCGGCCATAAGGCTCGCGGCCATGTTGTCGCAGAGGAGCGTCACGGGAACCCCGGCCCGGGCCAGCTCCCAGGCCGTCAAGCGCGCCCCCTGGCCCACGGGCCGCGTCTCGTCGGCCCAGACGCGCTCCACGAGCCCCTCGGCGGCCGCGGCGTACACCACACCGAGGGCCGTGCCGTAGAAGGCCGTGGCGAGGCTGCCGGCATTGCAGTGGGTGAGGATGCGCAGCGGCCGCCCCAGGGTTTGGGCCCGGTCGCGCAACAGGGCCGCGCCCGCGGCCCCGATGCGCCGGTTGGCGGCCTCGTCCTCGACGATGAGAGCCTCTACGAGCCCGTACAGGGTCTCGGACACCTCTTGGGCCGTCTGCCCCCCATCCAGGGCCTCAGAAGCCGTCTGAGCGGCCCTGCGCACGGCCCAGGACAGGTTCACGGCCGTGGGGCGGGCCTGGGCCACCTCGGCGGCCACAGCGGCCAGCGCTTCTCGGAACGGCGCACCGTTCATGGCGGCCGCGGCGGCGTCCCCGGAAGCGCCGGGGCCTTCCGCCGATCGGGCCGAGCCGACCCGCGGGACCGAAGCCATGGCCGCCGCGCCGCCCTCTTCCGCGATGGCCGTTGCCCCGTCGCGCGAACCGGCGAGCTCGAAGGCCGCGAGCATGACCGCAGCCGCCCCCGCCACCCCGATGGCCGGGGCACCGCGCACGGCGAGGGTCTTCACTGCATCCACCACGACCCGCCAATCGGCCGTGCGAATCCACGCAAGCGCGCCGGGCAGGGCCCGCTGGTCGATCATCACGACCCGCGGCTCCCCTTCCTCCCGTTCGACGTAGATGGTCCGAGGCAGGTTATCGAGATGCAACGTCATCGCCGGCTCTTTCTTTTTCATTTTTTGACTGTCAAGTCTTTATTAGTAATTTGTAATACGCTAGTTTGTATTTGTCAACGGTGTAAGTCCCGAAACGTGCTGGCAGTGCCTTCTGATTCTATTGGCTCGTCCAACAAGGCAGGAGGTGATGGCCTATGGAGCTTACCATGTTTATCCTGCAGCTGCTGACCGCTCTCACAGGGTTGGCAACGGCAGCGGTGAAACTCTATACCCAGAGCACCGAGCAGAAACGGCAGGGGTTTGACAAAGAAGCCTCGGGTGAAAGCGCACCCGAGGCTCACAAACCCAACGGCACTGCCCGCTAACGGCCGGGCCTCCGTTGGCACCTATTCTAGCAAGTTCCTTCATTCTGCGCAAGAGAGGAAGGGCCGCGTCGCCAACCGACGACGCGGTCCTCTTCACACAAAGTGAAAAATGAGAGGCGGCCGTCCCGACCAAGGTGTCTACCTATCATATTCTTCATTATAGAACGCCGACCGCCACCGTCAAGACAACCCCGAAAAGAAAGGCGCGGGAGGGCCGAAGCCTTCCCGCGCCTTGGGTGATGCGCGGTTGCACGCTACCGTTGCGAGCACTGGGCGCGAACGCCGCAGCGCCGCAACCGGCGAAAGCGCCCTAGCGCTGCTGGATGGCAGCTTGGGCAGCGGCCAGACGGGCCACCGGCACGCGGTAGGGAGAGCAGCTCACATAGTCCAGACCGATGCGGTTGAACGTGTGGATGGACTCCGGATCGCCGCCGTGCTCGCCGCAGACGCCGCATACGATGTCCGGGTTGCCCTCGTGGCCCAGCTCGACGCCCATCTCCACGAGCTTCGCCACACCGGGATCGATGGTGGCGAAGGGGTTGTAGGGCAGCAGGTGCTCGGCCAGGTACTGCGGCACGAACTCGCCCTCCACGTCGTCGCGGCTGAAGCCGAAGGTGGTCTGGGTGAGGTCGTTGGTGCCGAAGGAGAAGAAGTCGGCCTCAGTGGCGATCTCGTTGGCGGTGACGGCCGCGCGCGGCAGCTCGATCATGGTGCCCACGGGGATGCTCAGCTCAACACCCTCGGCCTCGGCGACCTCGGCGATGGTGGCCTCGGCCACGGCGCGCAGCTTCGCCAGCTCGGGCAGCACCGACACGAGCGGGATCATGATCTCCGGCTTCGGCGCGAAGCCCTCCTTCTGCAGGCGGGCGCAGGCGGTGGCGATGGCGCGCACCTGCATCACGGGCAGGATGGGGTACACGATGCCCAGACGGCAGCCGCGCATGCCCAGCATGGGGTTCTGCTCGGCGAAGCCGTCGATCTTCTCCAGCAGCGCGCGCTTCTCGGCGATGACGTCGGCCGAGGCGCCGGACACCTCCAGCTTGGCGATCTCCACGTCCAGCTCGCGCGGGCTCTCCAGGAACTCGTGCAGCGGCGGGTCCAGCAGGCGCACGATGACCGGCAGGCCGTCCATGGCCTTGAACATGCCGTAGAAGTCGCCCACCTGGGCCTCGTAGAGGTCGGCCACGGCCTTCTCGCGGATGAGCTCGTCGTCGTTCAGGATGAAGGTCTGGATGATCTGCTTGCGGTCGCCCAGGAACATGTGCTCGGTACGGCACAGACCAATGCCCGCCGCGCCGAAGCCGCGGGACAGCTCGGCGTCCTCGGGGTTGTCGGCGTTGGCGCGCACGCCCAGGGTGCGGAACTCGTCGGCCCACTCCAGGATGGTGTCCAAGTCGCCGGTCAACTCGGGAAGCACCAGATCCACCGCACCCAGCACCACGATGCCGGTGGTGCCGTCGATGGAGATCATGTCGCCCTCGCGGATGACGATGTCGGTGCCGGCGATGGCCGCTTCCTTCTTGGCCGCGTCGATCTTCAGGGCCTCCACGCCGCAGACGCAGGGGGCGCCCATGCCGCGGGCGATAACGGCCGCGTGGGACGTCTTGCCGCCATGGGAGGTGAGGATGCCCTCGGCGGCGATCATGCCGGCCAGGTCGTCGGGGTTGGTCTCCCAGCGCACGAGCACGCACTTGCGGCCGGCCTCGGTGGCGGCCACGGCGTCGGCGGCGGAGAACACGGCCTCGCCCACCGCGGCACCCGGGCTCGCGTTCAGGCCGCGGGCCACCACGTCGTAGGTGGCGTCCTTGTCGAACTGCGGGTGCAGCAGCTGGTCGAGCTGGTCGGGGGCCACGCGCATGACGGCCTCCTCCTTGGAGATGAGGCCCTCCTTCTCCATGGCGATGGCGATGCCCAGCGCGGCCGCGGCGGTGCGCTTGCCGGCGCGGGTCTGGAGCATCCAGAGCTTGCCCTGCTCGATGGTGAACTCGATGTCGCACATGTCGCGGAAGTGGTTCTCCAGCACCTCGAAGATCTCCTCCAGCTGGGCGCCGGCCTCTTCCAGGCCCTCCACTTCCTTCAGCTCGGCGATGGGGCTCGTGTTGCGGATGCCGGCCACCACGTCCTCGCCCTGGGCGTTCACCAGGTAGTCGCCGTAGAACTCCTTGGCGCCGTTGGCGGGGTTGCGGGTGAAGGCCACGCCAGTGGCCGAGGTGTTGCCCTTGTTGCCGAACACCATGGACTGCACGTTCACGGCCGTGCCCAGGTCGTCGGCGATCTTGTTGGTGGCGCGATAGAGGACCGCGCGGGGGTTGTTCCAGGAGCCGAACACGGCCTCGATGGCCAGCTGGAGCTGCACCATGGGGTCCTGGGGGAACTGCACGGCGCCGTCGACCACGAGGGTCGGGTAGGCCTCGCCATCGACGTTCTCGGCGAAGATGGCCTTGAACTCGCCCACGAGCTCCTGCAGGTCATCAGCGGTCAGGTCGGTGTCGGAGGCGGCGCCGCGGTCGTTCTTCATGGCCACGATGGCGTTCTCGAACAGGTCGCCGTCCAGGCCCATGACCACGTTGGAGAACATCTGGATGAAGCGGCGGTAGGAGTCCCAGGCGAAGCGCGGGTTCTCGGTCTGCTTGATGAGGCCCTGGATGGAGGCGTCGTTCAGACCCAGGTTCAGCACGGTGTCCATCATGCCCGGCATGGAGAAGGGGGCGCCGGAGCGGACGGAGACGAGCAGCGGATCCTCGGCGTCGCCGAGCTTCTTGCCCATGCGCTCCTCGAGGTCGGCGCGGTACTCGGCGATGGTGTCGAGGGCGCCTTCCGGCCACACGTTGCCGGCGTTGGCGTACTCCATGCAGGTCTGGCAGGTGATGGTGAATCCCGGAGGCACCGGCAGGCCGATGTTGGCCATTTCGGCGAGGTTGGCGCCCTTGCCGCCGAGAATCCACTTCATGTCGGTGTTACCCTCGGTCACGTTGTTCCCGTTGGCGTCCTTGCCGAAGGCGTAGACGCGCTTCACTGCTTCTGTCACCTTACTTCTCCTTAAGCTGTGCGCCGCGCGGCGCGATTGCCGGATAGCCCCATGTGCCAGCCTGGGCCAGCGAGGCGCGCGCCGGCCGGGCTCCGGGAACGGGCCTGGGACGCGCTGCCCCTAGTATAAGGGATTCAGCCGATAATATCCGTCGAGGTCGGATGGCTTCGCTCGTAGTAACGCAAAATCTCTTGAGCGGTCTCCTCCACGGCGCGCCCCTCGGTGTGGATGACGATGCAGCCGAGGCGCCGCATGAGGGCCCGGGAAGCGTCCAGATCGCGGTAGACGTACTCCGGGTCGGCGTAGTCCTTGGTGATGAGCTGCATCTTCCCCGCCGCCTTCTTGATGCGCTTCTGGCGGATGCCGATGAGCACGTCGGGACTGATCATGAGCCCGAACAGCCGCGTGCGATCCACGTCGAAGATCTGGGAGGGCGGCTCGGTGGAGGGGTCCAGGGGCACGTTGGCCACCTTGTAGCCCTGCTGGGACAGGTAGATGGACAGGGGCGTCTTCGAGGAGCGCGACACCCCCAGAAGCACGATGTCGGCCTTGGTGAGGTCCTCGGGCGCCCGGCCGTCGTCGTGGGCGATGGTGAACTCGATGGCGGCGATGCGCCGGAAGTAGTTGTGGTCCACCACGCGCAGGGCCCCGGGCTCGTTCACCGGGTCCATGCCGCTCATCTCGGCGATGGCATCCACGGCGCTCGTCATGACGTCCACGGCCAGGATGTTGGGATGGCGCTCGGTGAAGGCGGCCAACTCGCGGCGGATGCCCGCGTCCACGATGGTGTAGAACACGAGGATGCGGTCGTCGCCCAGGGTCTGCTGGTGGTAGCGCACGTGCTCGGTCAGGTAGTCGTGCACCTCCTGGTAGCTCTTGATCTTCGAGAACACTTCCAGGCGCGGGTTCGTGACGCCGAACTGGGCCGCGGCGGCCCGGGCCACCACCTGGGCGGTCTCGCCGATGGAATCGGAGACCACATGGATGGTGGGCACGCGGGCCGCCCGCTCATCAGGAGTACAGTTGTGCATGGCAACCGCCTTTTCTCTCGCAAAACGCCAAGACTTGGCCGGGAACAGGTCGGGAGGACCACCCGTGCTCGGTCAGTCCTCGCTTTCGTGAAAAGAGGTGGGGAAATTGTACACCTCTTTTCACGAGTCTGCGGAATCTGCGCGCGGGCGATCCTCCCGACCTGTTCCCTCCTTTACCAAGAAAGCAGGGTTATGGTTGCCGAAGGCTACTTCTTGGCCATGGCGCCGAAGTCGGCGACGTGGGCGAAGGCGTTGGCGAAGCGGTTCAGCAGCTTCAGGCGGTTGGCCCGCACCTCCGGGTCGTCGTCCATGACCATGGTGGTCTCGAAGAAGCGGTCCACCGGGGCGCGCAGGGCCGCCAGGGCCGTAAGCGTGTCGGCGAAGCGATCCTCGCGCAGGGCGGCGCCCACGGCCTCCTCGGCGGCGATGACCGCCTCGGACAGGGCGCACTCCACCTCGGACAGCTCGGCCTTCTTGTAGCCGGTACCCAGCTTGGTGTCGCGCAGGTTGTTGGCGCGGGCGAAGGCCGTGGCCAGATCGGCGAACACCTCGGGCTGCTCGGTGCGGGCGGCCTCCAGGGCGCGGGCCCGGGCGGCCAGCACCATGGGCTCCTCGATGCCGCAGGCCAGCACCGCGTCGATGGTGTCGGCCTTCACGCCCGCGTCGCGCAGGGCCACCTTCTCGCGGGTGATGAAGAAGTCGATGATCTCCCGGCGCACCGCGGCGTTGTCGAATTCCAGACCCGCCTCGCGGTAGATGATGAGGGCGGCGTCGATGGCCTCCACCAGATCGATGGGCAGACCCGTCTCCAGGATGGCCAGCACGCCCAGGGCGGCGCGGCGCAGGGCGAAGGGGTCGGACGAACCCGTGGGCGACTGGCCCACGGCGAACAGGCCGCAGATGGTGTCCAGCTTGTCGGCCAGGGCCACCACCTGGCCCACCACGTCGGTGGGGATGGCGTCGCCGGAGAAGCGGGGGCGGTAGTGCTCGGCGATGGCGCGGGCCACGCGCTCAGGCTCGCCGGCGGCGGTGGCGTAGTAGCTGCCCATGACGCCCTGGACGCTCGTGAACTCGATGACCGCGCCTGTGACCAGGTCGGCCTTGGCCAGATAGGCGGCCCGGGCGATGTCGTGCATCTCCTCGCGAGCGATGCCGGCCGCCGCCGTCAGGCGCGCCGACAGCTTCACCACGCGCTCGGTCTTATCGCGCATGGTGCCCAGCGCCTCCTGGAACACCACTTCGTCCAGGCGCTCCACGTAGGCGTCCAGGGGCTGCTTCAGGTCCTCCTCGTAGAAGAACTTCGCGTCGTAGAGGCGGGCCGCCACCACGCGCTCGTTGCCGTCCACGATGGTGGCCTCGCGCTCCGGATCGCCGTTGGAGACGATGATGAACTTGTTCGTCAGCTTGCCGCCGTCGTACAGCGGGAAGTAGCGCTGGTGCATGAGCATGGCGTCCACGATGATCTCCTCGGGCACCTTGAGGAACTCCTCGTCGAAGGTGCCCACCATCACCGTGGGGTACTCGGACAGGTTGATGACCTCGGTCAGGGTCTTGGCCGGCAGCTCGGCAACATAGCCGGTGGCCGCCTCGGCCGCCGCCACGCCCGCGCGGATGCGGGCCTCGCGGGCCTCCTGGGTGGGCACCACGTAAGCGCTCTCCACCACGGACACCAACGCATCGGCGCAGGGCACCGCGTGGGGGCCGGGGGCCAGGAAGCGATGGCCGCGGGTGGTGTTACCGGCGGTGAGCCCGGCGTACTGGACGGGGATCACCTCATCGCCGAGGAGGGCCACCAGCCAGCGCACCGGGCGCGAGAACATCTCGCGGGTGGTGCCCCAGCGGCAGGACTTCGGCCAGCTGATGCCGTCGATGATGCCGCGCAGCACCTCGGGCAAAAGCGCCGCCACGGGCTGGGCGGGCACGCTGCGCACGGCGTACACGTACTCGGTGCCGTTCTCGTCGCGGCGCTCCAGGGCATCCACGTCGAGCCCCTTGCCGCGGGCGAAGCCGATTGCGGCCTTGGTGGGGGCGCCGGCCTCGTCGAAGGCGATCTTGGCGGCCGGGCCGCGGAAGACCTCCTCCAGGGCCTCGGTCTGGTCGGCCACGGCGTCCACGATGGCGATGAGCCGGCGCGGGCTCGTGTAGATGGCCACGTCCCCGTGGGGGATGCGCACGGCGTCCAGGGAGGCCGGCACCAGCTCGGCCAGCTGCTCAGTGGCGCGCTTCAAGTCGAAGGCGGGAATCTCCTCGGTGCCGATCTCGAAGGCGAGGGTCGCGGTATTCGTCATCTTAGGCCTCCTTCTCGGTCGAAGCGTCGTCGGCGATGGTCACGAACTCGAAGGCGCGCTCGGTATGCTCGGCCGCAGCCGCGGCGCCGGGACAGCCGCCGGCCTCTTCCGGATGCATCGGCACCAGGTTCGCCGGCTCTTCCGCGACGGGCTTCGCGAGCGGGTCGGGCACGTCGGCCAGCAGGGCGTCCAAATCGGCGGTGTCCACGTCCATGCCCACCACGTTCTTCATGTAGGAGGCGCAGCAGGCCTTGGCCAGGGTGCGCACGCGCAGGATGTAGGCCATGCGCTCGGTGGCCGAGATGACGCCGCGGGCGTCCAGCAGGTTGAAGGCGTGGCAGCACTTCAGCACCGAGTCGTAGGCCGGCAGCGGCAGGTCGGCCTTCAGGGTGCGCAGGCACTCCACCTCGCGGTCGGCGAACTCCTGGAACAGAAACCCGGTGTCGGCCACCTCGAAGTTGTACTTCGAGTACTCGCGCTCGTTCTCCAGGTACACGTCGCCGTAAGTGAACACCACGCCGTCGTCGCCGCGGGCCCACACGATGTCGAACATGTTGTCAACGCCCTGGACGAACATGGTCAGACGCTCCAGGCCGTAGGCGATCTCCACGGGCACCGGGTCGCACTCGAAGCCGCCCACCTGCTGGAAGTAGGTGAACTGGGTCACCTCCATGCCGTCGATCCAGATCTCCCAGCCCAGGCCCCAGGCGCCGAGCGTGGGGCTCTCCCAGTCGTCTTCCACGAAGCGCACGTCGTGGGCCGCCACATCGATGCCGATGGCCTCAAGACTTCCCAGGTACAGGTCCTGGATATTCTCCGGCGAGGGCTTGATGAGCACCTGGAACTGGTAGTAGAACTGCCCGCGGTTGGGGTTCTCGCCGTAGCGGCCGTCGGTGGGACGGCGGCAGCCCTGCACGTAGCAGGTGCGCCAGGTGTCGGGGCCGAGCGAGCGCAGGGTGGTGGCCGGGGCGTTGGTGCCGGCGCCCACCTCGTTGTCGTAGGGCTGCAGGACCACGCAGCCGGTGCTGGCCCAGTAGCGCTGCAGGTTCATGATGACGTCCTGGAAGGTGGGGGGCAACGTCTCCTCCACGATGCGTGCGGCATCCATTTCCATGGCTCTCCTTCTTCGGTCGGTTCCTACAAAGTCTCCCGCGCAACCCCCAAGGGCGGCGCCTCCACCGCGCCCGGCGCGGCGGCTCCCGCTCGGCCCTCGGGCCCTAGAGCACGCCCACGTCGGTCAGCGGCCAGTAGATGAATATCGCCTTCCCGGTGACCGATCGCTCGGCGATGGCCCCGAAATAGCGGGAATCCTGGGAATTGGTGCGGTTGTCCCCCATCACCCAGAGGGAGCCCTCCGGCACGGTGTAGGGGTAGTCCACCGTGGTGCCGGGCAGAGACGTCAGGGGGAAGGACGGCTCGCCGCGGGTATAGGGCTCATCCTGGAGCACGTCGTCCACGTAGACCCGGCCGTCGCGCAAGTCGACCACCTGGCCGCCCACGGCGATGACCCGCTTGATGAGGATGCGGCCCGCGTGATCGGGGTCGGGATCCTCGAAGGTGACGATGTCGCCGGGGGCCGGGTCGCTGCTGTAGTAGGTGATCTTCTCGGAGAACACCATGTCGCCGGGTTTAATGGTCTCCTCCATGGAGCCCGAGGGAATCTCGTAGGCCTGGAATACGAAGGTGCGCAGGCCCCAGGACAGCACGAGCACCATGGCCACCAGGCCGATGACGCTGAGCAGGGTGCGCAGGATGCCGGCCGACTGGCGCGGGCGCTGCTGATAGGCGGCGTGATCGCTTTCGTACATCGGTGGGCAGCCCCTTCTCTGCGGTGTGAACATACCATGAAAGGCCATGATACCCCTTCGGCCGCCCTTCGCTCTCCGGGTTCGCGAGACAACAGAAATTTCTGGTCAGCGGACGGTGCGCGGCCCTGCTAGGCGAGGGAATCGAGGAAGGTGTGGTCGGCCTTGGTAAGGGCGCCGGCCGCCGCGAAGCGCTCAAGCAGGTCGGGACGGGCGACGGCCGTGCGGGCGAGGCTCTGCTCCCGGCGCCAGCGGGCCACGGCCCCGTGGTTGCCCGACAGCAGCACCGCCGGCACCTCCATGCCGCGGAAATTGGCAGGGCGCGTGTATTGAGGGTATTCCAATAGCCCGCTCGTGAAGGACTCGTCGATGGGGCCCTCCGCTGCCCCCAGCACCCCCGGGATCTTGCGCACCACGGCGTCGATGACCACCATGCTGGCCAGCTCACCGGAGGTGAGCACGTAATCGCCCAGGGAGATCACATGGTCGGCCAGGGTGTAAACGCGCTCGTCGATGCCCTCGTAGTGGCCGCAGATGAACAGCAGGTGCTCCTCGGCGGCCAGCTCGGTGGCGTAGGCGTCGTCGAAGGTGCGCCCCTGCGGCGCCAAGAAGACGATCTTGGGCGCGGATTGTGAGACGCCGGGGGGCGAAGCTACGGGGTACCCTGATTCGCTCAGACAGTCCTCGCTTGGTGAAACAGTCCACTGGACTGTTTCAGTCGCTGCGGAACTCGCTCGGTCAGGGCACCCCGTATCTTCGCCGGGCTCAACCTCGGTTGAAGTCGCTGCGGAACTCGCTTGGCGAGCACCGCCCGAAATCCCTCTGCACTCTTCCACCGTTGAAGCCAGCTTCGCTTCGACGATTTCTTTTCCGAGAATATCCTCCACCGCCTCGAAAATGGGCTCGCACTTCATGACGAGGCCGGCGCCGCCGCCGTAGGGGTCGTCGTCGGTGGTGCGATGGCGGTCGTGGGTCCAATCGCGCAGGTCGTGGGCGCGAAATTCCAGCAGGCCCTTCTCCTGGGCGCGCTTCATCATGGACTCCCCCATGACCGAATCGTACATGTGGGGGAAGGTGGAGAGGGTCTCGATGAGCATGGGCGGTCCTTTGCCGTCGGAAGTGAGCGACCGGGCGCCCTAGAGGTCGAGCAGGCCGTCGGGGCAGGTGAGGCGAATGAGGCGGCGCTCTTCGTCCACCGCGGCGATGAAGGCGTCCACGAGGGGCACCAGGGTCTCGCGGCCGTCGGGACGGGCCACGGTGAGCAGAGGCTGGGTGGCGCGCTCGTCGATGGAGGCCACTTCCCCCACGTAGCCGGCCCGGGCGTCCTCCACGGACCAGCCGGACCAGTCGGGCAGGGCCTCGGCCTCTTCCAGCACCGCCAAATCCACCGCCTCCTCGCGCACGAGGACGCGCCGGCCGGCGAGCATCTCGGCCACGGTGAGGTCGTCCACGCCCTCGAAGAACACGAGGGCCTCGGCCTCCGACAGCGCCTGCACGTCGCGCACCCGGGCGCGACGGGGCGCGTCGATGACTGGCGGCACGAAGGCCACCTCAAGGCCCTCGTACAGCAAAGCGGGAAGGCCCGACGCACCCCGTGCGACGAGCCCTCCATTCAAATTCTTTGGTTTCGCCAGATAGGCGACATCGATCCAGCCGCGCATTTAATCGATGAGCTCCACCTCGACGAGCTTGCCCGTGCGCGAGGCAGCGGCGCGAGCCAGCGTGCGGATGGCCTTGATGACGCGGCCCTGACGGCCGATGACCTTGCCGGCATCGCCCTCGGCGACGCGAATCTCCACGACGATGCCGCCGTCCTCGGCCTCGGTGGCGACAACCTCCAGCGCGTCGGCCTCCTCCACGAGGGGGCGCACGATGGCGTCGACGAGACCGGCGAGATCCTCAGTCAGATCAGCCATGGCTTAGGCGTTCTCGCGGGCGACCTTGATGAGACGCTCCACGGTGTCGGTGGGCTGGGCGCCGTTGGCCAGCCACTGATCCAGCTTCTCCATGTCGAACTTGATGAGGTGCGGATGGCAGCAGGGGTTGTAGCGGCCCACCTCCTCGATGAAGCGGCCGTCGCGCGGGGCGCGGGAATCGGCGACGACGATGCGGTAGTACGGGCGCTTCTTGGCGCCGTGGCGAGCGAGGCGAATCTTGACTGCCATGAAATGGAACTCCTTCTACAACTGATATTTCTCTATACGCAAGCACTGCTCGCACAGTGCGGCGAAAACAGCAATTGCTTATATTACGGCTTCGCGCTCCGTTTGACAAGCGCCCGTCCATGAACTATCCATGGACGGCGAACCCCTGGGGCGCGAAACGGCCCCGAGCGAGGCGGAACCTTCCCCTTTCTCAGGCCAGGGGCACCACCCGGGTGGCGATGCGGGCGGCCAGGGCCGGAGAATGGGACACGAACAGGAGCCCCAGGTCGCGGCCGCGGGCCTCGGCCAGCAGCACCGACCAGATCTGGGCCTGGGTCACGGCATCGAGCATCGTGGACACCTCGTCGGCGATGAGGTAGCGCGGGGACGCGGCCAGAGCCCGGGCGATGCAGAAGCGCTGCAGCTCGCCGCCGGAGAGCTCCCGGGGGTAGCGGGTCAGCCACCGGTCCTGGATGCCCAGCAGGGCGCGCAGGCGCTCCTCTTCCTCAGGCGCGGCCCCGGCCTCGGCCAGGACGGCGGCCATGGTCTGGCGCGGGTCCACGGTCAGCTCGGGATGCTGGCCCACGAGCTGCACGGGACAGCGCCCGCGCCGCGGCAGGGGCGCCCCGTCCACGAGCACCGTGCCCGCGCGGGGCCGCTCGTAGCCGGCCAGGATGCGGGCTAAGGTGGTCTTGCCCGCCCCGGAGGGAGCCGCCAGCTGCACCCGCTCGCCGGGGGCCACGGCCAGGGAGAACCCCTCGTAGAGCAACGGGCCGCTCCCGTAGCCGAAGGAGATGGCGCGGGCCTCTAGCATGGGGCACCCCCTTCTCCGCACTCGTCACCGGGAGCGGGAACGGAAGGGGGCGGGGCGAAGTCGTGCTCGGGCAGGGCGTGCCAGAGCTGGCAACTGAAGGGATGGGCCAGGGTGTCGGGCCCGGCGAAGCTCTCCACGGCGGTCTCCTCCACCACGGTGCCGTCGCGGAACACCGCCACGCGGTCGGCCACGGTAAGGGCCAGCTCGATGTCGTGGGTGATGAGCAGCACGCCCCCGCCCCCGTCGGCGAAGGCCCGCAGGTCGGCCAGGGCGCGCACGGCCAAATCGAGGTCGAGGCCCGGGGTGGGCTCGTCGGCCACGATGAGCTGCGGGCTCTCCATGAGGGCGCAGCACAGGAGCACGCGGCGGGCCATGCCCCCCGACAGCTCGTGGGGAAACAGCCGCGCTACATCCTCGTCCAGGCCGTAGCGGGCGAAGAGCTCGCGGCGGCGCTCGGCGCGCCGGCGCTTGTCGGCCCGGCGGGCGGCCCCGCGGCCCTGGGGCGCCCCCTCCACCTGGCGGCCCACCCGCATGAGGGGGTCCAGGCTTGCCACGGACTGGGGCACGAGCGCGATGCGGGAGCCCCGCACGGCGGCCAGGGAGGCCGCGTCCATGGGTTCTCCGTCGAACCAGATGCGGCCGCGCACGAGGGCGTTGGGCTCGAACAGCCCGAGCACGGCATCGGCCAGCAGGGTCTTGCCCGAGCCCGAGGCCCCCACGACGGCCAGGATCTCCCCCTCGTGGACCGACAGGCTCAGGGAGTGGATCACCTCCACCTCACGCTGGGGCGCCTCCAGATAGCGGCGCCATGCCGAGGGACGGCGCTGCGCTCGCTTCGCCTCCCTTCCCCCCTTCTCTCCTCCTGACTTCTTCCCTTTCCCTGGGCCCGTTTCCTTCTGCCCCTTCACAGCCTTCTTCCCCTGCCCCGCTTCCACGGCCTCCTCGTCGTACATGCGGAAGGCCACGGTGAGGTCCTCTACCGTGAGCAGGTGGTGGCCGTGGGCGTGACGGGAGGCGGCCCCGTGGGAATGGTGGTGGTGCACCGCCTGGGTGCCGTGATCGAGAGTCTCGTGAGCTTCCATAACCTTCCCCTATTCCTGGGCGCTCGCCGGATCGACGAGCCGGCGCAGGCCCGCGCCCACGCTATCGAACAACAGGACGCAGGCCACCAGGGCCGCGCCGGGAAACACCGCGAGCCACCACATCCCCGCCGAGAGGTAGCCCATGGCCTCGGAGAGGATGATGCCGATGGCAGGCATCTCCGGGGGCAGGCCGAAGCCGAGGAAGGTGATGGCGGCCTCGTGGAGGATGGCGTGAGGGAACAGGAGCACGAGCCCCACGGCGAACTGGGGCAGCACGTAGGGCACCATGTGCCGCAGGGCGATGGAGACCGGGCTCGCGCCGAGACGGGCGGCCACGGCCACGAAGCCGGAGGCGCGGCACTGGAGGATCTCGGCCCGCAGGACGCGGGCGAGGCTCGGCCAATGGGTCAGGGCCACGCCGATGGTGACGCCCCAGAAGCCCTTGCCCAGAGCATAGGAGATGAGGATGAGCAGCACGATGTGGGGAATGCCCATCATGAGGTCGGTCAGCCAGCTCACCGCGCCGTCGGCCCAGCGGGGCCCGAGGGCCGCCGCCGATGCCAGGGCCAGGGCGATGAGGGAGGAGGCCACGGCCGCGCCGAGCCCCACGAGGATGCTCGTGGACAGGCCCGCGAGCGTGCGCAGGAACATGTCGCGGCCCATCCAGTCGGTGCCGAAGGGGTGGGCCCAGCAGGGCGCGAGGTTCTTGGCGGCGAAATCGGTGGCCTGGGCGGCCGGGCCCAGCAGTGCCCCGGCGATCACCACCAGGGCCAGGGCCGCGGCGGCCCCCAGGGCGAGCCCGGCGGCACGGCGGCGGTTCGGCAGGCGCCGGACGCGGGGAGCCGACAGCACCGGGGCCGGGGCGGCCTCGGGCGCGCCGTCGTGCGCAACGGCACCGCGCGGGGCGGCAGCGTTATCGGCCATGACTCTACCCCCTCTCCGTGTTTCGGCCGTCGTTTTCCACGCTTCGGGCGTCGGGCCGCACCGGCCGCATGCGAGGGTCCACAAGGCCGTAGACGAGGTTCGCGGCCAGATTCCCCGCGAACACGAGGGCCGCCGATACCAAGGCGATGCCGGCCAGCAGGGCCACATCCCCGCCGAGCCCGGCCGTGACGGCGGCCTGACCGAGGCCGGGGTAGCTGAACACCTCTTCCACGAGCACCGAGCCGCCGAAGATCTCGGCCACCTGGGCGCACTGGAGGGTGATGGCCGGCAGGGCGAGATTGCGCAGGCCGTGACGCACCATGACCTGGCCGCGGCCCTCCCCCCGGGCCCGGGCGAACCGCGCGAAGTCACTGCCCATGACCTCGATGGCCTTGGCCCGGGTATGCAGGGCCACGTTGGCCACCCCCACCACCGACAGGGTGATGGCCGGCAGGGCCATGTGGTGCAGGGCGTCGGCGAAGGTGACCTCAGAGGCGGCCACGCCCGCGGGCACCGAGAAGCCCAAAGGGAACCAGCCGAGCCACACCGAGAACACCATGAGCAGCAAAAGGCCCACCCAGAAGGTGGGCGAGGCGGCCAGCACGAAGCAGTAGGCCCGCACGGCCCGATCCACCAGGCGCCCCTCGTTCAAGGCTGCCGCTATACCCAGGGCGAAGCCGAGACCGCCGGAAACGACCCAGGCCACTCCCATGAGGGCCAGGGAATTGGCGGCGCGGGAGGCGATGACCTCGGCCACGGGGGCGTTGTAGCGCAGCGATATGCCCATGTCCCCTTGCAGCAGGGCGCCGGCCCAGGCGAGGAACCGCTCGGTCACGGGTACATCGGAGCCCCAGTAGGCCGCCAGGGCCGCCCGCTTCTCCTCGCTCATGCCGAGCAGGGCCGCCTGGCCCACGTTGGCCTGGAGGGGATCGACCGGCGACAGGCTCACGAGGGCGAAGGTGACCACGGCCACGGCCGCCATGAGCAGCGCGAACCGCCCGATCTGTCCCCCAATGAACCTGATGACATTATATGACATAATAGTTATAGCGCCTTTCCGTGGACATGGAGAAGTCAGCGGGGCCATCGTCTCCTACTGCCACGACCAGCGATCGACGTTGTTGACCAGGCTCCACCCGTGGCCGTGGGGATGGGGCTTCTGCTCGGCCACGGCCAGGCCCTCCCGCTCGAAATAGAGGTGGTCCACGTTGGCGAGCCATACCCAGGTGGCCGCCCCCTCCGGCGCCACCCCGGTCTGGGTGGCATCGTCCCATTGGGCCGCCTGGTAGAGGGGGTAGGATTCCTCCACGGTGCGGGCCGCCTGGGCCGCTTCCAGATGGGCATCCACCGCGGCGTCGCCGTACTGGGCGTAGTTGCCCCAGCCGGAGGAATGGGTCAGCTCGAAGAGCTCCACCGGGGCATTGGAGCCCCAGCCCCACAGCACCGGATCGGCGTACTGGCGCAGGTAGATGTCGTCCCAGCTGGCCCCCTTGGGGGTCACGGCGATACCGAGGGCCGCGCACTGGTCGGCGAAGTCGTAGGCCAGGGCCTGGCGGGTGGAATCGCCGGCCGCGTAGTACAGGTCGAAGGCGCAGGGCACCCCGTCGCGGGAGCGCATGCCGTCGTCGCCCCGCTGCCAGCGGGCCTCGTCCAGCAAGCGCTCGGCGGCCGCAGCGTCGGTTTCCACACCCATGGCCGCACTCGACCAGGGCATGCCGTCGGCCACGGAATAAGCCGGCCGGCCGAAGCCGGCGAGCACCCGCTCGATCATGGCCTCGCGGTCGATGCCGTAGTTGAGCGCCCGGCGCACGGCGATATCGCAGGTCACATCGTTGCCTCCTTCATAGACCATATCGCCGTCCACCGCCACGTCGGTACCGGCCGGATTGCAGGGCAGCGATATGCCGCGGGAGTCCACCGAGGCGCAGTTCAGCAGCGTGTAGCCCGCCGGCACCGCCCCGGCCAGGGAGGCAGAGGTGTAGGCCACGTCCGCCAGACCCGAGCTTGCCGCGGCCAAGGAGGCGTCCTCCTCCATGAACAGCACCACCACGCGGTCCATGAGCGGTTTCTCGCCGTAGTAGTCGGGATTCGCCCGCAGGATGACCTGCTGGCCGCGATCCCACTGCTCGAGCACATAGCGTCCGCTGCCGATGGGGTTCGCGCCGTAGTCGGACCCGTAGGCGTGGGCCGGCACGATGCCCACCACGGCCAGGGTGTACAGCAGCGCGTTGTTGGGCCGCTTCATGGCAATCTCGCAGGTGGTGGCATCCAGGGCCCGGGCCTCGGCCACCATGGACAGGTCTGCCTCGGCCGCCGCTCCCTGGGCGATGCCGTTGATGGTGAAGGCCACGTCCTCGGCCGTCAGCGGCACGCCGTCGCTGAAGACCGCGCCCTCGCGAATGGTGAAGGTCCAGGTGAGGCCGTCCTCAGAGCAGTCGTAGTCCACGGCCAGGTCGTTCACGAAGTTCAGATCGTTGTCGGTGGTGATGAGGGTCGACTGGATGAGGGGCTCGTGCACATGCTCGCCGGCCCCCCAGCCCATGAGCGGATCGAACCCCGCCGCCGGCTCCGAGGAGGGCGTCATGGTCACGATTACCTGAGATTCCCCGTTCGGCCCCGTGCCCGACGGGCTCGCCCCCGCACTGGCAGCCGCTGGCGCGCCGCCTCCCCCGCCACAGGCGGAAAGAATACCGCCCCACGCAACCGCTCCGGCTGCCGCCGCGGCACCCTTCATGAAGCTCCTCCGGGTAAAACCCATGTCGTCTCCTCTCGGCGCGTTCCGCTGCCGCGTCGCCCCAGGCGACCGCGCAGCACACCGCCTCCCTGCGGTGTTACGAATTCTCGATTGGTAATATACCAGAGAATTTCCCGGCGGTGTTACGAATTTCCCATTCGTATGCCGAATGGCCGATGCAAGGGGAGCATCGAAAGCTCAGGGGTTAACCCGTGCAGGCAGCCTACTGTCCCATCATGTCCTGGATCTTCTTCAGGTCCTTCATGGACATGCCGCCCATGCCGGGAATGCCCAGGCCGCGGCGGCGCTTGCCCTTCCCCTTCTTCCCCTTCTTGCCGCGGGCGGCCCCCATATCCATGCCGGCAGTGGCCTGCTTCACCATCTTCTTGGTCTCGTTGAACTTCTTCATCATCTGGTTCACGGCCGTCACGCTGACGCCGGCGCCCTTGGCGATGCGGGCACGGCGGCTGCCGTTGAGCAGCTCGGGATGGATGCGCTCCTCGCGGGTCATGGAGTTGATGATGACCTCCATGGCATCGAGCGCCCCTTCGTCCACCTGGCCGGAAGCCAGGGCCTTGTCGCCGCCGGGCAGGGCGCTCACGAGCTTCTGCACGCCGCCCATCTTGCGCATCTGGGCGTTCATCATCACGAAGTCGTCCAGGGTGATGTGGCCGCGCATCATGCGCTCGGCTTCCAGCTCCTCTTCCTCGGCCTGCTGCACGCGCACGGCGTTCTCGATGAGGGACACCACGTCGCCCATGCCGAGGATGCGTTTGGCCATGCGGTCGGGATGGAACACCTCCAGGGAGTCGGGCTTCTCGCCCGAGGAGATGAACTTGATGGGCTTGCCGGTCACCTCGCGCACGGACAGGGCGCCACCGCCGCGGGCGTCGCCGTCCATCTTCGACATGATGACGCCGTCGAAGTCCACGGCGCTGGCGAAGGCCTCCACGACGTTCACCACATCCTGGCCAGTCATGGCGTCCACCACCATGAGAATCTGGTCGGGGCGCGTAGCCTCCTTGATGGCCTGGGCCTCGGCCATCATGTCCTCGTCTACGTGCAGACGGCCGGCCGTGTCGATGATGACCACGTCGCGCAGATTGTCGATGGCGTCCTGGATGCCCTCCTTGGCGATGGCCACGGGATCCTTGCCGTCGCCGCGGTACACGCGCACGCCGATCTCGTCGCCCAGGGTCTGGAGCTGGTCGGCGGCGGCAGGGCGGTACACGTCGCCGGCGATGAGCAGCGGGGAATGGTTCTCCTGCTTCAGGCGGTAGGCCAGCTTGGCCGCGGCCGTGGTCTTGCCGGAGCCCTGCAGGCCCACGAGCATGATGACGTTGGGAATGCGGCTGCCCAGCACGAGCCGCGAATCGGTGCGGCCCAACAGCTCGGTCAGCTCGTCCAGCACGATCTTCACGACGTTCTGGGCCGGCGTGAGCGAGTCGAGCACCTCGGCGGCCAGGCAGCGCTCCTTGGTGCGGGCCACGAAGGCCTTCACCACCTTGAAGTTCACGTCGGCCTCCAGAAGAGCCAGGCGAATCTCGCGCATGGCGGCGTTGATGTCGTCCTCAGTCAAACGGCCCTTCGACCGCAGGCCGGAGAAGATGCCCTGAAGGCGTTCGGAGAGATTCTCGAGCATAAGTACTCCTTAACTAAGATCCCTAAGCTTCACTTTCTCGGACATATAAGGGGTTACCCTGTTAGACCAATCCACCGATCCGCCGCTAAGCCTATTGGCCAGATATTCTCCTTCAACCACCTCGACCAACTGGCTTTCAATTTTCAGGATTGAATCCTCCGTTGCACTCAGAGGTAAGACAAATATCTGGGTTGTATCCAAAGCCTTAAACGAGTCAATAGATAGTTTTGACTTCCTCCAATCGAAAAATATCAATCTATCAAACTCAACATTATTAGACCAATGTTTTTTTATTCTCTCGAGAAAATTTTTATATGTTTTTCCAATATATAATTGTTTATATTTACCCAAAACAAGTAGATATATACCACGTCTATCAAATTCTAGAGTAAGGTCTGTCACTTCCTCAAACCCAGGAAACATTGTCAATATCTTTTCCAGCTGACGTTCGAATAACGCTCGATCAAGTTGATCGTAGAAATGCATATTTATGTCGAAATTTGCAAGATTCAGCTGCTCTCGTTCGGCAATTTCTTCTTGACTCCAATTACCTTTAAATTTAAAAGCATACTCTCCATTTTTCTTCTTATACATATAATTATCTCGCGATAGAGTAAGTTCATTAGCACTTTTCTTTAAGTTACATCCAAAATGTATCATGATCAATCCTCGAATTTAGAAGACAACGCTACTGCAATCAATTAAAACCAACGTTTCCAGAAACCTTTCTTTTCTGATTCGGCCGCTTCGGCAGCAACTTCGGCGTTGCGGTCGAGGTCGGCCAGCTCGGCGGCTTCAAGGCCCGCAGGTGTGTCCTCCTCGGCCTCGACCACGATGGTCTCGTGGGTGCGGTGACCCAGCGCCGCGTCCAGCAGGTCGGCGTCGGCGGGCTCCGCCAGAGCCTCCTCGGCCGCCTCGGCAAAGGCCTCCTCCACATCGCCCTGCGCATCCAGCACGGGCTCGTCCGCAGCCAGGGCGGCTTCCGCGAGCTCAGCCTCCTCCGCGAGCTCGGGCTCGGCCCCAGCCTCTTGCGCAGCCTCGGATTCAGCGGCAACCGGCGCGCCCTCCAGCACGTCGCGGCGGCGCTCGCCGGCGGTCACGGCGGCCTCCTTGGCGTTCTCGCCGCGCAGGCCGTCCTCATCGGCGTCGAAGCGCTCGTCGAAGGTGCCCACTAAGGCCGCGGCGAACTCATGGGCGTTAAAGTCGCGCAGGTCGTCGATGCCCTCGCCCACGCCGATCTTCAGAATAGGCAGGTCCAAGTCGTGGCTCACGGCCAGGGCGATGCCTCCCTTGGCGGTGCCGTCGAGCTTCGTGACTACCAGGCCGTCCAGATCGAGGGCGCGGTCGAACTCCCGGGCCTGGGTGAGGCCGTTCTGCCCCGTGGTGGCGTCGATGACGAGCACCGTGTGCACCGGCAGCTTCGAGCGCTTCCGCACCACGTTCACCACTTTCTCCAGCTCGCGCATGAGGTCGGCAGAGGTGTGCAGGCGCCCGGCCGTGTCGATGAGCACCAGATCGGCGCCTGTGGCCTCGGCCCGCTCCAGGGTGTCGTAGCACACGCTGGCAGGGTCCGCCCCGCGCTCCCGGGTGACCATCTCCACCCCGGTCCGGCGGGCCCACACCTCCAGCTGCTCGATGGCAGCGGCGCGGAAGGTGTCGGCCGAGCCCAGGATGACCGCGCGGCCCTCGTCGGTGGCGGCCTTGGCCAGCTTGCCCACGGTGGTGGTCTTGCCCGTGCCGTTGATGCCCACGAACAGCACCACGGCCGGGCCACCGCCGAGGATGTCGGCGCCGCCCTCGGTGAAGGTGGCGGCAATCTCATCGTTCAGCAGGTCGAGCACCGCGTAGGCGTCGGGCAGGGCCCGGCGGGTGGCCTGATCGCGCAGGCGCTCCACGATGTCGGCCGCCGCAGCACCGCCCACGTCCGACAGGATGAGCGTCTCCTCCAGGCCGTCCCAGAACTCCTCGTCCAGATCGGGACCGCGGTCGAGCAGGACGTTCATCGACTCCTTGAATTTATGACGCGAGCGGCTCAAGCCATCGCTGATACGATCGAACAAGCCCATGGGGCACTCCTTCACGCTCTGGATGCCGTTGAAATCACAATTCCCTATAGTGTACGCCATCGGGCCCGTCCCCCGGCGCGGCTGCGGTCCTTCCCCCTATTTTGGTCACAAACCCGAGTCCTGCGCCCGCCATTCCAACGGGCCGCCAACGGATCATCAAAGGGCCGTTATCAGCCACACACCCGCCGTCTCTTCGCAGCCCATCAAACTCTATGATTTCACTAGGTTATTTCACCATCCCGAAGGGAGATTCACCATGAGCTTCATCGACAAAATCAAGGATGCCGGCGAGGATATCAAGGACGCGTTCGCCGAGGGCGCCCACGACCTGGCCGAAAAAGCAGGAGACCTGAAGGACGCCGCGGCCGAGAAGGCGGGCGACATCAAGGACGCCGTAGCCGAGAAGGCGGGCGAGGTGGCCGACAAGGCCGGCGAGATGAAGGACGCCGCGGCCGAGAAGGCAGCCGACCTGAAGGAAGCCGCCGCTGAGAAGGCCAGTGACGTGAAGGAGGCCGCTGCCGACAAGGCCGACGACGTGAAGAAGGCCGCGGGAGACGCCGCCGACAAGGCCAAGGACGCGGCGGCCGACGCCAAGGCGGCCGTGGCCGAGAAGGCCGGCGAGGCCAAGCAAGCTGCCGAGGATGCGGCCGAGAAGGCCAAGGACGCCGCGCAATAGCACTCCCGAGCCGCCCCGATGGGGAAACGGCTCCCCCCTCCTGAAGGCCCCTGGGCCCCGAGATCGCGACATTTTGTCGGGTCTCGGGGCCCTTCTTTCTGGTAGCATAACCAGGTTACCGCATGTTCCGACGCCCGGCCGCTGCGTCGGCGTCCTACCCCTAAAGGAGACCCCATGGAACGCGAGCGCTTCGGCAGCCGCCTCGGCTTCATCCTCATCTCGGCCGGCTGCGCCATCGGCCTGGGCAACGTCTGGCGCTTCCCCTACATCACCGGCGAGTACGGCGGCGCGGCGTTCCTCGTGCTCTACCTCGTCTTCCTGCTCGTACTGGGCCTGCCCATCCTCGTCATGGAGTTCGCCGTAGGCCGCGGCTCCCAGCGCTCCATCGCCCGGGCCTTCAACGAGCTGGAGCCGGCAGGCACCCACTGGCACAAGTACAAGTGGATCGGTGGGGCCGGCTGCTACCTGCTCATGATGTTCTACACCACCGTGGCCGGCTGGATGCTCGCCTACGTGCCGAAGATGGCCGCGGGCCAGTTCGTCGGCGCCGATGCGGTCCAGACCCAGGCCATCTTCAACGCCATGCTGGCCGATCCGGTGGAGGTGGTGTTCTGGATGGTGCTCACCTGCGCCATCGCCATCCTCATCTGCTCCATGGGCGTGCAGAAGGGTGTGGAACGGGTCACGAAGGTCATGATGCTCGCCCTTCTGGCCATCTTGGGCGTGCTCGTGGTGCGGGCCCTCACCCTGCCCGGCGCGGCCGACGGCGTGGCCTTCTACCTGCTGCCCGACTTCTCGAAGATCTTCGCCAGCCCCGATGCCTTCTTCGAGGCGGCCTACGCGGCCATGGGCCAGGCGTTCTTCACCCTGTCCATTGGCATGGGCTCCATGACCATCTTCGGCAGCTACATCGACAAGCACCGCTCCCTCATGGGCGAGGCGGCCACCATCGGTGCCCTGGACACCGGCGTGGCCCTGGCCACGGGCCTCATCATCTTCCCCGCCTGCTTCGCCTTCGGCGTGGCCCCCGATTCGGGCCCGGGCCTCGTGTTCATCACCCTGCCGAGCGTCTTCGAGCAGATGTGGCTCGGTCAGGTATGGGGCACGCTCTTCTTCGTGTTCATGAGCTTCGCGGCCCTGTCCACGGTCATCGCCGTATTTGAGGGTATCCTGCGCTTCTCCATGGACCAGTGGGGCTGGTCGCGCAAGCGGGCGGTCATCGTGAACCTCATCGCCATTCCGCTTCTGTCCCTGCCCTGCGCGCTTGGCTTCAACGTGCTGTCCGACGTGGTCATGCCCGGCGTGGGCGACATCCAGACCGTGGAGGACTTCCTCGTGTCCAGTAACATCATGCCCTTGGGTTCCCTCGTCTTCGTGCTGTTCTGCGTGAGCCGCCGCGGCTGGGGCTGGAAGAACTTCCTCACCGAGGCCAACGAGGGTACCGGCCTCAAGTTCCCCGCCTGGCTGCGCAACTGGATGCGCTTCGGCGTGCCGGTGCTCGTGGTCATCATCCTCATCATGGGCTGGGTGCCCATCGTCACGAGCTGGATGGCGTAGAACGCTCCGCCGAGAGCTCCCCCACCGGGAGGGCGGCGGGGCTCGCACGGTCGGCCTTCGCCTTATTCTCGCAGAGAATGCGCTGAAGGCCCTCCCCTTTGCAAACCGTGCAACTCTCAGGACCGTCCTGCGGCCAGGGCGAACTCCAAAGTCCGCGTGGCCGGATCGGCCGTCTTCAGCACCACGGGAATGCGCTGGCCCAGGCGCCACGACCGGCCGCTCTCTTCCCCGGTGAGCGTGTAACGCACCGGATCGAAGGCGAAGTACTCCTCGCCGAGGGCCCGCACCGGCAGCACGCCCTCGGCCGTGCAGTCGAGGCGCACGTAGAGGCACCAGTTGGCCACTCCGGACACCACGGCCGAGAAGGCCTGGCCCGTAAAGGCCCGCAGGTACTCCACCATCTTCAGCTCCTGGGACTCCCGGGCCGCCGTGTCGGCCACGCGCTCCATGTCCGAGGAGTGCTCGGCGATCCAGGGCAGGGCCGCCACCTCCTGGTCGAACTTCTCGGGGCGTCGCGTGAGGGCCGCCCGCAGCATGCGGTGCACGACCAGGTCGGGATAGCGGCGAATGGGGCTCGTGAAATGGCAGTAGACCTCGCTGGCCAGGCCGTAGTGGCCGTCGTTGACGGGTCGGTACACGGCCCGCTTCATGGCCCGCAGAAGCAGGGAGCTCACCAGCTCGCCCTCGCTGCGCCCCGCGCTGGCCGCCAGAATCTCCTGGATGGCCCGCGGGTCGGCCGCCACGAGCCGCCCTTCCATGGAGCGCTCGAACCAGGGGAACTCCTGGAAGATGGGGATGAGGGAACCCAGCGCATCGGCCGCGGGGGCCTCGTGCACCCGGTACAGGCAGGGAAAGCCCCTCACCTCCAGGAAGGCCGCCACGGTCTCGTTGGCCAGGATCATGGCCTCCTCGATGAGGCGGGTCGCGTCGGTCTTGCGGCGCACGGCAATATCCACGGGCATCCCCGCGTCGTCGAGCACCACCTTGGCCTCGGTCGTGGCGAAGTCGATGCCGCCGGCCGCCGCCCGGGCCGCCTCCCGACGCTTCGCGATCCTCGAGGCGGCCGCGAGCCGCGCCGCGAGGGCGCCGTCCCCGGCGGCCGCCTCCCCGGTCGCTGCGGCCGCAGAGGCCAGGAGCTCGTCGGCCTCGCCGTAGGACAGCCGCGCCCGGGAGCGGATGAGGGCCGGGTACAGCTCGAAGCGCACCACATCCCCCTGCTCGTCCAGGAACAGGTCGCAGGTCATGGCCCGGCGATCCTCGTCCGGCGCCAGGGAGCACAGGCCGTTAGAGAGGGCCTCGGGCAGCATGGGAATCACCCGGTCGGCCAAATACACGCTCGTGGCCCGGCGCCGGGCATCCAGATCCACCGAGGAGTTCCAGGGCACATAGTGGGACACATCGGCGATGTGCACCCCGAGCCGCCACAGCCCCTCGTCCTTCAGGTAGTCCACCGACAGGGCGTCGTCGAAGTCCTTGGCATCGGCCGGGTCGATGGTGAACACGAAGCGGTCCCGCAGGTCGCGGTAGCCGGCCGCGAGCGCCCCGGCCTCGTCCAGCACGGCCGCCTCAGCCTCGGCAAGGGCCCCTTCGGAGAAGACGGTCTCCAGCTTGTGACGGCCGATGATGAGGTCGATGCCGGCCCGGGGCCCCTCAGCCTCCTCGGCGACGACCTCCTCGATGTGGCCCATGGCCGCCGTGCGACGGGTGGGGAACTGGGCGATGCGCACCCGCACGAGGGCCCCGTCGGGCACCTCCGGGTAGTCGGCGCGCAGGGTGAACACGTCGTAGGGGATGCGCGGGTCGGCCGGCACCACCACGCCGAAGGGCTCGGCCACCTCGTAGCGGCCCACCACCGTGTCGTGGGCCCGGTCGATCACCCGAAGCACCCGGGCCGCGGGTCGTCCCGCGCCCCCGTCGGCCTCGGCGCGGCCCTCGCCCCGGCGCCCCTTCTCGGCCCCCTTGCGGGCCAGGGGCGCCACTTCCACCAAATCGCCGTCGAAGGCGCCGCCCATAGCCGTGGCGGGGATGAAGTACTCCCCCTCCGCCGTGCGCACGAAGCCGTAGCCCTCGGCCCGGGACAGGAGCACGCCCGTGGGATTCGCTTGGGGCTTGCGCCGGGTGGCACGCCGCCCGCGGCTCTTCTGCCTGCCCATGCCAGCCTCCCTTCCCGGCCCCTAGGCGACCGGCACGAGAGAGCGGGCCGTGTCCACGGCCACGAGCATCTGGGTGTCCTCCCCCTCGGTGCTGCCATTGGCCACGCCCACCTGGGGCACCACGCCCACGCCGTCGATGGGCTGCCCCTGGGGCGAGAGGTAGTAGGCGGCCGTGTAGCGCACCGCGCCACCGAAGTCGAGCTCGCGCACCACCTGGACCGAGCCCTTGCCGAGGGAGGTCTCCCCCACCACCTGGGCCCGCTGGTTGTCCTGCAGGGCGGCGGCCAGCACCTCGGCGGCCGCGGCGGTGTACTGGTTCACGAGCACCACCACGGGCGCCTCGGTGACCACCTTGCTGCCCGAGGGCACCGACTTGGGAGTAACGCCGTCGTTGGTCTGGATCTGCACGAGCACGCCCGAGGGCACGAACAGGGCCGCCACGTCCACGGCCTGGGTCAGGTACCCGCCGGGGTTGTCCCGCAGATCCAGCACGAAGGAGGTGGCCCCCTGGGCCGTGAGGCCCTCGATGGCCTGGCGCACCAGGTCGGCGGCGTTCTGGGTCACCTGGCGCATCTTCACGACGCCCACGGTGCCCACCAGGTCCGTGGAGAGGTTCGCCTCCTCGTAGACCTTGCACTCCAGGGTCGTGGAGAACTCGCTGCCGGTCTGGGCGTCGATGGAGGCGGGGCGCAGCCAGGTAACGGACACGTTCTCCCCCTCCCGCTGGGACAGGGCGTTCACCACCTCGGTCATGGACCAGGCCGTGGTGTCCTCCCCGGCGATGGCGTTCACGAAGTCGCCCTGCTGCACGCCCTTGGCCTCGGCCTCGGAGCCCTCGAAGACCCCGGCCACGTAGGCGCGGCCGTTGTAGTCGGCGAAGATGACGCCGATGCCGGCGTAGCTGCGGCTCGTGGATTCCTTGATGTAATTGTTGTACAGGTCGGGGTTGTAGTAGGAGGCGTAGGGGTCGCCGGTGGACTTCATCATGTCGGCCAACATGGAATAGGTGGCCCCGGTGAGGTCCACCTTGTCCAAGCTGTAGGTGGCCAGAATGTCCTCCACGTCGGCCACCCGCGCGCTCACCGACTCGTAGGTGTCCTGAGCAGCGGCCTGGGAGAGGCTCGCGGCCTCCTCCTCGGTCACGGGAATGCCCCAGCTGGCCACGAGCGCCGTCTGGCTGCGCAGCACGAAGCCGGCGCAGAAGGCCACGGCCACGAGGATCACGGTGATGAACACGCGGAACATCAGCTGGTTGGTGGCACGCTCCATGCGCTGCTCGCCCCGGAACCGGGCGCTTTGGGCAATGTGGCGGCCGTTGTCTTCTCGGGCCATGGACATCTCCTTAAAAACCGAAGCGCGATCCCCAGGCTCTGCCGGAGGATCGCGCGGGCGATCGCGGTTGTGGCGAACGGGCTACACCTTCAGGTAACGCCTCATAGCGAAGGCGGAGCCGATGAGACCGATGACGAGGCCGGCCACCACGAGCACGATGTAGATCATCGCGTAGGTCTGGCCGCCCACATCGAGCGAGAGGAACGACAGGGCGCTCTGGAGCTTCGGGATGGCGTAGACGCGCAGCACCTGCAGCACGCCGACGGCCAGCAGCGAGCCGATGAGCGCATGGAGGGCGCCCTCCATGAGGAAGGGCCCGCGGATGAAGCCGTTGGACGCGCCCACCAGGCGCATGATGGCGATCTCCTTGCGCCGGGCCATGATGGCCAGGCGAATGGTGTTGTTGATGAACACGAGCGCGATGAACACGAGCAGCAGCACCAGGGCCACGCCGAGGTAGCGCACGTACTTCGTCACCGAGAACAGGCGGTCCACGGTCTTCTGGCCGTACTTGAGCGAGTCGGCCGGGTCCTCGGGGTTGTCGCAGATGGAGCGGAAGGCCTCGTCGCCCTCGATGGCGGAGGCGATCTCGTCCACCTTCTGGGGGTCGGACAGGCTCACGTCGATGGAGGCGGGCAGGGGGTTCGTGCCGTCGAGCTGCTCGATGATCTCCGGGTTGGTGGTCATGGAGCTCTTGAAGTTCTCGAGGGCCTGGTCCTTGGTGGTGAACCCGACGCTCTCCACGCCGCCCATGGAGCGCACGGAGTTCATGACCGCATCGATGGACTCCTGGGGCGCGTCGTCGGCGATGTAGGCGGTGATGGACACCTCGCTCTCGATGGAGGAGACGAGGCGCTCGACGATGGTGCCGCCCACGAGGAACACGCCGATGATGAGCAGCGACAGGAAGATGGTGATGATGGAGCCCAGGGTCGTGGAGAGGTTCCGCGCGAAGCCCTGGAGCGATTCCTTGAAGAAGTAGAACAGGCTAGACATCGAAACCGTACACCCCCCGATCCTGGTCGCGGGTCAGATGCCCGCGGTCGAGCGCGATAACGCGACGGCGCATGTTGTCCACCATCTCGCGGTCGTGGGTGGCCACGAGCACGGTCGTGCCCGTGCGGTTGATGCGCTCGAGCAGGTCCATGATGCCGCGGGAGGTCTGCGGGTCCAGGTTGCCCGTGGGCTCGTCGCAGATGAGCAGCGGCGGGCGGTTCACAATGGCGCGGGCGATGGACACGCGCTGCTGCTGGCCGCCGGAGAGCTGGTCAGGATAGCTGTTGAGCTTGTCGGACAGGCCCACGAGGCGCAGCACCTCGGGCACCTGGGTCTTGATGACGTGGCGGCTCTTCCCGATTACCTCCAGGGCGAAGGCCACGTTCTCGAAGACGGTCTTGTTCGGCAGGAGCTTGAAGTCCTGGAACACGCAGCCGATGTTGCGGCGCAGGTAGGGCACGCGCCAGTTGCGCATGGTGGTCAAATCCTCGTCCGCCACGTAGATCTTGCCCGAGGAGGGCTTGATCTCGCGGGTGAGCAGACGGATGAAGGTGGACTTGCCGGACCCGGAATGGCCCACGAGGAAGATGAACTCCCCGGCGAAGATCTGCAGGGTGATGTCGTGCAGGGCCGGCTTGCTGGGCTGGGCCGGGTAGGTCTTCGTCACATGGTCGAAGGTGATGACCGGGGCCCCCATGGGGGCGGCCATCTCGTCCACTTCCAGCACGGGAAGGGACTGGGACAACTGCGAGGTCATCGACGCCTTGGGATTGCCGGCGCTGTGGGCAGAGGCCGCGCGGGTGCGGGGATTGCCCTGGCCGGAGACCCCGGCGTGACGACCGGTGCGGCCAGGACTCGCCTGGCTCCGTTCATTCGCCACAGCTTGCTCCGTTCAGGTTGATAGGTACTGAGACTGAATAATTCTAGCAGAGGCCCGCTCGCGACCGCGCCTTTTCCACAGCTTCAACAATGGCCGCGGCATCGAGGCCGAAGTAGGCCAGCAGCTCGTCGAACTCGCCGGACTTGCCGAAGCGGTCACGCATGCCCACCAGCTCCACGGGCACCGGGCACGTCTGGGCGGCCAGCTCGCAGACGGCCGAGCCCAGGCCCCCCACGACGGAGTGCTCCTCGGCCACCACGGCGCAGCGGGTCTTCGCCAGCGAGGCCGCGATGGTCTCGCCATCGAGGGGCTTCACGGAGAAGGCGTCGATGACCTCGGCGGACACCCCGCGCTCGGCCAGCACGTCGGCGGCCAGGAGCGCCTCGCGAATTTCCACGCCGTTGGCCACGATGGTCACATCGCAGCCCTCGCGCAGCACGTAGGCGCGGCCGATCTCCAGCTCCACATCGTCGTCGTAGACGCAGGGCACGGCGGCGCGTCCCATGCGCACGTAGACGGGGCCGGGGGTGGCGGCGGCCAACTTGATGGCGGCCCGGGCCGCGGCGTAGTCGGCAGGCACGAGCACGCGCATGCCGGGAAGGCCGCGCATGAGGGACACGTCCTCGAGCATCTGATGGGAACCGCCGTCGGGGCCCACGGAGATGCCGGCGTGGGTGGGGGCGATCTTCACGTTCAGGTTGGAATAGCACACGGTGTTGCGGATCTGGTCGTAGGCGCGGCCGGTGCCGAACACGGCGAAGGAGCCGGTGAAGGCCACGTTGCCGGCCAGGGACAGGCCCGCGGCCACGTCCACCATGTTCTGCTCGGCGATGCCGCAGTTGAACAGGCGGTCGCCATGGCCCGCGTCGGCCAGCTTCTTAGTAGTCGTGGAACCGGTCAGGTCGGCGTCCACCGCCACGACGGGCACGCCGGCGTCGGCCAGCTCCGCCAGGGTGGCGCCGAATGCGGCGCGGGTGGCCTTCTTCTGGGCCGCAGCCTCAGCGCTTGCGAGTTTCACCATGGGTACCCTACCTCCTATGCTACCGCAGCGGACAGCTCCGCCAGGGCGATTTCCAGCTCCTCTGCCTTGGGCGCCTTGCCGTGCCAGCCGGCCTGGTTCTCCATGAAGGAGACGCCCTTGCCCTTCACCGTGGCGGCGATGACGGCCACGGGAGCGGCCTCGTCGGCGGCCGCGGCCTTCAGGCGGCCGAGGGTGGCCACCAGGGCATCGATGTCGTGGCCGTCGACGCGCACCACGTCCCAGCCGAAGGCGGCGAACTTCTCGCCGAGGTCACCCGGGTCGCACACGTCGTGGATGCAGCCGTCGATTTGCAGCTCGTTGTTGTCGATGATGGCGATGAGGCGCCCCAGGCGCTGGTGGGCGGCGAACATGGCGGCCTCCCAGACCTGGCCCTCCTCGCACTCGCCGTCGCCGAGAATGGTGAAGACGCAGCCCGCCTCGCCGGTCAGGCGCAGGCCGGCGGCCAGGCCGGCGGCCACGGAGAGTCCCTGGCCGAGGGAGCCGGTGGACACCTCAACGCCCGGCAGCAGGTTGGAATCGGGGTGGCCCTGCAGGCGCGTGCCCAGCTTGCGCAGGCTCGCAAGTTCCTCGACAGGGAAATAGCCGGCGTGGGCCAAAGTGGCGTAGAGAGCCGGGGCTCCGTGGCCCTTGGCCAGGATGAAGCGATCGCGACCGACCTTGGCCGGATCGGCGGGATCGTGGTCCAGCACGCCGCCGAAGTACAGCGCCGTGAGCATATCGGTGCAGGAGAGCGAGCCGCCGGGATGCCCGCTGCCCGCCTCCGTGATCATGGTCAGAATGTCCTTGCGGATGTCGGTGGCCTTCCCCACCAGCTGCGCCGTATCCATAGCCTGCCTTTCCCTTGGACTACTGATTCGATACTCTCCACGTATGATACCCGATGACGAAGGGTTCCAGGGCGCCGCCGAGCACTGCGTCCACATTTCCCGTCTCAACGCCGCTGCGCAGGTCCTTCACCAGCTGGTAGGGGAACAGCACGTAGTTGCGGATCTGGCTGCCGAAGGAGTTCTCCATGCGCTCGCCGCGCAGCTCATCGATCTCGGCCTGGCGCTTGCGCTCCTCCAGCTCGTAGAGCTTGGCGCGCAGCACCCGGAAGGCCGCCTCCTTGTTCTGGAGCTGGCTCTTCTCGTTCTGGCAGGTGACCACGATGCCCGTGGGCTCGTGGGTGAGGCGCACGGCCGAGTCGGTGGTGTTCACGCACTGGCCGCCGGGGCCCGAGGAGCGGTACACGTCCACGCGCACGTCGGCGGGGTTCAGATCCACCTCGATGTCGTCGGCGATGACCGGCAGCACCTCCACGGAGGCGAAGGTGGTCTGGCGGCGCTTCTTGGCGTCGGTGGGGGAAATGCGCACAAGGCGGTGGATGCCGATCTCGCTGCGCAGCATGCCGTAGGCGTAGCGGCCCTCGATCTGGATCGTGGCCTTGTCGAGCCCGATGCCCTCGCCGGGCACCAGATCGAGCACCGTCACCTTCCAACCCTTGTCCTCGGCGTAATGGACGTACATCTGGTAGAGCATCTCGGTCCAGTCCTGGGCCTCGAGGCCCCCTTGGCCCGGGTTCACGGTCAGGATGGCGTCGCCCTCGTCGAACTCCCCGGCGAACCAGGACTCGATCTCCAGCTGGTCGAGCAGGGCGGTCAGTTCGGAGGCGGCCTGGGCGGCCTCCTCGGCGAAGGCCTCGTCGTCGCTGGCCAGCTCGCAGGCAGTCGCGGCATCGTCGGCCAGGGAGCAGGCCCGCTCGTAGTCGGCGATGGTGGCCCGCAGGCTCGAGGCCCGCTTGCTCACGGCCTGGGCCGCCGCCGCGTCGTTCCAGAAGTCCGGCGATGCCGCCTGCTCGTCGAGGGCGGCCAGGTCGGCGGTCTTCTCGTCGATATGCAGGAAGGCCCGCGCATCAGCCAAGCGGCCCCGCGCCCCTTCCAGTTCCTTCTGTATGTCCTTCAGTTCCATAATCTCCAACTCACAGGTTCGCCCAAGGAAGACAGCGAGGTTCCGACCGGCACCTGAAATTGCCCCGCCTTGGGGCCAAGTTGGCTTGGGCCAACGCCGCGCCCCAAACAAGGGGCAAGGTCAGGTGCCGGTCGGAATCGCAGCGTCAATAGGCCCGACGTTGCGTCAGCAACGGCGGAACTACAAATTCGCGCCGTGGCACTTCTTGAACTTCTTGCCGGACCCGCAGGGGCAAGGATCGTTGCGGCCCACGTTGGCGTAGGGGTCTTCCTTGTCCTTCACGAAGGTCTGGGGCTTGCTCGGGGCCGGGCGCGGGGCGCCGGCCGGCATGTTGGCGGCAGCGTGGCGGCCGCGCACCCCGGAAGTGGCCAGGGCCTCCTCGGGCGAGGAGTAGCTCATCTTGCGGGCGAGCGGGTCCTCGGCCTCCCCCAGAGGGCTCGGGGCGGCCGCGGGGGCGCCGGGCGCGGCCGCGGGCTTCGCGGCGATCTCCAGGCGCAGCAGGGTGCGCAGGTAGTCGTCGTACATGGAGCTCGTGAGGTTCTGGAAGGCGTTGTAGGCCTCGTTCTTGTACTCCACGAGAGGGTCGCGCTGGCCGAAGGCCCGCAGGCCGATGCCGGTCTTCAGATAGTCCATCTCCTGGAGGTGGGCCATCCAGCGGGTGTCGATGATGCGCAGCATGACCTGGGCCGAGAGGTTCTCCATGAGATCGCTGCCCAGCTGCTGGGTCTTCTGCTCGTAGATCCACTCCAAGAACTCGTAGAGGGCGTCGGCCAGAGCCTCGGGGTCGTCCTCGTGGTTCACCTTGGCCACGGCGAAGTCGCTGCAGCCGGACATGTTGGCGGCCCACAGGTCGATGGCCTTCAGGTCCCAGTCGTCGGAGGCGGACCGCTCGGGGCAGCACTCCCCCACGATGGCGTCCACAGCGTCGCGGATGATGCCGGGGATGCGGTCGGTCATGGACTTGCCGTCCAGGATGGCGTTGCGCTCCTCGTAGATGGCCTTGCGCTGGAGGTTCATGACGTCGTCGTACTCCAGCACGTTCTTGCGGGCGGCGAAGTGCATGGATTCCACCTGGCGCTGGGCGCTCTCGATGGATTTTGACACCATGCCCGCCTGGATGGGCATGTCGTCTTCCTGGTTGGTCTTCTCCATCATGTGGGCGATGGAGTCCATCTTCGAGCCGCCGAACAGGCGCATGAGGTCGTCTTCCAGAGACAGGTAGAACTGGGTCACGCCCGGGTCGCCCTGACGGCCGGAACGGCCGCGCAGCTGGTTGTCGATGCGGCGGGACTCGTGGCGCTCGGTGCCGATGACGCACAGGCCGCCGGCGGCCCGCACCTTCTTCTGCTCCTCGGCGCAGATGGCCCGCGCCGCCGCCAGGGCCGCGGCCCGCTGCTCGGCCGTGGGCCAGGCCGGGTTCTTGGCCCCCTCGTCGGTGAGCGGCGCGGCGTCCGGGTCCAGGCCGCGCTGGCGCAGCATGTCCTCGGCCAGCACGTCCGGGTCGCCGCCGAGGCGGATGTCCGTACCGCGGCCGGCCATGTTGGTGGCGATGGTCACGGCGCCGAGGCGGCCGGCCTGGGCCACGATGTGGGCCTCGCGCTCGTGGTGCTTCGCGTTCAGGGTCTCGTGGGGGATGCCGCGCTTGTCCAGCAGGCGCGACAGCTTCTCGGAGTTCTCGATGGACACGGTGCCGATGAGGCAGGGCTGACCGGCGGCGTGGCGCTCGGCAATGTCGTTGGCCACGGCGGCGAACTTCCCCTCCACCGTGCGGTACACCAGGTCGTTCTCGTCCTTGCGGGCCACCGGCTTGTTCGGCGGGATGGCCATGACCGGCAGCTTGTAGATCTGGCGGAACTCGGCGTCCTCGGTCATGGCCGTGCCGGTCATGCCCGAGAGCTTGTCGTAGAGGCGGAAGTAGTTCTGGAGGGTGATGGTGGCCAGAGTCTGGTTCTCCTCGCGCACGAGCACGTGCTCCTTGGCCTCCAGGGCCTGGTGCAGGCCCTCGGAGTAGCGGCGGCCCTCCATGATGCGGCCGGTGAACTCGTCGACGATCTTCACCTCGCCGTCCATCACCACGTAGTCCACGTCGCGGTGGAACAGGAACTGGGCCTTCAGGGCCTGCTGGAGGTGGTTCGCCAGCTGGCCGGAGGGATCGGCGTAGATGTTCTCGATGCCGAGCATGGCCTCGATCTTCTCCAGGCCGCTCTCCGTGGCGTTGATGGTGCGCTTGGCCTCGTCCATGTCGAAGTCGGTGCCCTGCTTGAGCCCGGGCATGACGCGGGCGAACTTCTTGTAGGTGTCGGCGGCCTGGGTGCCGGCGCCGGAGATGATGAGCGGCGTGCGGGCCTCGTCGATGAGGATGGAGTCCACCTCGTCCACGACGGCGAAGTGGTGGCCGCGCTGCACCCGGGAGCTGCCGCGGGTCACCATGTTGTCGCGCAGGTAGTCGAAGCCGAACTCGGAGTTGGTGCCGTAGGTGACGTCGGCCTCGTAGGCGGGCTTCTTCGCCGCCGGGGCCATGCCGTTCTGGATGAGGCCGGTCTTCATGCCGAGGAAGCGGTAGATCTGGCCCATCCACTCGCAGTCGCGGCGGGCCAGGTAGTCGTTCACGGTGACGATGTGCACGTTGTGGCCGGGAATGGCGTTCAAGTAGCCGGCCAGGGTGGACACGAGCGTCTTGCCCTCGCCGGTCTTCATCTCGGCGATCTGCCCCTCGTTCAAGGCCATACCGCCGATGAGCTGCACGTCGAAGTGGCGCAGGCCGATGGTGCGCACGGACGCCTCGCGCACGGCGGCGAAGGCCTCGGGCAGCAGGTCGTCCAGCGTCTCGCCGGCGGCGTAGCGCTCGCGGAACTCGGTCGTCTTAGCGGCCAGCTCCTCGTCGGTCAGGGCCTGGAAGGCCGGCTCCAGCCCGTTGATCTTGTCGACGGTGGCCTGGTAGCGCTTCAGCTGCTTGCCCTCGCCCATCGTGAGCAGTTTGGAGAGAAATCCCATGGGTGGCATCTTCTTTCTCTACGGTATCGGGTCGGTCTCTTCGGGCCGCCCGCTCCGGTGCGTCCGCGGCCCCGCACGGGCCGCGCCACCGGGGTCGAGCGCCCCCCGCGCGTAAATCCGTTCCACTCTACCACAAGGGCCCCCGCCCGCCCCCGATTCCACAGGGTTTGCAGGGAGCCCGTCACCGCCCGCCATGCGGGGCGGCCGCACGATGCCCCCGCCCACAGTACCCCGGCCACCCTGTCCCGACGCACAGGGTGGGCTGCCGGGTGACACGCGGGGTGGCCGCCGCCACAGCGCTCCGGCCACCCTCCCCCGGCGCACGGGGTGGCAGCCACCGGGCGACACGCAGGGTGGTCGCCGCCAGGGCGCCCCGCCCCAGGACGCTCCCGCTCGCAGCGCGCCGGCCATCCCCCAGCGCACAGGGTGGCCGCCACCGGGTGACACGCAGGGTGGTCGCCATCTGACCCGCACGATGCCCACCGCATCCCCTGTCCGCACGGCCCTGATCGGTCGCCGCCAGGACGCTCCCGCCCGTAGCGTGCCACCGTCGCACTCGTTCGGTCACCACCCGACCCGCACGATGTCCACCGCATCCCCCCGTCCGCACGGCCCCGATCGGTCGCCGTCTTCCCACCTCCTCCCGTTCGACCCCTACCAACCCCCAGCCCGCAACTTTTTACCGGCAGAAATCGGGGGTTGGGTATCCCCGAAAGTACCCAATCCCCGATTCTTGCCAAAACTGACCTGGGGTTTCTCGAATGTCGGTACCAAACCCCTCGTTTTTGGCATACCAAACCCCGCGATTCTGCCGGAAATGCATGCAAGAAGGGGCCGGAACCCAGAGAGGTTCCGGCCCCTTGGAAACGCCTGGCTCCGCTAGGGTCACCGGGCTTGCAGGACCCACAAAACCCACAGCACTCGCGGCGCTTGCAGGGCTCGCAGAGGCCACCGGGTGCGCAGCTCTTGCAGCGCTCGCAGAGCCTGCCGGGCTCGCAAGGCTCGCAGGACGCGCCCGATCGGATCCCCAGGCGAAGGCCCGGCAGCGCGCCCAAAGCCTAGTAGTGCGTCAGATCCTCCGGCTTCACGCGGCCGCGGAAGGTGCGGTAGATGATGACGTGGTAGGTCAGCACCAAAGGCAGGCCCACGGCGGTGATGATGGTCATCCAGAACAGCGACAGCTCCGAGGAGGCGGCGTTGGCCAAGGTGATGGCCGGGCCCACCGAGTCAGGGGTCGCGTTCACGAGCACGGGGAACATCGAGCAGGCCAGAAGCGCCACCAGCGCGATCATGGCCCCGGACTGGGCCAGAAACGCCTTCAGGTCGCCGTCAGGTCGACGGCCGAAGACGATGGAGGCCGCCAGGGCCGCCACGACCAGCGCCGCGCACAGCCAGCGCGCCGGCGCCAGGGCCGGGTCCATCTCGGTGCCCACGAGAGCCAGGGCGAACACCGACACCACGGCGAACAGCACCAGGGCGATCACCTGGAGCGGCAGGCGCAGGTGCTGTGCCCGCTCGCGCAGCTCGGAGGGCAGCGGGGCCTTCAGAGCCGCCCACGCCGCACCGGCGGCCAGGAACATGACCAGGCCGAGCAGGCCCGTGAGCAGCGTGAAGGGCGTGATGAGCCCCAGCAGCGGCACCCCGGCGTAGTTGCCGGCGGCATCCATGGGAATGCCGGCGAAGATGTTGCCCACGGCCACGCCCAGCAGCAGGGCCGGCAGCAGCGAACCCACGAAGAAGCAGCCGTCCCACAGCTTCGCCCAGCCGGGGTCGCCGGCGCGGAACTCGAAGGACACCGCGCGCACGATGAGGCCGAACAGCACGAGCATCACGGCCAGATAGAACCCGGAGAAGGTGGTGGCGTAGGCGTTGGGGAACGCTGCGAACAGGGCGCCGCCGGCCGTGAGCAGCCACACCTCGTTGCCGTCCCACACCGGCCCGATGGCCCGGCGCAGCACCGCGCGCTCCTCGTCGTCCTTGGCGATGAGGGGCGAGAGCGCCCCCACGCCCAGATCGAAGCCGTCCAGCACGAAGTAGCCGGCGATGAGCACGAAGATGAGGAAGAACCACAGTACGCTCAGGAACTCGAACATGGCCTACTCGCCTCCCTTCGCAACGGCGCCGTCCTCCGCGGCGGCCGCCTCGGCCACCTCGACGGCCACGGCCCCATCGCCCTCGGCGAGGACGACGCCGTCGGCAACCGCGACCGCCGCTAAAGCGGGCGAAGCCTCGGAGCTATCGGCGCCATCGCCGTCCTCGGCCACCGGGCCCTCCTTGATGAAGCGGCCCACCACGCGGGCCCAACCGATGAGCAGCACCAGGTACACGACGACGAACAGGCCGATGGTCACCCACAGCTCGGGCGCCGACACCGACAGGGAGATGCCCTCGTCGGTGAGCAGGGCCACGCCCTCGGGCCCGGAGACGGAGGGATACACCACCCAGGGCTGGCGACCCACCTCGGCGGTGATCCAGCCGGTCTGGATGGCGATGAAGGGCCACAGCGGCGAGAGCACCGCGAGCCATTGCAGCCAGCGCATACGGGCGATGCGGCCGCCCCGGAAGGTGAACACGAGCACGAGAATGCTCGTCACCATGATGAGGCCGTACATGGCCACCATGAGGTGATAGCTCTGGAACACGAGGTTCACCGGCATATCCTCCACCACCATATCACCGTACTCCTCGGTCTGGGCCAGCTCGTTGAGGCCCGGGTACTCCGTGTCGAAGTTGCCCGTGGCCAGAAAACTCGTGCCGCCGGGAATGGCGAAGGGGGCGATGACCTCCTGGGTTTCCTCATCCACGATGCCCACGGCGTACAGCGGCGGCACCTCGGAGTCGTACATGCCCTCCATCATGGCGAGCTTGGTGGGCTGTTCCTCCCACACCACCACGGCCGAGGCGTGGGCGAACACGATCATGGCGCAGGACGTGACGATGCCCACCACCGCGGCGATGCGCATGGTCTTCATGGCGAAGTCGCTGTGGCGCTTCTTCAGCATGTACCAGCCGGCCACGGCCATGGCCACGAAGGCGCCCATGATGAGCAGGGCGTCCACCGTGTGGGTGTAGCGGGCGAAGATGGACGGGTTGAAGGCGGCCGAGAAGAAGTCGGTGATGACCGCCTCAGTGCCGTCGGCGTTCAACTCGGCGCCGGCCGGCGTCTGCATCCAGGAGTTCGCGATGAGGATCCACAGGGCCGACAGGCAGGATCCGGCCCACACGAGCCAGGCGGACACCATGTAGAACCGCGGCGACACGCGCTTGCGGCCGAACAGCAGCACGCCCAGGAACATAGATTCCAGGAAGAAGGCGAGCAGGGCCTCGGCCGCCAAGGGCGCGCCGAAGATGTCGCCGACGAAGCGCGAGTAGTTCGCCCAGTTCGTACCGAAGGAGAACTCCATGGTGATACCCGTGGCTACGCCGATGGCGAAGGTCGCGGTGAAGATCTTCACCCAGAACTTCGTCGCCGCCGCATCCTCGGGTCTGCGTGTGCGATAGTAGCGCGTCTCGTTGATGGCCAGAATGAGCCCGAGCCCGATGGACAAGGGCACGAACAGGAAATGGTAGGCCACCGTCAGCGCGAATTGCACGCGCGACAGCAGGGCCACATCAGCGAAGGCCTCCATGGCACACCCCCTTTCAAATCAGGTCCGGCCCATAACCCCATCGAGCGGCCGGACGCTTCCGTGTACACAGCCGATTCCCGGACGGGAAGCAGCCCGGGAACATAGTACACGCTTTCGCGGGCCGCGTCTGCGTCAACCATGGGAAATCGCGCTCCGTTCCCCCACGGCCATGTCGCCCTCCAGGAGCGATTGGTAGAGCGCCTGCAACGACGGAGAGGGATCCAGACCCAGGGAGTCGCCGAGAAAGTCGCGGCAGGCGAAGAAGGTGTCCAGAGCGGCGCTGCGCTGATCCGAGACCATCTGGGCCCGCATGAGGGCGGCGTAGACATCCTCCCGCGTGCCGTCCCGGCGCAGGGCCTCGCGGGCGAACCAGAGGGCGCCCTGGGGCTCCCCATCCCGGCGCAGGCGGCACGAGGCGGCCACGAGCCCGTCCACCATCTCGGTGGCGAATCGGTCGCGGAACTGCCCCACGGTCTCGCAGCCTCCCTCCGTCGGCAGCAACGGCGCATCGAAGGTCTCTTGGAGTTGGAGAATAACCTGCTCCCAAGCGAGAGAGCCCGTCGCGGGCCCGAACAGAAGGTGCCGGGTCAGCGATTCGAAGTCGACCACGTCGCTGACGAGCAGGGCCGGATCGAGGCGACAGCCGTAGCGGTCGCGCACCAGATAGGGGCACCGGCCACCCACGGCCAGGATGCGGGACAGCTCGCTCCACACCCGGTAGAAGCTCTTGGCCCCGGTGCGCTGATCGGCGGCGGGCCACATCATGGCCACGATGCGCTCCCGCGTCAGCTCGCGGCCGCGGTGAAGCACGAGCAGGGCCAGCAGAAGCCGAGCCCGGCGGCGCGACTTGAGGGCTGCGGTCACGTCGGTCTCCCCCACCGACACCGTCATGGCCCCGAAGAGCCGCACGTGCAGCAGGGGCGGCGCCAGGGGCACGGCGGCGACGCAGGACGAGACGGCGGAAGCGTCCTCGCGACCGGCGAGCGGGAAGGCGGCGGGAACGGAGGGGGCGGCGAAGGGGTCTGCACCGGGGCCAACGGGGGCGGAACTGCGGCGGGGGCGAGCCGGGGCCGCGGTCTCTCGGCCGCAGCGGGCCATGGAGATGCGGGCCTCGTCGAGGGCTGCTTGGGTCCGCTCCCCCAGGCCTGGCAAGCCCGCGAGGGCGAGGGCGCCCTCGATGCGCTCCAGGGCCGCGGCCGCCTCCCGTCCGCCGAGGCCCAAGCTGCCGCCTGCGGCGGCGCGCTCGGCGCACTCAGCCACGAAAGAAGCCAGGGCCGCCAGATCGGCTCCCGCAAGCAGAGAGGCATCCTCGCGGCCGGGCTCGAAGGCCCCGGTGGACGCTGCGGCATCCAGGGCCCAGGCGGCAGCCAGGAGCAGGGCCTGTTCCAGGTCACCTTCCATCGGGGCGGCGTCGAGCAACTCACGAGCTATCCCGTGCCAGCGAGCGAGGGGGTCCTCTCCGCTCCGATCGGCCAGGGCCACGGAGGCGAGTGCGCGCAGCGCCCCCTCGTGAGCACCGCCCGTCGGCTCCTGGGCGGTGCGGGCAAGCCACGATTCCACGGGCTCGGCCATGGCCCGTCGCGCCGCGGCATTGCCCTGGCCGTAGGCGGCCAGGGCCGCGGCGGCCCGCACCATGTCGGAGGCCTGGGGCGAGCCGAGGGCCTTTCGGGCGAACTCGATGGCACGGCGGCCGTCCCCGGCCAGGGCCCGAGCCCAGGCCATCATCGCGTTCACCCCGGCCCGCTCCTCCACTCGGATGTGGCAGACCGTCCGATAGAGCTCCTCCAGCTCGGCACCGCCGTCGGCCCACAAGAGATGCCATCCGGCCCGGCCGAGCCATGCGGACACCGCCTCGCGGCTGGCAAAGGCCCCCATCACCGTCGCAGCCCGACGGCCAGCTCCCCGGGCCACCATTCGGTCGGCCACCAGACGCACCATCTCGTCGCGCTCGAAACGCCCCTGAACACGGGCAAGGGCATCGAGACTGGGGGCCAGGGCGGCCCGCAGCACCGGAAGGGGCACCTTCACGGCGTCGAAGGCATCCTCGTCCGCCGCGATACCGGTATAGGGGTAGTGCTGCGCCAAAAAGCCCCAGATCTCCCCCGCGCGGACGCTGCCCACGAGCAGGGCCAGATCCGACCGGCTGCCGCGACCCATGGCGAGAACGGCCCACAGCGCAATGCGCGTCTCAGCGGGCAGCTCCTCGGCGGCGAGGCCCCGCACCAAAGCCGCCTGCCCCTCCTCGCCCCAGCGCAGACAGGGCACGCGCATCGCCAAGGGCAGCCCCACCGCAGGCCGGAAAGGAGCCAGACCGTCAGCCCGCGCCTCCTCCTCGTCGACGAGCAGATCCCCCGCCCCGACCGTCACGCGGTCGCGCTGGAGGGCCGCCCAGCCGTCTGCGGCGGGAGCGCAGGTGACGATCACCTCGCAACCACTCTCCAAAAGCCGGTCGACGGCCGTCGAGAGGGCCGCCTCCCGCTCTTCGTCGAGGACGGGCACATCGGCGAGCACGACCAGAGACGCCTCGGGATCGCACGCCGCCACAGCGGAGGCGAGCACGCCGGCGTCCAGATCGCGCAGGAAGCACGGGGAGGTGCCGCTGATCCAGAATACGTGCTGGAAGCCGAATACCACCTCGGCGTACTCGTAGGCCACCGTCGCCTTGCCGAACCCCGTCGGCGCCACAAGGAAGCGGGCGACGCGGCGGTTGCGCAGCAGCTGCGACACGAGGTGCGGCCGGCTCGCGAACCGCTCGGGGGCCACTGAGGTGGGGCGGATGCCGCGGCAGGCGCATTGCTGGATGAAACGGGTCATGGAGCTCCTTTCGCTCTCACGGTTGAAAACAGCCCGACGCACCCTAAGCCTCTGCGCCGCCGGGCGCAAGGGGCAGCCCGGCGCTCCCAGCCTGTGCCGCCCAACTGCTGGCAACCGCCAGGCGGGGTTCAGGTCACTGTCGGGCACCCTGTCGGTTTCCGATTCGCCCTGTTCCGACCCCTCCTTCGATCCTTCCGGTCACGGCGGCCCCACCCGGCCGCCGGACAACCTCCTCGGCCCCGGGCAATCGCGGGAAGCCCCGAACCGACGAAGCGGTCCTCAAAATGCAGGCACTTTCCATGAGCCCTCTGTTGTCATCCAGCCCCGTCGCGAGGCGTGCGACAGGGCCGCTGCAGGGGCGCTCCAGGTTTATCGCAGGCCCGGCGCGGGAACGGCACCAGGATTCCCGTGGGAATGCGCCCCCACTTTTCCGTCCCCCACCACGACATTTCGCCCCTCTCCCCACGGTTCCTCCACGAACCGCCCCCTCCCGCAACGGGACCGGGCGGCGAACCTCCCCCTCTCGCAACGGGGCTGAGCGGCGAATCGGCCTCCCCGCGGCGGGGGCTGTGCGGCGAATCGCATCTTCCCTTGACGGGTCTGGGCGACGAATCAACCCTCCCCTCAGCGGGAACGCGCCGCAAATTCCCCTTCCCGAAAGGAAGACTGGACGACAAATCATCCCCCCTCTCTCCGCCTCCTTCCCTCTTCCTCTCCTTCCTCCTCTTCCTCACCGAACCGCCCTACGGTCCCCCCTTCCCACCCCGCACAAAGAAAAAGGACCCCGCAGGGTCCTTTCCGTTCAGCTCCTTGCGCCGCATGCGCCATGCGGCAGATGCCCCTAGGCCGGCTTGCGGCCCAGCAGCTTGGCGATGCGCTCGGAGTACTCGAGGTTCTCGAGCCCCGCCTCCGTGGCCAAATCGATGGTGGGCGCGTCGTTCCACAGCGCCTCGAGGCGGTAGTACTCGCGCGTCTCGGGCATGAACACGTGCACCACGATGTTGCCGTAGTCCAGCAGCGACCAGCTCCCGTCCGGCGACACCTCCCGATGGGTCGGCTTGATGCCCGCGTCCTCCCGCAGCTTGTCCTCGATCTCGTCGATGATGGCGTCCACCTGGCGGGAGTTGGCCGCCGTGGCGATGACGAAGTAGTCGGTCACGCCGATGAGCTCGCGCACCTCCTGCACCATGATGTCGGTGGCCTTCTTCTCATCGGCCGCCTGCGCCGCGATGATGGCGCACTTCCGCGAGAATGCGGCCTGCTCGGCAACAGCGTCGGTCATGCTGTCCTCCCATTCAGTACGAATCAAAAAACGAATCTACTTACCATAGCACAAGGGAAGGGCCGCTCGCCCTTCCGGGAAAACCTCCGCGGATTCTACGGCCGCCCGTAGGGCATGGGGTCGGCCCCGGGCGCGGCCCGGAACACCTCCTGGGCCGGCATGTAGGAGTTCCAGATCTCGGTCGTGCGCGAGTACAGCGGGTGGCGCCGCTCCAGAATGAGCCGCACCCAGTAGGCGTACACGTCCAGGAACAGCTCGTCCAGCGTCGCCTCGCCCACCCGGGCCCGCAGCTTCTCCACGGTCTTGCCGCCCCGCCCCGGTTCCAGGGCGTCGGCGATGTAGACCACCTTGTCCAGAGGGGTCATGGCCTTCTCCCCCACCGTGTGCCGGGCGATGGCCTGGAGCACCGCCGGGTCGAGGGCGGGGAATTCCCGGGCCAGGGCCGCCGCGGCCGTCATCCCGTGGAGCACCCGGGGCATGCCCCGCAGCTCCTCGGACAGATCGAGGCCCAGCTCGTCCACCCGGGCCAGAATGCCCGGGTCGTCGTAGCCCTTGTCCCAATCGTGCAGCAGGCCCGCGAGGTAGGCGGCCTCCTCGTCGGCCCCGTAGGTGCGGGCCAGGGCCCGGGCGGTGTCGGCCACCCCGAGGCTGTGCTGGTAGCGGCGCGGCCCCACGCGCTCGGCCAGCTCGGCTCGGCGGGCCTCGACGAAGGCGGGGTCTGCGGGATCGGTCACGGTCACGGCGTCCATGGCGCCTCCTTTCCGCCTCCCGCCACAGCCGCAGCGGGGGCCTCCAAGCGATAGAGCCCGCGCGCCTCGATGATCTCGCGCACGGGATCGGGGGTCAGGTAGCGCAGCGAGAGCCCCCGGGCGGCCCGCTCGCGCAGGTAGCTCGACGAGATGGCCAGGGCCGTCACCTCGAAGTAGTCCACCTGAAACGCCCCGCGGGAGGCGAGCTCCTCCTTGAAGGGCTCGGTGACCGCGAAGCCGGGGCGCGTGGCGGCGGCGAAGCGGGCGAGGCGCGCCACCTCGGCGCTCTCGTGCCAGCGGGCGATGGACAGGATGGCGTCGGCCCCGGCGATGAAGAACAGCTCGACGTTGGCCGGGTAATGGTCCCGCAGCGCGCGCAGCGTGTCCACGGCGTAGGTGATGCCGGGCCGGTCCACCTCCAGGGAGCTCACCGCGAAGGCGGGGTTGCCCGCCACGGCGGCGCGGCACATCTCGAGGCGCACCGCCCCGTCGGTCACCGCCCGATCCCGCTTGAAGGCCGGGCGCCCCGTGGGAATGAACACCACGCCGGCCAGGCCGAAGGCCTCCCGCGCCTGCTCGGCGCAGGCCAGGTGCCCCTGGTGGATGGGGTCGAAGGTGCCCCCCATGATGCCCAGGCGCACCGGGGCGCCGTCTGACCCCACCCCGTCGAAGCGGGGGCAGACCACCGCCGGGCGCCCTTCCCCGACCGCCGCGGGAGCGCCGGCCGCACCCTGTGCGCCGCGGCAGCCCCGGCCGTCCTGTTCGCGTCCGGTCACGGCCTTAAGCCCTCACCTGGCCGTCGCCGCGCAGCACGTACTTGTAGGACGTGAGCGCATCGGCGGCGAAGGGGCCGCGGGCGTGGATCTTCTGGGTGGAGATGCCGATCTCGGCCCCGAGGCCGAACTGGCCCCCGTCGGTGAAGGCCGTCGAGGCGTTGGCGTACACGGCGGCGGCGTCCACCGCGGCGAGGAAGGCGTCGATGACCGCCTCGTCGGTGGCCACGATGGCCTCGGAGTGCTTGGTGCCGTATCGGTTCACATGGGCGATGGCCTCATCGGGCCCCTCCACCACGCGCACCGCCAGGTGCGGCCCCAAATACTCGGTCTCCCAGTCCGCCTCGCCCCCCGGCACCACGGCCGGCGATGCCTCGTCGGCCCCGTCGGCCACGGGCAGGCCGGCCTCCCGGGCCAGGGCGAGCACCGTCTCGTCGCCGTGCACCGTGATGCCCGCCTCCAGCAGCTCGCCCAGAATCGGCGGCAGCACCGAGGGGGCGACGGCCGCGTCCACCAGCAGGGTCTCGGCGGCGTTGCACACGCCGAGGCGGCGGCACTTCGCGTTCATGATGATATCGCGGGCCATGGCGGGATCGGCCGAGGCGTGCACGTACACGTGGCAGTTACCCGTGCCCGTCTCGATGACCGGCACCTTCGCGTGCTCGACGCAGTGGCGGATGAGCCCGGCGCCCCCGCGGGGGATGAGCACGTCCACCAGGCCGTGCAGCCCCATGAGCACGTCGGTGGCGGCCCGGTCGGTGGTGGTGATGGCGCAGATGGAGCCCTCGGGCAGGCCGGCCCCCACGGCGGCGGCCGCCAGAATGTCGGCAATGGCCTCGTTGGAGCGGGCCGCGAGGCTGCCGCCCCGCAGCACGCAGGCGTTGCCCGACTTCACGCAGACGCCGGCGGCATCGGCGGTCACGTTGGGCCGCGCCTCGTAGACCATGGCCACCACGCCGAGAGGCACCGATACCCGGCGCAGGCGGATGCCGTTGTACAAGGTGGATTCCAAGGACACCACGCCGAGGGGGTCGGGCAACTCCCGCAGCTCGTCGAGGGCATCGGCCATGGCGCCCACCCGGGCCTCGTCCAGCATGAGTCGGTCCAGCAGGGCCTCGCTCGTGCCGGCCGCCCGGGCCGCGTCCATATCGGCCCCGTTGGCCTCCACGATCTCGGCCGCGTGCTCCCGCAAGGCCGCAGCCATGGCGGCCAGGGCGTCGTCGCGCTCCTCGGTCGTCGTCACTGCCAGCTTCGCGCTCGCCCCCTTGGCCCTCTTCGCAAGCAGAACCACGTCGTCTCGTATATCCATGTTGAACCTTTCTCTGCTTCCTGCACCTTCTCACGGGAACCGGCGCTGTCAGCGGCACTGTCGGCGGAACTCCACCGGGCACCGCCGGAGCCGTCGCGTCGGCCGACCCCTTCCTCCCGCAGAGTAGACGAAACCCGCCTACTCGAACAGCACCAGTTCGTCGCGGTGGACGACGGGGCGGTCGGCCAGCACCGACAGGATGCCGTTGGCCGCCACCGCCTCGCGGCTCTTCCCCACCGCCAGGGCCACCAGATCGCTGCCCGCGGCCGCCCGGCCCCGGGCGAACACGTGGCCCGTCTCGTCGGCCACGTCCACGATGTCATCGTAGTCGAAGGACCCGCGCACCTCGCGGATGCCCACGGACAAGAGCGACTTGCCGCGCTCCACGAGGGCCGCACGGGCCCCCTCGTCCACCACGAGCGTGCCGTGGACGGCATCGCCCAGGGCAATCCACAGCTTCTTCGGCGTGATCTCGTGGGGGCGCTCCGGAGCCGTGAACAGCGTGCCCACCGGCACCCCGACCGCCGCGTCCACCACGCAGTCGGGACGGCGGCCCTGGCAGATGACCATGGGAATGCCCGCGGCCATGAGCACCCGGGCGGCCTTGATCTTCGTGATCATGCCGCCGGAGCCCACGCCCGACACCGCGCCCCCGGCCGCGGCCAGGATCTCCCGGTCCACCCGATCAACCCGGGGTATCAACGCGGCCGCCGGATCGATGAGCGGATTGGCCGTGTACAGCCCGTCGATATCCGACAGGATGACCATGAGGTCGGCGTCGATGAGGCAGGCCACGAGCGCGGCTAGGGTGTCGTTGTCGCCGAAGCGGATCTGCTCGACGCTCACCGTGTCGTTCTCGTTCACAATGGGCACCACATCGAGCTCCATGAGGCGGCGCAGAGTGTCCCGGGCGTGCAGATAGGCGGTGCGGTCGGCCGTATCGCGGCGGGTGAGCAGCACCACGCTCGTGAGCATGTCCCGCTTCCCGAAGGCCTCAGCGTAGGCCGTGGACAGGGCGCTCTGCCCTACCGACGCGGCCGCCTGCAGGCTCGGCATGTCCGTGGGGCGCTTGGCGATGCCGAGGGCCTCCAGACCGCAGGCGATGGCGGCCGAGGTGACCACCACCACATCCCAGCCCGCGCGGCGCACCACATCCAGCTGGGCAGCCAGATCATCTAGGAAGCCGTAGTCGATGGAGCTCTCCGACGTGGTCAGCGTGGCCGAGCCGATCTTCACCACCAGGCGGCGCCGTGCCGCGGTCGTCGTCTCGCCCATTACAGATCCAGCTCCTGGTACATATCCACCCCGTGGCCGTGGGGCGACTCGAAGGCGAAGGAGTAGCCGAGGATGCGCACCTCGTCGCCGTCCAGCGCCCCGGCCTTCTCCAGGGCCGTGTCCACGCCCAGCTTCTTGAAACGGTGCTGGAAGAAGGCCACGGCCTCCTCGTTCTCCCAATCGGTCTGCACCACCATGCGCTCCACCTGCACGCCGCGCACGCGCCAGACGCCGGCGCCCTCGGGCAGAATATCGAAGCGCTTCTCGCGGGCCTCGCGGCGCAGCTCCCATACGTGATCGTACTGGATATCGGCTGCCGCGGCCGCCCGGGCCGCCTCGCGCAGGTCGTGCACCTTGGTGGCGATGGCCGCCTTCAGGGAATCCACACCGGCCCCCGTGAGCGCGCTGATGCGGTAGAGCTTCGGGTCGATGGGGCTCGGGGCGAACTCGTTGCCGCCGGCAGCGGCAATGGAATCGGCCCGCACCCGCTCGGCCAGGGCATCGCAGACCTCCTCGGTGCCCGGGGCGTCGATCTTGTTCGCCACGACAATGCGGGGCCGGGCGGCCAGATCGGCGGCGTACTCGGCCAGCTCGTTCTTGATGACCTCGTAGTCGTCCAAGGGGTCGCGCCCCTCCCAGTCGCCCGTGAGGTCCACGATCTGTACGATGAGGGCCGTGCGCTCGATATGGCGCAAAAACTCATGGCCCAGGCCGCGGCCCTCGTGGGCCCCCTCGATGAGCCCGGGAATGTCGGCCACGACGAAGGACAAATCGCCGGAGGTGGCCACGCCCAGGTTCGGCACGAGGGTGGTGAACGGGTAGTCGGCGATCTTGGGGCGGGCGGCGCTCATCTTAGCGATGAGGGAGCTCTTGCCCGCCGAGGGCATGCCCACCAGGGCCGCGTCGGCCATGAGCTTCATCTCCAGCTCGATCCAGCGCTCCTCGGAAGGCTCGCCGAGCTCGGCGAAGGCCGGGGCGCGGCGGGTGGAAGTGACGAAGTGGATGTTGCCGCGGCCGCCCATGCCGCCCCGGGCCACTACCACGGTCTCGCCGTCGTGGGTCAGGTCGGCGATCATCTCGCCCACTTCCCCGCTCTCCTCGAAGTACTCGCGCACCACCGTGCCCACGGGCACCTTCAGCACGAGGTCCTCGCCGGTGGCACCGTGCATGCGGCTGCCCTTACCGTGGGTGCCGCGCTCGGCCTTGAAGTGGTGCTTGAAGCGATACTCGATGAGCGAGGACACGCCGGCGTCGGCCTGGACCACCACGTTGCCGCCGTGGCCGCCGTCACCGCCGTCGGGGCCGCCCTTGGGCACATGGGCCTCCCGGCGGAACGACATGCAGCCGGCCCCGCCGTTGCCCCCCTTCACGTTAATGCGAACCTTATCGATAAACATAGGAACCTTCCCACTGGGTCGTCGCGAATCAACGCCCCGAAGCGGGGCGCCGTTCTCTGTGCAAACTATACAACAATGCCCCCTGATTTCTCAGAGGGCATTGGCTAACCGTTCGATGTTACGCAGTCGTTGAAACTTAAGCGTTTAGGCGGTCTGCTCGGCGGGGATCACGTGGATCTTGCGCTTGACGCCGCGAGTGAACTTCAGCGTGCCGTCGCAGAGGGCGAACAGGGTGTCGTCCTTGCCGCGGCCCACGTTCTCACCGGGGTGGAAATGGGTGCCGCGCTGGCGAACGATCACGTTGCCGGTCTTCACGACCTCGCCGGCGAACTTCTTCACGCCGAGTCGCTGTGCGTGGGAGTCACGACCGTTACGGGTAGAGCCCAAGCCTTTCTTGTGTGCCATGAGATGTTCCTCCTAACCCGTTTACTCGGCCTTGGCCGTACCGACGGATTCGATCTTCACGCGAGTCAGGTTCTGACGATGACCGCGCAGCTTCTTGTAGTTCTTGCGCTTCTTGAACTTGAAGACCAACTGCTTGTCGCCCTTGAACTGCTCGAGCACGGTGGCAACGACCTTGGTCTTGGCGGCCTTCGCGGGGTCGGCCTCCACCTTGTCGCCGTCGACGACGCAGATGGCCTCAAGCTCCACCTTGTCACCGGGCTCGACGTCGAGCTTCTCGATGTTGATCTTGTCTCCGGGGGCGACCTTGTACTGCTTGCCGCCCGTTTTCACGATTGCGTACATGTATGTATCTCCTTGAATGTGACTAAACGCAAGGTAGTATCCTACCAGCGCACCGCCCCCTCGTCAACAATTTTCTCCCCCATTTTCCCGCCGTTCACCGACGCTCTATATATAAAAGAAGGCACCGAGCGGATCAGAGCGGGAAAAGACCGGGACATCATAGCAGATGCCGCTCCCGTTGCCGCTTCAACGAGGTTTTCGCGCCCAATGAAGCAGCGAAATCGCCTACGGCTTTGGCCAAAACGCATCAGATCGTAAAATCATAAGAGCTCCGGCTCCTCACTTAGCCGAGAAGCCGGATCCCATCGCAAATCCCCTCGATTGTTTGAGGATTTTTCTCATCACCAAAGAAACCGCGTAGCTACCTCTACTTGAAATAACATCTCCCTTGTCGCGCGATCATTCAGATTCCTCATTCCAGACGAAAAGCCCAAGAAGCAAGTCTGAAATCAAATAGCTTTTCGATGCAGAATTATCCTACCCTTAGTTTGAGGCTCACTGTCGGTGAAGTAATCGCCGACCATCTCATCGCCCGTAACGCGATACGAGCAGAAACCCATATGATTTCTTGGCCAAGTCTTAACGAGGGTCGAACTTTGACTTTGGGTTTTGTTGGAGTACGCCATATTCAAACGGCAGCCTGTAGCAAGATCGTCAGAGCATAAAAGGCCCACAACGATCCCGTTTGAATAGGAGCTCCTTGTTTTAAAAACGCAGGCGATTTTCGTAAACGCTTGATAGACCCTCAGCTGGCAACTATACTCAACACAACTTCTATCTTCCTTCGTAAATGACGACACCCCCGTCCCCACCCATTCACCATTTAGATTTGCTATATGATGCCATCGAGCGAACACCCTGCATTTCCACAAATAGCGATCAAACCATAGCCAGAGAACGGAATAGAAGAAAAAGGCACTTATAGCCCCTGAGGCCACCTCGATCAGTATCTTCGCGAACGAGCTTTGCCCACAGAGACCCAAAGCCACCTGCTCCATAGGTGACGCTAAATATTCGCTAACAATAAAATAGAGAGCGACGGAAGCCACCGCAATCCACTTTGATACGCGCTCTCTATAGTTTCCTTCGATCGAATATGCATTGCTATATCTCACAATGTGCTTCCCCAAATCCTGGCACGGTCTTCTGCACCAAGCGAGCTCCAGGAGCCCTGTATTCGCTCCATCATTAACGATAAGTAACAGAGACCTCAGGGCTCATTCCCGCAAGATGCTTATATTGAAAAGGTTAGCGCACGCCCAACACCGCTTCTATGTCAGCAATTTCACGCACAACTAGTACTTCTTCACCAAGATCATCGACCCCCTGCGACTGAATCAACTGATAATTCGGTTTTCCACGCGAGGTGTAGGGCATCTCAACCCGAAATCGATATGCGTATATTTTGGTGTAGCTTGGAAGCTCGTTGGCGATAAGCGCATCCAGTTCGTCAGCGAGACGATCGACACAACTGAGCTGATCAGCTTCGACCACTATATTTGCCACCGAGGCCGACCCCATGCGCTCATGGGGCAGACCGACTACGACACTTTCCCTAACGAGAGGATGAGTGCCAATCACGTCCTCGATCACGCTGGGGTACATGTTCATGCCGAACATATTGAACCCACGGCCAGCACGATCGATGATCTTAATTCGTCCTTCCAAGTCCATCGTGCAGACATCGCCTGTTGACACCCAAATCTCATTGGCATCATCGACAACGAATACCTCTTCGTTCCTCGCCGCCGCAGCGCCATGATATCCCAGCATAACCGTGGGGGTTCTCACCATCAGCAATCCTTGAGCTTCCTGTCCGAAGGGAAGCTCGTAGAAAGATTCCTCATCAACGATGACCGCATCGTTGTCAGCAAGAGGAACTCCGATAAAACCAACCCTGTTCTTACGGCCATTCCCGTAACAAAACGCAGCGTTAATTTCGGACATGCCATATCCTTGGCCGTAGACACCCTCAGCTCCATGCTGTGCAAAGAACTGATAGTTGGCCAAATCCTCGACGACTGGCATACCCGCTCCGCCACTTGCGACTAATTCAAGAAACGAAAAGTCAGCATCCTCGGCCCGCTTAGACTGACGCAGGAAGCGCATATGGGGCGGCCCGGCGTACACATGCTGCGGTTTGAAATCGAGAAGAAAGTCGGCAAAGCAATCCATTCTGAATGGATTAACGAGTACAATCGTTTCACCCCACATAAGGGGTACGTGAATCGCATTGCAAACCCCATAGGCAATGAAAAGGGGCAGCACGTCCAGGAGCCGTTTCCCGCGAGCAAATGCATATCCAGAATTCACCCATGCCACAGCCATGGCATTGAAGCTAAAGTCGCTCAGCTTCACCCCCTTCGCCGCACCAGTCGAGGCCCCCGTATATACGATGGCCGCAACATGGTCCGCTCTCCAAGATGCCACCTCGCATTCTCCCGCATCTTCCCCACTCCTCAAAAAGTCATCATAGGTAATTACCGCGTTGAAGCGATCGGGAGAATAATCTGGAGACAGGGAGACGACGACTTCAGCCAAACCACCGCAGGCAGCCTCGGCGACCTTTTCGAACCCCGTTGACACAAAGAGACACTTTGGAGCCGCCTGCTCCAACTTCGCCTTCAACTCGTTAATGCTATCTCTCGGATCCATGCACGCAAACGTTGCACCAACCTTGCTCGTGGCATACAGCAAGCAAACTGCCTCAGGAGTGCTGACCATGGCTGCCGACACAACGTCATCACGTCCCACCCCCAAGACGCAAAGCGAGCGAGCAATTCGATCAATCTGAGCGAAGAACGCACCAAAAGACACACTCGCGTCGCCGTAGATCAGAGCCGTTCCCTCAAGAAAATCCTTGTTGTTGTCAAACACTGCCTGATAGATGGTCTTGCAGGGTGCTCCCACCCAAGCCACCTTCTCCTCATAAAATTGCTCATAAGGCTTAGCGATGGAGGCAAAGGAACCTTCGTCATCCCCTGCGTGCCTCTTGCTATAACGAGCAAGGTGAATGCGCCTCAACTTTCCCAGACCATCCATAGGAAATTCCTCTCTCCGAAGAAGGGACGCCAAGGAAATATCTCATTCCAGCAGCGTTCCAAACCCACACCTAGCTATATTGACTTGTTTTATCAAGTCAATAAGGGAAGTCTACCACATACCATAGGCCCATGACGGACATTGATCGAAAAGAATGCCTTGGGGCGGCGATTCGCCTCCATCGGGAAGCCCAAGGGCTCTCCCAGCGCAAATTCGCGCTGATGGTCGGCAGCAACCAAACGCATATCTGGCAGATCGAGACCGGAAAAGTCAGCGTGGGCATCGAATTGCTCTGCCGCATCGCCGACAGCCTCGGCGTGAGGGTCCGCGACTTGATTGATTTCTAGGCCAGCGCCATTCCCTACCCTTGTTCGCCGTCCCGGGCGAGCGAACGTACTATCGCCGTAATCGCCACGACGTCCTCTTCCGACAGCACGCCGATGCGCCCCGCACTGCCCAAGTATCCTGCGGGAATCTCGGCGATGCGATCGGCTCGCGCAATGGAAGGCTGGCGCAGTCCGGCCGCCTTCCAATTCCTAATAGGGTAATCGTGGGCGAGCGAGAGCTTATTGGTGGCACTCGTGACCATCATGACAAGCGAGCCATCATCCCTCATATCGACAACGATGACGGGTCGGTACTTGTATCCCGTGCCCCCGTCATAGTTGAACCGGGCGTGCCACACCTCCCACGGCTCGGGTTTCACCTCACTCATCGTCGTCCCAATCAGCGGGAAGCACGGCAATTCCCTCGCTGTTGAGGGGCGCACGATAGGCCATCGCGGCGACTGCGTCATAGGAAGGCACCTCTGGCCTCAGGGCAAAGGGCAAACCGCCTACCTCGATCGATTTGACGAGAAACATGTTGATCGCATCGTTGAGGCTGAGCCCCCAATGGGCATACACCGCCGAAGCGTCCGTCTTCACCTGATGGGAGGTGCGGGTTTTAATCTCGGCTTTTTTCTCAAGAACAACGGGCATGGTACGCTCCTTCCGATGGTACCCATATTGTACCCAATTTGGGTCAAAATAGCGAATCAAGGGAACTATGGAAGCAATCTGTCAAGTAACACGGCCCCGCAACCCAACCGCAGTGATTGCCCCCGCCCAAAACGAGGAGAGCGCCCCGGCACAAGGGGCGCTCTCCCGGAAGGATGACAGCCGGCAGGCTGTTATCGATCGCGTTGGCGGATGCTCTTAGGCAGCGCCGCCGGGCAGGATCATCATGGCCGCAGTCAGGATGACCATGCACACCACGCCGAGCACGACGAACAGCTTCGCGCCGAACTTCAGCCAGGTGGAGTACTCGATCTTGGCCAGGGCCAGACCGCCCATGATGGCGCCGGAGGTGGGCGTGAACAGGTTCACGAGGCCGTTGCCGGCGGAGTAGATCATGACCATGGTCTCAACGGAGAAGTTGAGCTGGCTGGCCAGACCGCCCATGATGGGCATGGACACGGTGGCCATGCCGGAGGAGGACGGGATCAGGAAGGACAGCACCACGTAGAGCAGGAAGGACAGCGGTGCGAAGATGATGGCCGACATGCCCGCCAGTGCGTTGGCCGCGTTGTTCAGGATCCACATGTCCAGGCCGGTGGAGGCCATGAGCACGGTGATGGAACGGGCCAACGCGATGATGAGCACGACCGACATCATGTCGGCGGCGCCGTTGATAAAGGCCTTCACGAAGCGGCTCTCGGACACGCCGCCGATGATGCCGATGACCAGCGCCATCAGCAGGAACCAGGTGGAGGCCTCATCGAAGTACCAACCGCCGAGCGGCACGTTGGTCAGGAACTGGGACCAAGCGGGGGTGACCTCCTCCTCGGAGACGGAGGTGGCCTCCACCGGCTCGGTGATGGTGGTCGTGGTGGCGCCGTCGTTGGCGTCGTCGATGAACGCGGCGATCTCCTCGCCGTTCATGGTGGTGGTCACCTCTTCGGTGGTCAGGCCGGCCTCGAAACCGTTGAAGCCCAGGTCGGTCCAGGGAATGAAGGACACGATCATGACGACGAAGGTCAGGGCGAACACCACGAGGGAGGCCTTCTGGCGGCCGGTCATCTTCGGAGAGGAGGACTGGCCGTCGGCGGCCTCTTCCTCAGACTCCTTCATGCCCCACTCGTCCATCATGGCCTGCTGCTCCTGCAGGGACAGGAAGGTGGAGCCCTTGTCGTCCATGACCTTCTTGGCGTAGCGCATCACGAACACGATGGAGATGGCCAGGGTCACGATCCACAGCAGGGCGCCCAAACCGATGATGGTGGCCTGGTTCACGGCGATGCCCACACCGGACAGCGCGTCCACGGCCACGCCCACGGCGAAGGGGTTCACCGTGGAGCCGAGCACGCCGCAGCCAGCGCCCAAGAGCACCACGGCCGCGCCGGTCAGGCTGTCAAAGCCAGCGGCCACCATGGTGGCGGCCAGCAGCAGGTAGAAGGGCACCGTCTCCTCGCACATGCCGTAGGTGGTGCCGCCGATGGAGAAGATGATCATGAGGATCGGGATGAGCACGAGCTCGCGACCCTTGAGCTTGTGCACGAGAGCGGCGATGCCGGCGTCGAGGGCGCCGGTCTCGGTGATGATGCCCAAAAAGCCGCCGAGGATCATAACGAACAGGCACACGCCGATGGCGTCCTGGAAGCCGAACACGGGCGCGGTGAGCACGCCGGAGAGCGTCGCGCCCTCGATGCCCTCAACGCCCATGGCGGCCATGACAACCGTCACGACAGCCAGAACGACGAGGATAATCAGCAAAATGGTAAACGAAGAAAGGCTCGCGCGCTTCTTCTTCTTTGTCTCTGCCATGAGATGAACTCCTTATGGGAGTGGCGCCCGACCCCTCCCCCGACTCGGGCGCCCGATGAACATTGCAAGGAGGGCGGAGCTTGCCGTCTCCGCCCTCGCAGGGCACTTCTTAAAGCCTACAGGGCCTCGCGCCAGGCCGGCATGGACATGCAGCGCGGGCCGCCGCGGCCGCGGGACAGCTCGGCCGACGGCATGACCAGGCAGTTGATGCCGTTCTTGTACAGCACGTCGTTGGTGACGTTGTTGCGCTGGTACACCACCACGGTGCCGGGGCGCACGCACAGGGTGTTGCTTCCGTCGTTCCACTGCTCGCGCTCGGCCGCGATGCGGTCGCCGCCGCCGCAGGGGATCAGCTGCACCGGCTGGCCAACGTAGTCGGTCAGGATGCTCTCCAGGTCCTCATCGCGCTCGCGAATAACCGTGCCGCCGTTGCCGTCGGGGGTGATCTCGAACACGGTCAGCGGGCCCATGATGCCGGGGTGGATGGTGAACTTGTCGTAATCGATCTGGGTGAACACCGTGTCCAGGTGCATGAAGGCGCGGGACACGGGGATGTTAAAGGCGAGGATGGTGTCGATGGTGGACGTCTCGTCGCTGAACACGTTGTGGGCCAGCTGGTCGATGGCATCGGGCTCGGTGCGCTGGGAGATGCCGATGGCCAGCACGTGCTCGTTGATGTTCAGCACGTCGCCGCCCTCGATGTGGAAGGTGTTCTCGCGGCTGTAGTACTGCGGCACGTCCTTGAAGTCCGGATGGTAGTTGAAGATGTAGGAGCCGTAGATGGTCTCGCGGTTACGGGTGGTGCTGTACATGCGGTTGATGCCCACGCCGTTGCCGATCATGTTGAACGGGTCGCGGGTGAAGTACAGGTTGGGCATGGGGGCGCACACGAGCTTGGTGCGGTCGGACACCATGTCCACGAGCAGGTTGGTGTGCTGCTGCGGCAGCTCCTGGAGGTTGATGCCCGCCATGGTCTTCATGACCATGTCCTTGGTGCCCGCGTACTCGGAGTTGATGTAGTCCTTGATGATGTTGGTGTACATCTCGGTGCGGATGCCCGCCTCGTAGATCCACTGATCGAGGAACTTCTCGCGCAGGGACGGATCGGTATCCAGGGCCTCGGCCATGAGATCCTCGAGGTACACGACCTCGACGCCCTCGTTGCGCAGGATGTCAGCGAACGCGTCGTGCTCGGCCTGGGCGACCTCCAAGAACGGGATGTCGTCGAACAACAGCTCCTCCAAGGTGTTCGGGGTGAGGTTCAGAAGCTCATTGCCCGGGCGATGGAGGATAACCTTCTTGAGGTTACCGATCTCGCTCTTGACGTTTACTCCTTGCATGTGACTCTCCGATCTGGCGCCCGTGGCGCCTGTCGATGTGCCGGCTGCCGTGGTTTCCCTCCACGGCCCATCGCATATCCGCGATGTTTGATGGCTCCAATGTGCGGGATAGTCACATTTTGCGAAAGGTCTAAACCAGGTGTAGGTGTGTATGTATGTTGAGACTATGTGGAGACACATCTCCCTACAACCTCCATAAACCGCAGGTCATAATTGGGTTTTATCAATCCTAACCTATGCTCTTCACTCATCTAATTGTGCGCTGTTACCGTCCCGTTACCTAACTCGATCAAAAATTTCTGAAGGCTTCAGGCATAGCAGGGGTCATTGGCGAATTGGTATATAATGGCAGCAGAATTCATCGCCCGACGGGCTGGCCAGGATGAAGGGGATCCATGGAACTTGCCATCTTCTACGAGACGCTTCTCGTGATTCTCGTCTCCGTTCTCACGGCCGCCGTCTGTCTCTCATCATATTTAGTGACCCATCGCAAGACCATGCTGTACGCCTGCGCGGCCTTTTTGTTCTACTTCCTGGACGTTGCCTCCATCTTGCAGGACGATTACGCGGCCCAAATCCTCGGGCCGGAGCTTTCTCCGGAGTACATGTTCTTCCGCTCCATCTACACGCTTGTCACCGGTGCGGGATTCCTCGGCTCTTTCTGGCTCATGGTCTGCGAGTACATCGGCGAGCGCAACCGCCGCGTGCGCGCGCTGCCCATCATCGTATTCTGCATCATAGCCTTCCTGCTTCTGGCCATCTCGGGTGAGAACAAGGTGCTGCGCTTCTGCTTCTACAATTGCCGCGCCTGCTTCATGTTCTGGATCCTCCTTTATGGCGGCATCTACTACCTGCGCACCCGCGATGAGGTGGAGCGCCAGCGTCTGGCCCGCTATCTCCCCCACTGCGTGGCCCTGGCCCTCCTCGGGGTGCTCATGATCTTCGAGGACGTCATGTTCTTCCTGGTGCTGTCCACCGAGACCATCACCGTGGGACCGTTCACGCTTACGGCCGAGCGCAACTATGCCGAGAACCTGCTCATGCTCGTCTGCGCCCTCATGACGTGCCACTTCGCGTTGCGCCAGCTGGATATCCGCTCCCACACTGCCCCGGTCATCGACGACACCGAGCGTTATCATCAGACCGCCGAAGATTTGCTCGTCTACGCCCGGCGCCACTCGCTAACGGCCCGAGAACGCGAGGTGCTCGACTACATCCTGAGGGATCAGGACAACCAGAACATCGCCTCGGCCATGTCGCTGGCTCCCTCCACGGTGAAGGTGCACGTGCACAACATCCTCCAGAAGACCGGCCACGCCAACCGCCAAGAGCTCATCCAGGACTTCTGGAAGACGGTGTAAGAGCCCGCCATAACCCCTCAGAGGTCACAGCGAAGACTTTTCTCGCCAGTTCGCCCAAGGAAGCCAGCGAGGTGCCCCGCCCGACCACAGTTGACGACAAAGGGAGCGCGGGGTGTTCTGACCGAACGAGTTCCGCAGCGACTGCGACAGTCCGGTGGACTGTCGCACAAAGCGAGGACTGTCTGAGCGAATCAGAATACCCCGCGATCCCGACCGGGATGACCAGGGCAAGCGGAACCTACTAGTGCGCCTCGGCCCAGGTGGGTCCCCAGCTGACATCCACGAGGAGAGGCACGCGCAGCTCGGCCACAGACTCCATCACCTCGCGCACCATGGCCGTGAGGCGCTCCACCTCATCGATTGGCACCGAGAAGTCCAGTTCGTCGTGAACCTGGATCATGAGCTGGGCCGCGAAGCCCTCGGCAAGCAGACGGCGCTGCACTTCGTTCATGGCCATCTTGATGATATCGGCAGCCGTGCCCTGCATCGGGTGGTTCATGGCCGTGCGCTCGCCGAAGCCGCGCTGCTGGCCGTTGGAGCTACGCAGCTCGGGAATATGGCGCTTGCGCCCGAACATCGTGGTAGCAAAGCCGCTCTCCTTGGCCTCGCGCACGGTCTCGTCCAGGTAGGTGCGCACACCGGGGTACACCTCGAAGTAGCGATCGATCATGTCCTTCGCCTCAGCCATGGGAATCTCCAGCGACTGAGCCAGACCGTAGGCCTGCTGCCCGTACACGATGCCGAAATTCACCGCCTTGGCACGGCTGCGCAGAGCAGGCGTCACATCCTCGGGAGCCACGCCGAACACGCGAGCCGCCGTGGAGGTATGCAGGTCGGCCCCGGAGTTGAAGGCGGCCACCAGGTGCTCGTCGGCCGACAAGTGCGCGAGCAAACGCAGCTCGATCTGGGAGTAGTCCGCCGATAGGAACAGCTCCCCCTCCCGCAGGGGCACAAAACAGCTGCGAATCTGGCGGCCGAAGTCGGTGCGCACGGGAATGTTCTGAAGGTTCGGATCCGACGAGGACAGGCGCCCCGTGGTGGTCACCGTCTCGTTGAACTGCGTGTGCACGCGCCCGTCGCCGCCGCGCATGCGGGGCAGCGCGTCGATGTAGGTGGTCTTGATCTTCGAGAACTCCCGATAGCGCAGCACAAGATCGGGCAGCGGGTGAATGGCCGAGAGCTCCGTGAGCACCTTGGCATCGGTGGAATAGCCGCGTTGGTTCTTCTTCTTGGCCGGCAGCTCCAGTACCTCGAAGAGGATGCGGGCCAGCTGCTTGGGCGAGCTCAGGTTGAAGGTCTCGCCGGCCAGCTCGTAGATCTGGGCCGTGAGATCATCCACCTCTACCTGGGCCTCGGCGCCCAAGGCCTCCAGCCGCGGCACGTCGATGGCGGCTCCCACCCGCTCCATGCAGGTGAGCACCCCCACGAGCGGCAGGTCGATGTCGGCATAGGCCTCCCAGGTGCCGTCCTTCTTCAGGGCCTCCTCCAGAAGCCCCTGGAGCATGCGGGCCGCCGTGGCCTGCACGGCCGCGCGCTCTCCATCGGTCTCAGTCGCCGGCAACGTGGCCCCGGCCACCGACTCCATCAGGGAATCGTAGGTGTAGGCACTCGTAGAGGAGTTCAGCACGTAGCCGGCCAGCCCCAAGTCGAAGCCGGCCATGGCGAGCACTTCCTCGTCGGTCACGCGGGCCGCTTCGGCGGTATCGGCCGGATACACGCGGTGCACGTCGGCCTTCACGTCCAGAGCGCAGAAGGTTCCTTCGCGCACGATGGACGCGAACAGGTCGAGAGCCCGCTCCCCCTCGGCCATCACCCGGGCCGAGCCCGTGACGAAGGCTGCCGTGGCGCCGTCGTTGAACAGCGACACCTGCTCGGGATCCACGAAGGCCACGCCGATGACCTCGCCGGCCGCACAGGCCCGCTCGATCTCGGCCGCGCCGTCGGCCCCTTCTAAGACAGGGGCCAGAGTGAACTCGATCTCGCGGGAGGGCGGCTCGGCGTCGATCATGGACAGCACCCGGGCCAGGGGGCTCGCCAGCTGGTACTTCCCGAAGGCCTCCTCCACATCAGCCGCGTCGAAGGCCGGGAAGGCGGCGCTCTCCAGATCCAGGGGGAAGTCCAGGTCGCGCACGATGGTGGCGATCTCGCGAGACAGGAAGGCCATGTCGCGGTTGTTCTCCAGGTTCTCCTTCTGCTTGCCCTTCAACTCGTCGATATGCTCGTAGATGCCCTCCATGGAGCCGTAGGCCTGCAAGAGCTTCGTGGCCGTCTTCGGGCCGATGCCGGGCACGCCGGGGATATTGTCGGACGAATCCCCCATCAGCCCCAGGTAATCGATGAACTGGGCCGGAGTCACGCCGTAGCGCTCCTCCACCTCGGCCGGCCCGTTCACGGTGATGTCGGTGATGCCCTTTTTCGTGGTGACGATGCGGGTGAGTTCGCCGGCCAGCTGGTAGGCGTCCTTGTCGCCGGTCACGAGCAGCGTCTCGAAGCCGAGGGCCTCGTCCCGGGCCGCGATGGTGCCCAGAATATCGTCGCCCTCCCAGCCGGGCACCTTCACCACGGGAATGGCCATGGCCGCCAGCAGTTCCTCCATGACGGGGAATTGCACGCGCAGGTCGTCATCCATGGGGGGCCGCTGGGCCTTGTACTGTTCGAGGGCCTTAATGCGGTGCACCGGCTTGCCGGCGTCGAAGGCACAGACTACGGCATCGGGCTCGGCGATCTCGATGAACTTGCACAGCATGGAGAGGAAGCCGAACACGGCGTTGGTGGGAGTGCCGTCCTTGGCGGTCATGGGCGTCTGCACGGCATGGTAGGCGCGGTGCATCAGCGAGTTGCCATCAATGACGGCGATCTTCTTCGACATGGAAACTCCTTCTTCATGGAGGGAACTTGCTCGAAACTCCTCGGGGCGGGGCTGGCTGGAAGGCGATCGCAGCCCGCTGCGCGCTTTTTCCTGCTGCGAACGCGATAACAGAAACAGCGAAGACAAGCGCACATCGGTCGGTACCATCCCCCACTCGCTGCTGCTGAAGTGGAAGCTGTTTCTTACGAATCGCGTTCTCCGCAGGGCGCGCAGAGGTCTGCGCTCACCTCCCAGCCATCCCCTTTCTACTCAACGTCCGTCGTCTTACGCATTCCACAAATAACCGACGCCACGCACTGTTTCCAGGCGCTGGGCCAGCTCGGGGCCGAGCTTCGCGCGCACGCGGCGCACGTGCACGTCCACGGTGCGGCTGCCGCCGTAGTAGTCGAAGCCCCACACGCGGCGCAGCAGGGCGTCGCGGGAATAGGTGCGCCCCGGGTGGGTCACGAGAAAGGCCAGCAGCGCGTACTCCAGGTAGGTGAGGTCCACCGGCTCGCCGCCCACCTTCACCTGGTAGGTGGCCAAATTCACAGTCATGTTGTCCACGACGATGTAGTCGGCCGAGGAGGTCTCGTTGCCAGGCCACAGCAGCTGGCGGATGCGGGTGGCGCACTCGGCGGCACCGGCTCCGTGGACTACGAAGTCGGCCTTACAGGACACCGGCAAGCGGAACTGGGCCAGATCGGCCTCGTTCACGATGACGAGCATGGCCCCCGAACCCTCCTCGGCCAGGGTCGCCTCGGCCGAGGCCAGGGATGCAAGGCGCTCGCCGCGGGCCTCGTAGATCACCAGATCGTGGGAAGGGTGGGCAGCCAGCAGCTTCTTGAACTGGGCCGAGGAACCGGCCGCCACGTCCACATCCAGCTTCGAGAGCACCTGCTGGAACTTATGGGCGTTGTCGAGGCTATCGGCAATGAAGATGACGGTCTTGCGCTGCATGCTACAGCACCGCCAGATTGCGCTCGAGCTCCCAAGGCGTCACCACGGCCTGGTAGGCATCCCATTCCGCTCGCTTGGCCCGCACGAGGTAATCGTGAATGTGCTCCCCCAGCGTCTCGCGCATGAGCGTGCTCTGGGCGAACAGCTCCACGGCCTCCCCCAGGCTCTCGGGCAACGGCGCCACACCCCTCTCGCGATGCTCCCGACGACTGCACCCGAGGGGCGCGGCCTCATCAGCAGGGGCCATGAGCTCCAGGCCCTCCTCGATGCCCGCCAGGCCGGCAGCCAGCATGACCGCGAAGGCCAGGTAGGGATTCGCCGCCGGATCGGGGCTGCGCAGCTCCACGCGGCAGGCCGATTCGCTGCGCGGCCGGTACCCTGGGATACGCACGAGAGTAGAGCGGTTGCGGGCGCCCCAGCTGATGCAAGTGGGAGCTTCCCCACCCGGTTGCAGGCGCTTGTAGGAGTTCACATACTGGTTCGTGACCAGGGTGAATTCCGGCGCGTACTTCAGGAGGCCGGCAATGTAGGCCTTCGCCGTGGCCGACAAGTTGTAGCCGGACGGGTCGCTCTCGTCGAAGAAGACGTTGTTGCCGGCCCGATCCATCAGACTCTGGTGCACGTGCATACCGCTGCCCGGCGCCCCGGCCAGGGGCTTGGGCATGAACGAGGCGTACACCCCGTGCTTCATGGCGATTTCCTTCACCACCTGCTTGTAGGTCATCACCGCGTCGGCCATGGACAGGGCGTCGGCGTAGCGCAGGTCTATCTCGTGCTGCGAAGGACCCTTCTCATGATGGGAGTACTCCACGGGAATACCCATCTTCTCCAGAGTGAGCACCGTGTCGCGCCGCAGGTCGGAGGCGGAATCAAGGGAAGTAAGGTCGAAATAGCTGCCGTGGTCGAGCACCTCGGTGCCCTCAGCGTCCTTGAAGTAGAAGTACTCCAGCTCCGGCCCCACGATGAACGAGTAGCCGGCCTCGGAGGCCTTGCGCACCATGCGCTTGAGCACCTGGCGCGAATCGCCCTCGTAGGGCTCGCCCTCGGGGGTGCGAATGTTGCAGATCATGCGAGCCACAGCATTGGAAGAGGGGCGCCAGGGCAGTACCTGGAAGGTGGAGGGATCGGGGAAGGCCAGCATATCGGATTCCCGCCTCTCCGAGAAACCTTCGATGCAGCTGGCATCGAATCCCATGCCGTCGTCGAAGGCGCTTTCCAACTCACCGGGCACTACAGCGAAGGACTTCATATTCCCCAGCACGTCGGTAAACCAGAAGCGCACGAAATGCACGTCACGGCTCTCGATAGTCTTCAGCACGAAATCTTGCTCGGGGGTTACCACCACGTCTCTGCTCCGTTCGACCGTCGCGTTCTTGATCCGTCCCATTATAGTTCGCAGTCAGAAGAGCCCTCGGGGGAATTTACCGGACTGCAAAAGAAAAAACCCGCCGCGGTGCGCGACGGGTCTCAAAGGTGCGAGAGGCAGCGGAACTACTCGGCGGCCTCAACCTCGGCCTCGGTCAGCTCCACGCCGGGGGCCTCCTCAGCGGTGGCCTCGGCAGCGGTGTCCTCCATATTCTGGACCTCTTCCTCGGCCTCGGCGCGAGCAGCAGCCTCAGCAGCCTTGGCGGCGAAAGCGGCGGCACGCTCGGCCTTAGCGGCGGCCTTGGCCTCGCGCTCGGCCTTCTTGGCGGCCTCGCGCTCGGCGATCTGAGCGGCGCGCTCGGCCTTCTTGGCGGCCTCGCGCTCGGCAACGACGTCCTTAGCGGCGCCGAAGCGGTCGGCGAAGCGCTGCACGCGTCCACCGGTGTCGATCAGCTTCTGGGTGCCGGTGTAGAACGGATGGCAGGCGTTGCAGATGTCGATCTTCAGCTCCGGCTTGGTCGAGCGGGTGGTGAAGGTGTTGCCGCAGCTGCACTTCACGACGCAGTCCACGTACTCCGGATGAATTCCTTGCTTCATGGGTTCTCCTATCTTCCCTTGGTTTCCGACCAAGAGTTCCGAATAAGGCTTGGTTTCCGACCAAGCCCGAGACAAGCCTGTTTATATTAGCACCGATTCGCCCCAATGCAAGAAAAAAGACCCGCGCTACACGGGTCTTTCAAGAATTGCCGGGGAACGGCCGAGCGTTCTACAGCTCGGTCACCCACAGGCCGTGGAGGTTGCAGTGCTCGTACACCTTCACCGGGGTCTCGCCGGCGGGCACCGTGAACTCGGCGTGGGGGGCATCGGCCGGGGTCAGGGGCTTGATCTGATAGCCCTTGTCGGTCACCAGGCAGATGAACTGGATCCAGTGCTCCTCGGTCATGGGATGATCCACCGAGCCCACGTTCACGATCACCTTGTCGCCCTCAACCTCGACGGCGGGCACGTGCTTCTCCAGGGCGGCGTCCTGGGAATCGGCCACGAGCTCCACCATCTTCTCGCCGCAGCACACCAGCGGCACGCCGGCGTCGAACACCTTCACGGCGATGTTGCCGCAGTGCATGCACTTGAAGAACTTCACATCCATGTTGCACCTCATATCTCTTGAGACGATTTCCTTGATGCGGCCGCCCGCGCGAGAGCGGGGTTTCGGCCGCCCCCTATTGTAGGGGAAGCAGAACGGCGCTCCCAAAAGAGCGCACAATCGACACCGCGTCGTTATCGAAGCCAGACGACAGGCAGCCGCCACGCGCTCGGCCGCGGCCCGACAACGTGCATCCGGCCTAGCGAGCCGAACCGCCCTCCCCTGCCGCCGCCGATAGGGCGCCCGGCCTAGGAGGCCGTTGCGGGGCCCTCCCCCATCTCGGGAGCCGGGAGCCGCCGCGGCCCTTCCTGGGGCAGCTTGCGGGTGGCCGCGTACACCAGCAGGGCGATGCCGGCCACCACGAGGGGGGCCGAGAGCACCTGGCCCATGGTCAGCCAACCGCCCCACAAGTATCCCAGCTGCACATCGGGCTCGCGCACGAATTCGATGAGGAAGCGGAACACGCCGTAGAGCACGAGGAACACACCGACGAAGGTACCGCGGGGGCGCGGGGGCAGCCGGCGCGAGAGGACGAACAGCACGCAGAAGATAACCAGGCCCTCGAGCACCGCCTCATAGAGCTGGCTCGGGTGGCGCGGCATCATGCCGGCGGCCCCGCCGAACACCACGCCCCAAGGCCCGTCGGTGGGCGCGCCCCACAGCTCACCGTTCACGAAGTTGGCGCAGCGGCCGAAGAAGAGCCCCACCGGGGCGGCAATGGCCCCCAAATCGGCCAGGGTCAGATAGGGCACGCGGGTCATGCGTGCCGCCACGGCGCCCCCGACGAGCAGACCCACGAGCCCCCCGTGGAAACTCATGCCCCCCAGGTTGAAGGCGAGGATCTCGAGCGGGTGGGCGAGGTAGTAGCCGTCGCCGTAGAAGAGCACGTAGCCGAGCCGGCCGCCCACCACCACGCCGATGATGGCGCAGATCATGAGCGTGAGCAGATCGTCCATAGTCAGACCGAGCCGCCAGCGACGGGCGATGCGGTAGATGATGAAGGCCGCCAGGGCGAAACCGGCCACATAGGCCAGGCCGTACCAGCGCACCACCAAAGGCCCCAGGCTCAGGGCGATGGGATCGAGGTTCTGGTAAATGTCGTTCAGCATCATAGGTTCCCCTCATGGGCGCCCATGCCGGCACCCAGCTCGATAGCGGCGAACTGAACCTCCTCGCGCAGGGAGGGAGGAATGGGCTGGATGGCCGAGACGGTCGCCGCGCAATGGGGGCACGCCAGGGAGAACAGCGCCAGGTTCGGGCGCAGCACCATCATGGAATCGTAGGCGCGCACATCCAGATCGTCCGCCCCGCACGCCGGGCACGTCACCGCAGCTCCCATGGAGCGCCACCGCCTTTCCGTTTTTGGAGTTCGCTTCAGATCCCCATTGTAGCAGAGGCCGCCACCGACGGGCCGCCAACGAGAGCGGCTATCCGACTCCTCTCCGGATTCGAGGCATCGGAGAGGGCGCCTAGAGGATGAAGCGGTTGCGGCCGCTGAACTTGTCGCGGCCGCTCGGCGCTTCGGGATCCACCTCCGGGCCATGGACGAGGAAGTGCTCGCAGAAACGGCAGACCTGCTTGATGGCGGCCTCGTAGTCCCGCTTCGGGTTCAGCAGCACGTCGAAGTCGTCGCACACCACATGGGTCGGCCGATGGCACGCCGCATAGTGGCAGTCGGCCGGGCACGGCTCGCCCGGCACGTTGTGCGGGCAGCGCCCTTGCATCTCATCGTCGCAACCGCGACGGCTCCAGCAGCCCTCCATTCCCTTCCCTTTCTCGTGAAAGCGGGCCCCGAAGGGCCCGCTCAGCTCATGGATTGTTCCAGGCCCTTAGGCGGCCGGCACCACGCTGGTCACACCGGGGACACGCTCCTTCAGGATGCGCTCCACTCCGTTGTCCAAGGTCATCTGGGACATGGGACAGCCCTTGCAGGCACCCTGGAGCTCCACCGTGACCACGCCGTCTTCGGACACGTCCACCAACGACACGTCGCCGCCGTCGGCCTGGAGGCTCGGACGGATCAGCTCAAGCACGGCAGCTACATCGGACTTCTCAACCATAAGGCACTCCCTTTCAAAGAGGTTCTTCCGTTCGCAAGCCATCATAGCACAGCGCCGCGGCGGCGGACGCGCAGGGCCGCGAACACCACAACGGCGCCAGCCAGGGCGCTCCCCCTAGCCGATCCAGTCCTGACCGATGATGACGAGCAGGTCGGTATCGAACTGGTAGAAGTCGCCACCGTTCACCACGCGACCGGCGGACAGATCGCTCACTACGGCCTTGGCCGCTATCTCGAAGGCGGCATCCTTGTAGATCACCATGGTCTCGGGGTAGGCCGTGCCGTCGTCCACGTTGCCCACCGCCTTCACCTGATAGCCATCGGACTCCAAAAGCTCGCCGCAACGGGCAGCCGCCCCCTGGATGCCGGAGCCGTTGCGCACCTCCACGGTGAGCAGGCTGCGATCCATATTGGCCACGTTGCCCGCGGCGCTCTCCGGGGCATTGCCGGCACGCACGGCCTCCATCATGGTGGCCAGCTCGTCGTCGGACACCTCGTAGGTGCGCGCACCGTCCTCGCCCTCCACGGCACGGCCGGGCACCACGGCGGCGTACACCGTCACCTCCGACAGGGGCCGCAGCACGTCGCCCAGGGCGATGATCTGGCCGCTCGACCAGTCGGTGCTCACGGCCGGGGCACCGTCGGCCACCACGGTCGGGAAGCTCAGACCCTCGCCGGAACTCGCCCGCTCGGCCAGGTTCACCGTGAACAGGGCTCGCATCTTCGCCTGGGTGCCGTAGGGGTCGGCATAGTTCGATGCCCGCAGAAGCGTAACGGCCGAGGGGCCGTCCAGGGTCACGGAGCCTGCTTGCAGCACCTGAATGCCGGCCCGGGGGTCGTCCACCTCCTGATCCAGCTCCACGGCCACACCGCCCACGATATCCACGAGTCGCTCGATGCCCGCGGCATCGGTGGCAGCGAAGTGCGCGATGTCCACGCCCAGCAGAGACGCCACCGCTCGGATGAGCTCGGCATCGCCCCCGACGGAAGAGGCCTTGGACAGGGGGTGGCGCGCCCCGTCGGACAATTCCACGGACACCGTGGCCGGCACCGATATGAAGGTGAGGGTGTGAGTGGCCTCGTCGACGCGCACGGCCAGATAGGCATCGCCCTCGGCCGCTCCAGCCGGGGTGGCCGAGCCCAGATGGGCGGTGCACAGGACAAAGTAGGGCTCCCCCTCGGCCGGGGCAACGAGCGCCTCGGTGGCGTTGGAATCACCCAGCGACAGCTGGGAATCGGACAAGGCGAAGAAGGCCGACACGCCGGCGAACACGGCCACAGCCACGACCGCGAGGGCCGCCACGGCCAGAACCGCGATGCGACGCCGACGGGAGCGGATCTGAATCTCCTCCACATAGCCGCGCCGACCCCGGCGGCGAGCGTAGTCGGCATCGCTTTCCCCACTTGTGGCCTGAACGTCCACCTGCTCCACCATACCGCGGGTCGCGCGGCGGGAGCGGCGACTGTCGGAGAAGTCAACCCGGGTGGTGCCCACGGGGCTATCGTCCTCGCGGCGTCCGCGGCGGCCGGCGGGACGGGCCACGTGGGAGCCGATCACGGAATCGTTCACCCGACGGGACGTGCGGCGGGTCTGGGAGGCCGAGAGCCCCTTCTTGCTGTGCAGCGCCATGGAATCGACCGCCTATCCCCGGCTGGAGACGGGCACGCGGCAGATATCGGCGCCGAGGGAGGCGAGCTTGCCCGCGTAATCCTCATAGCCCCGATCGATATGCTCCAAATGGTGCACGCTCGTCTCGCCGTCGGCCACGATGCCCGCGAGCACGAGGGCCGCCCCGGCCCGCAGGTCAGTGGAGGACACCGGGGCGCCCTCCAGCTCGGCCACCCCGCGTACGATGGCATGATGGTCGTCCAAGGTGATGTCGGCGCCCATGCGCATGAGCTCGGCGGCGAACATGAAGCGGTTCTCGAAGACGTTCTCGGTGATGACCGACACATCGTCGGCCAAAGCTGCCAACAGCATGAACTGGGCCTGCAGGTCGGTGGGGAAACCGGGGTGCGGCAGAGTCTGGATGTCCACGGAGCGCAAAGGCTCGCTGCGCGTAACACGCACCCAATCGGGGCCGCACTCCACCGCGCAGCCCATGGCCCGCAGTTTCATGATAGCCATGCGCAGAAAGGCCGGATCGATGCCGTGCACGGTAACCGGGCCGCCCGTAAGCGCCCCGCCCACGAGGAAGGTGCCCGCCTCGATGCGGTCGCCCACGCAGGTGTGCTCGCAAGGGTGCAGCGCGTCCAAGGGCACGCCCTCGACCTCGATGAGCGACGTGCCGGCACCGGACACTTTGGCCCCCATGGCGTTCAGCATGTTCGCCAGGTCCTCGATCTCCGGTTCGCAGGCGGCGTTCTCAATGGCCGTGTGGCCCTTGGCGGTCACGGCGGCCATGAGCATGTTCTCGGTGGCGCCCACCGAGGGAAATTCCAGATACACGTGGGCGCCCTTCATGCCGCTGGGCGTGGTGGCCTCGAGCACACCATGATCCACGTCGAAGGCCACACCGAGGGCCTCCAGGCCCACTAGGTGCATGTCGATCTTGCGGGCGCCGATCTGGCAGCCGCCGGGCATGGCCACCCGCGCCTCGCCGAAGCGCCCGATAAGGGGGCCGAGCACGGAAATGGAGGCGCGCATCTTCGATACGAGTTCGTAGGGAGTCTCGCACGAGTCCACCGATGCCGTATCGATGGAGAGGCTGTGACCCTCGCGGGTCACCGTGGCTCCCAGGCGCTCGAGCACCTCGCCCATGATCTCGATGTCCGAGATGACCGGGATGTTGTGCAGAACGGTGGTTCCCCGGCCGAGCAGCGTGGCGGCCATGAGCTTGAGCGCGGAGTTCTTGGCGCCGGAGACGGTCACGTCGCCGGAAAGGGCATGGTTGCCCCGAACGATGATGACTTCCTGGTTCATTTCTAGTCCTTTGTGCGGGCGCCGAAGCGCCCGGTAGTCCATCATAGGTTCATACGTCCCATCATTATAGAAAAAAGGCCGCCCCGTAAGGCGGCCTTTCTCTTATTGGAATAAAAACTCCAGCGACAGTTACTCGCCCAGGGCGAAGCGGACGAAGCCGGTGATCTTGATGGAACCGCCCATGGCCTTGGCGCACTCATCGGCGTAGGCGGCCACGGTCAGGTCCGGATTCTTCACGAAGGCCTGCTCGGCGAGGCAGTTCTCCTTGTAGAACTTGTCCATGCGACCCTCGGCCATCTTCTCCTGGATGTTCTCGGGCTTGCCGGACTCGGCGGCCTGGGCCTTGTAGATCTCGAACTCGTGGGCGGCCACATCGGCGGGCACATCCTCGCGGGTGGCGGCCACCGGGTTCAGGGCGGCCACCTGCATGGCGATGTCGCGACCGCACTTCTGGAACTCCTCGGCGGCCGGGTCGATGCCCTCCACCTCGAAGGTCACGAGCACGCCGATCTTGCCGCCGCCGTGGATGTAGGCGGCCACAGCCGGGGCCTCCACCACAGCCACGCGGGCCAGCTGGGTGTTCTCGCCCATCACGTGGATGCAGTCAGTCACGACCTCCTCGACGGTCTCACCGTCGATGGTGGCGGCATTCAGAGCGTCCACATCGGCCGGCTTGGCGGCCAGGGCGGCCTGGGCGATCTTCTCGGCGTAGGCCTTGAACTTCTCGTTCATGCCCACGAAGTCGGTCTCGCAGTTCAGCTCGACCACGGCACCGGTGGTGCAGTCATCGGAGACCAGCGCCATGACGGTGCCCTCGTTGGTGGCACGGCCGGCCTTCTTGGCCACGGCGGCCAGGCCGCGGGTGCGCAGCACGTCGACGGCCTTCTCCATCTCGCCCTCGGCCTCGGCCAAGGCCTTCTTGCACTCCATCATGCCCGCGCCGGTCATCTCGCGGAGCTCCTTCACCATAGCGGCGGTGATGTTAGCCATGGAATCCCTCTTTCTTAATTAATCGAATGACTCATAGGTCCACTAAGGTCAGCGAGGTTCCGACAGGTGCCTGGCCTTGGCCTGCCTTTGGGCCAAGGCCAGGTGCCTGTCGGAACCGCAGCATCGACAGGGCCGTTCGTCCCGTCAGGGCGAACGGAGCTACTTTACTCGGCGACGGCGTCGGCCACGACGTCGGCGACGACCTCGGCGCCAGCGCCCTCGGCCACGTCGGCGGCAGCCTCAGTAGCGACCTCGGCGGCAGCGGCCTCGCCGGCCATCTCGGCGGCGGTCACGTCAGCGCCGGTGCCGGCGATCACGGCGTCGGCCAGGAAATCGGCCAGCAGGCGCACGGAGCGGATGGCGTCGTCGTTGGCCGGGATGCCGTAATCCACGTCGTCGGGATCGCAGTTGGTGTCCAGGGTGCCCACCACGGGGATCTGCAGGCGATGGGCCTCATGGATGGCGATGCCCTCGCGGTTGGTGTCGATCACGAAGATGGCGTCGGGCACCTTCTTCATGTTGCGGATGCCGTTGAGGTTGGTCTGGAGCTTGGCCAGCTCCTTGTGCAGCAGGATCTGCTCCTTCTTCGGCAGCAGGGCCATGCGGCCGTCGGCGTCCATGGCCTCCAGCTCCTCCATGCGCTTCACGCGGGTGCGGATGGTGGCGAAGTTGGTGAGCATGCCGCCGAGCCAGCGAGCGTTCACGTAGGGCATGCCGCAGCGGTTGGCAGCCTCGGACACGGCCTCCTGGGCCTGCTTCTTGGTGCCCACGAACAGCACGGTGCCGCCCTTACGGGTGAGGTTGCTCACGAAGGTGTAGGCGGAATCCAGGCCGTAGAGGGTCTGCTTGAGGTCGATGATGTAGATGTCACCGCGATTGCCGAAGATGTAGGGCTTCATCTTCGGGTTCCAGCGGCGGGTCTGATGCCCGAAATGCGCACCGGCATCGAGCAGCGTGGTGATGCTGACTTTCGTCATGATCGCTCCATTCGTTAGTCCTCTGCCCGAGGTCTTCCCCGCCTGCCGCAGCCTTTTTAAGGTGGCCACTCGCGGAGGCAGGTCGCCCGAGCATGTGTGATAGTTGCCGCCGTGCTCCGTCTTGGGGGCGGACACAGCCTGTCTAAAATAGCACAATCCCCCGCTAATGCAAGGGATTGCGCGAAGAAATCGGGAAATCACGCGAGCTCTTCGATGCTGCGGCGCTTGAGTGTGCGCAGCAACGCCTTTCGTTGCGCGGACGATTTCAAGCCAGTCGTGCGCCACGGGCGCCCCAGGGCGCGCGACAGCTGAGCGGCCAGATCGTCAAGCGCTTCGATAGACGAAAGGTGGAGCGCAGTGGCCGTAAACAACCGCATGTCCCCAGCCTGTACCTCATTTCGCCGCAGCGAGTCCGCACGAATCTTGTCCTTTTCTGTATGATGCGCATCGCTGTCGTACTCCAGGCCCACACCAGCATCTGGCCAGCATGCATCCACTACTCGGAAGCGACCCCCCTCGACGTCAATCACCCAGTTCATGCACGGCTTCGGCAGGCCGTAGCCTCCAGCATTCCGCGGAAGGGACAGCATAAGGGCCAGCGCCGTTTCCATAGGAGACGCGGCGCCCTCCACCGCGTAACGTACCGCCCGCGCCATCTGGCGACCCGCTTGGGAGCTTCCATGACCGCGCGCGACCTCCTCCATCGCCGCCAGGCACGACACCGGCACGGGGCGATGGCTGAGCGCCGCTTCTTGCACCTGCACCTCAGCCCGCGCCGTTCCGTCTTCGCCGCGCACCAACTCGGCACGTTCAGTCAACTCGTAATAGTACGTAGAGCACAGCTCGCTGATCAGTTCGGCCAGCTGGGGCATGGACAGATCCAGAGCCAACTGGAGCACGCACCATTCCGGCGAGGCAATGAGCAGCCCGCACTCTGCACTGCGCACGAACGCTCCGGCACCTGGCGTCGAAGCGATAACCGAACAGGCGACAAGTGGCGAGTTCAGACGCGATGCCTTGTTGGGAACCATAACGCTGACGGGCATCGACACCATACCGCATCCGCGATCCGCCAACGCGCGAATCGCCCCGCGAGAGGGCTTTTTCGCGACGCCGTTTCCAACCGCGACCTCGTAGTCAACCGCTTCGTCGTAGGTGACGAACAGGCGCTCGAAGGCCAGCTCCCGCGCACGTTCTTCCAGTTCCGGATTCCCCAGCGGCACCGAACGTCGCGGCGATGGCGCCCCCGTCTCGAGATCCACGGCTCCATCGGGAAGCAGCGATTTGTAGAAATGCCGGCACGTCCAACACTCCGCCGCGGACACGCCCTTAACATAGGTGGTCATATGCCTTCCTTCTCATTCCGCAGAACATCGTCGCTGCTCCGGCCGAGCGCGCTTTGGCCCCACGCTTGAGCGTCAGGCCCAACTTTTAGTTTCCGACAGGGACCTTGAATATGGAATATCTGATATTTTATGCAGAATTCGCTCAAGTTCTCGAAGTTGCAAAATAAAAAGCAGGATTTCCACGTTTGAAAGATGGAAATCCTGCTTTTTGGCGCGCAGTTCGCAACGGTAGATGCGCCTGCCCTTCGCCCCCATGAGCGACCATGCCTTTGACCTGGTAATTCTCGCCACTCGTTTCCGATCGCTCTCCACTGCGGAACACTGCAACGTGGAAAATCTGCTTTTCTTTCGGCCTTTTCGCAAATTGAGTGAAAGAATGCGCGAAATGGCAGATTTTCCATATTCAGCAGGGCCCCCACCACAAACAAAAGCCGGGGAGGCTACCAAAGGGGAGAGCCCGGAAGCACTGTAGCGGCCATCGCAAGGGAGGTCGCCGTCTGTGCCGCGCCCAGAACAGACGCCACGGCACAGACGGCTACCGCAAAGAGCGGTGCGACCACAGCTGCACCCGGCAACCGAAAGCGCGATCTTCCAGCCGCCGGGGCAACGTGATCGAATGGGCGTCGCTGCCCGCTTACTTGTACTGGCTCTCGTGCTTGCGGAAGAAATCGAAGCGCGGGGGCAGCTCGTGGATGCGGTGCTCGCCGGCATCGATCTCGATGGCCGGGCACAGCTCCTCGTTGGAATCGAAGTCGTAGTTCCAGCTGAAGAACTCGTCGAAGCCGAAGCTCAGGTAGTCGCAGATCTTCTCGCAGCCGGCCGGCACGATGGGGTGCATGAGCAGGGTGGCCACCCGCAGCAGGTAGAACGAGTCCACGAGCACCTGGCGGCGCGCCTGCTCGTCCCCGCTCTCCTCGGCGGCCTTGATGCCATCGGCCCACCACTTGTTGGACCAGCGGATGAACTCGTCGCACAGCGACATCGCCCGATGCAGCTCTACCCGGTGCATGCACTCCTCGTAGGCCAGCAGCGCCTCGAATGCCCGGCGGCGCACCTCGTCGCTCACGCGGCCCAAGGGCATGCAGCCGTTGAAGTTCTTCCCCGCCTCGTAGAAGCAGCTGCGCGCCAGGCGGTTGAACACATTGGTGAGCAGCGCCCCCTCCTTCAGAACCGGATCGGCGTAGCGCGGATCGTCCCGTTTGGCCTCGTCGGGGTCGAAGGGCTTGGGCGAGAATCCCACGGACTTCTGATCGAGGCCCAGAGCCAGGAAGTGGGCCCGCAGCTGCTCGGGAGTGTAGTGCTCCAGAAGCTGCTCGCCCGTGGGCGGCTTCACCGCGCCCGACGAGGAGGCCTTCTTCTTCCCGAACAACATGTGATGGTTGGCCACGAGCGTGGTCTGGCGCATCTGAGAGTCAGGCCCTTCGGCGAACAGGCCGTCGGGGCGCAGCGCCTCCCACAGGGCCGGCTGGGCCACGCCGTAGAAGTACAGGTTGTCCTGGCCGATGAACTGGTACACCCGCGCGTCGTCGTCGCACCAGAAATCGCGCCAGCTCGTGCGGGGCAGGCCGCGCTCGTCGTTCACCGTGATAGTGAACGAGATGGGCGCCCACAGCGATTCGGGCCAGCACCACACGGTGAGCCCCTCCACGTCGTCGATGACTGGCGCCGCCACGCCCCACTCGATATTGCCCGTAATGCGGAAGGGCACCAGCGTCTTGGAGGTGCGGAAGCGAATGCCGGCTCCAGCCAGCACCGCACGGGCCGCGTCGCGGGCCGCGATGTCGGCGAACTCGATCTCGAAGGACTGCTTGCCCTTCTCGGCCTCGCGGAACTGGTGGGGCGGCAGGCTGTCGGCCAGGGCGCGGTAATCGTCTACGTGCTCGTTCTTCACGAAGATGACCGGGGGTGCCAGAAACTCGGCGATGGTCTGAGGCACCACGGGGCGCACCTCGCCGTCGGCGCGCAGGGCCTCCACCCGCTCCTTCAGAAAACCGTCGAAATCGGGCAGGTCGAAGTACCAGTTCTCCACCGGGCGCATCTCGGGCACCGTGCCCGTGAGGGTGGACACCGGCTTGATGAGATCGACCGGAGCGTACTGGTGGCCCAGGTCACACTCGTCGGCGTAGGCGTGCTCCGACTTACAGCCCTGCACCGGGCAGCGGCCCTGCACCTGGCGGCCGTTGAGAAACGTGCCCGCCTCGGTGTCGTAGAACTGCAAGGTGGAATCGAGCTTCAAGTGGCCGCACTCGTGCAACCGCTCGATGAACTGGTTCGTGATCATCTGGTGCACATCGCCGGCGTGCCCGATGCCGCTGCCCTCGTAGATGTCCAAGCTCACCTGGAAGGCCTCCAGCGTGGCCTTCTGGCGCTCGTGGTTGGCCAGCACGTAGTCGGCGATGGCGCCCGTGAACTCGCCGGCCTCCACCAGCTTGCGGTAGCCCTCGTTGATGGGGCTGCCGAAGCAGTCGGTGCCCGACACGAAGCGCACGTTCTCGGCGCCGATGCGATCGCGCAAAAAGCGGGCGAAGGCGTCGGCCGGCACGAACACGCCGCCGATGTGCCCGAAGTGCAGGGGCTTGTTTCCGTAGGGCATGCCCGCCGTCACCACGGCCCGGGCCGGCCACTCCACGCGGGTTCTGCTACTCAAGTCCGACACGGTCTTCCAACTCCTTCAGCATATCGGTCACGGCGCCCTCGTCTTCGGTGCCCATGATATCGAGCAGCCGTCCCAGGTCACTCGAGGAATCCTGCAGGTACGCGGTATCTGCGTGGGTAACGCCGGCAAGGGACGCTGCCTTCTCCACGGCCATCTCCAAGGTACCGATCTCGTCGGCCAGGCCGTTGCCCACGGCATCGATGCCCGTGAAGGTGAGTCCCGTAGCCAGCTCGCGCACCTCGTCCTCGGTCATGGAGCGACCCTCGGCCACCGTGGCGATGAACACGTCGTTGATCTGGTCAACCTGAGCCTGGTACCAGGCGCGCTCCTCCTCGGTGAGGGGCCGGTTTCCGCCCCCGGCGTCCTTGGCGTCGGCCGAGGTGATGTTATCCACCGAGATGCCCAGCTTCTCGTAGAGGCCCGACAGATCGGTCACCGACATGATGACGCCGATGGATCCCACGGCGGACGTCTCGGCCGTGTAAATGTAATCGGCCTGGGAGGAGATCATGTAGGCGGCGCTGGCATCGAGCGAAGCGCAGGACACCACCACCGGCTTGGAGAAATCCCGCACGTAGCGGGCCATCTCCTCACCGGCCGTGGCCACCCCTCCCCCGGAATTCACCCGCAGCACCACGGCCTTGATGTGCGGATTCTCCTCGGCAGCGTCCAGCTGGGCCTTCAGACCCTCGGGGCTCGACGTGGAGCCGTCGTACTGGATGGTGCCGTCGATATTGATGATGCCCACGGTGTCGCCCGTGACCGTATCGGCCCACGAGGGCGCATCATAGGAGAGGGCCCCCATGGGGGCGGTCATCACCGCGGTGCACGACCCGATGGAGAAAAGCCCCAGAATGAAGAAGGCGAGCACGGCGGCCAGGCCCACGATCCAGCCGCGACGCTTGGGAGCGGCGGCCGGCGCGGGCGGGGCCCCGTAGGCGGGAGCGCCCCATCCCGGGCCGGGGGCGGCGGCACCGGTGCCGTAGGCGCCCGACGGGGCCCCGGGAGCCGGGGCGGTCGGCGCAGCTGGCGCCGGCTGCGAAGCCGGCTGGCCCGGAGCGGGGGTGCCCCCCGGGGTGCCCCAGGCGGCATTGGGCCAATGGTTCTGATCGGTCATAGCGAGATCCCGTGCCTTCTACAGCTCGAAGTTGTCGTCGGAGCGCCCTTGCTGGGTCTGGGCCTTCTTCGCCGTGCGGATGAGGAACTCCTGGTTGGAGCCCGTCTGCTTGAGCGACTTGATGAGCATGTCCATGGCCCGCTCCGTGGAATTGGTGTTCGACAAGATGCGGCGCACGGCCCAGATGAGCGGCGCCTCCTGGGGCTCCAGCAGCAGCTCTTCCTTGCGGGTGCCCGAGGAGATGGGGTCGATGGCCGGGAAGATGCGGCGGTCCGCCAGGTTGCGGTCCAGCTTCAACTCCATGTTGCCGGTACCCTTGAACTCCTCGAAGATCACCTCGTCCATCTTCGACCCCGTGTCGATGAGGGCCGAGGCCAAGATGGTGAGGCTGCCGCCGTGCTCGATGTTGCGGGCGGCGCCGAGGAAGCGCTTGGGCGGGTAGAGGGCCGTGGAGTCCACACCGCCCGAGAGGATGCGGCCACTGGCCGGCTGGGCCAGGTTGTAGGCACGGGCCAGGCGGGTGATGGAATCCAGCAGGATGACCACGTCCTTGCCCTGCTCCACGAGGCGCTTGGCGCGCTCGATGACCAGCTCGGCCACTTGGATGTGGTTGTCGGCGGGCATGTCGAAGGTGGAGGACACCACTTCGCCGCGGATGGAGCGCTCCATGTCCGTGGCCTCCTCGGGGCGCTCGTCGATGCCGAGGTACATGAGGTGCACCTCGGGGTTGTTCGCCGAGATGGCCGCCGCGATGTCCTTGAGCACCGTGGTCTTGCCGGCCTTGGGCGGCGAGACGATGAGGCCGCGCTGGCCCTTGCCGATGGGAGCCGTCAGGTCGATGACCCGGGCCGTCGTAGTGGTCTTGCCGTGCTCCATCCACAGGCGCTCATCGGGGAAGATGGGCGTGAGCTCGGAGAACTTCGGGCGCAGGGCCATGACCTCGGGGGCCATGCCGTTCACCAGGTTCACCTTCTGCAGGGCGGCGAACTTGTCGTTGGGGCGGGCCGGGCGCGTGGTGCCGGTGACCATGTCGCCCTTGCGCAGGTTGTTCTTGCGGATGGCAGCGAGCCCCACGTAGATGTCGTTCTCGCCGGGCAGGTAGCCGGAGGTGCGCAGAAAGCCGTAGCCGTCGCCCATGATGTCCAGGACGCCCGTGACCTCGGTGAAGCCCTCGGCCTTGCAGGTGGCCTCGTAGATGGCCTCCACGAGCTCGGCCTTCTTGAGGGCCGCCCCCTCCACGCCCAGCTCGGCGGCCTTGGCGCGCAACTCGGCCACCTTGAGCTCGGCCAGCTCCTCCCGGGTCACCGAGGGCTGGGGCTCGCGATTGCGGTTCTCGTGGCGCTGGCGGCGGTTGTTGCGGTCGTTGCGGTCGTGGCCCTTCTTGCCGTTTGGGCTCTGGCCGTTCTGCTTGGCCGCGCCGTTCTGGCTCTGGCCGCCGTTCTGACGGCGCTCCCCCCGGTCGTCGGGGCGCTCGCCGCGGCCGTGCTTGCGCACCACCGTGGCCTTGCGGTCGGCCTTCTTGGCGCCGTCGGCCTCCCCCTCGCCCGCAGCGGGCGCCTCGGGGGCGCCGGATGCCTCGGCCTCGGCGGGCTCGGCCTTCTTGCGGGCCCGGCGCACCTTGGGGGCCGCCTCCGGCGCGGGAGCGGACTCAGCCGTCTCCGTCGGGGCGCCGTCGGCCCCGGCGGCGTCGGCGGTCTTGGCCGTGCGCGAGCGGCGGGGCTTGGCCGGAGCGGCCTCGGGAGCCGGCTCCGGGGCGGCCTCGCCCGCAGCGGCCTTGGTCGCGCGGCGGCGCACCGGCTTCTTGGCCGGGGCCTCGCCGGCCGCCTCCGCAGCCCCCTCGGCCGCCGGGACCTCGGCGGCCTTCTTGCGCGGACGGCCGCGCTTGGGCTTCTCCGGAGCCTCCTCCAGGGCGTCGGCGATGGTCATCTGGTTCTCGTCGGCCTCACTCATGCGTTCTGAACCTTCCCCCAGTCCTTAAGGAACGACTCGAGGCCGCGGTCGGTCAGCGGGTGCTGCACGCACTTCTTCAGGATGCCGAAGGGCACGGTGGCGATGTCGGCGCCCATGAGGGCCGCCTGGGTCACGTGGTTGGCGCTGCGGATGGAGGCGGCGATGATCTCGATCTGCTCGCCGTTCACCGTGTCAGCGGAGAAGTCGTAGTTGCCGATGGCGCGCACCACGTCCTCCAGCTGGGCCAGACCGTCCTCGGAAATGTCGTCGAAGCGGCCCACGAAGGGCGAGATGTAGCGGGCGCCGGCGCGGGCGGCCAGAATGGCCTGGGGCACCGTGAAGCACAGGGTCATGTTCACCGGGATGCCCTCGTCGGCCAGCACGCGGGTGGCGGCCAGGCCCTCCACCATGGTGGGGATCTTCACCACGACGTTGGGGGCAATCTTGGCCAGCTCGCGGCCGTCGCGCACGATCTCGTCGCGGGTCATGGCCACGGACTCGGCGGATACGGGACAGTCGGGGCCCACGATGTCGCAGATGCGCTTGATGTGGTTGTGGAAGTCGTCCAGCTTGCCGCCGATGCGGGCATACAGCGTGGGGTTGGTGGTCACGCCGGCCAGGGCGCCCCAGCTGGCAGCCTCCTCGATCTCGGCGAGGTCGGCCGTGTCCAGAAAGAACTTCACGTTATCCTCCTTCTTGAGGTGTACAGGCAGAGGGAATGGGGTGGCACTCGAATCGACCGCGGTAAAGCGCACTGCGAACCCGAACCGTGAGAACATTGGAAGTGAGTGATACGGAACCAGGGGAAGGAAGCGGGGCGCAATCGCGCCCAAGATTCAAAGCTGCAACCATAGTAGCGCAACAGCCCGCCACGCACAAGAAGAAGCACACAGAGGGCTCGGGAGGGGGTGAGCGCAGCCCGCTGATCGCCCGGCCCCCTTCCGAGCCCTCCGGCGGATCCCTGCGTCACCCCTCCATCATCGAGCGGTAGAAGCAGGTGCGCGCGCCCGTGTGGCAGGCGGGGCCGGCCGGGTGCACGAGGGCCAGCAGCGTGTCGCCGTCGCAGTCGTAGCGCAGATCCACGAGCTTCTGGGTGTTCCCGCTCGTGGCGCCCTTATGCCACAGCTCCTGGCGGCTGCGGCTCCAGAACACCGTCTCGCCCCGCTCCAGAGTGAGCGCCAGCGATTCCGCGCTCATCCACGCCATCATGAGCACCTCGCCCGTATCGGCATCCTGCACGATGCAGGGAACGAGCCCCGCCGCGTTGTACTTCAACTCGGGAAGATTCACCACGACCTCCTACAGGCGCACGGGGATGCCGGCGGCGCGCATGGATTCCTTCACCTGGCGCACGGTCAGCTCGCCGAAGTGGAAGACGCTGGCAGCGAGCACCGCATCGGCCTCGCCGTCGATGATGCCCTCGGCGAAGTGCTCCAGCTTGCCCACGCCGCCGCTCGCGATAACGGGAATATCCACGGCCCGGGCTACGGTGCGCGTGAGGTGGCAGTCGAAGCCGTCGCGGCTGCCGTCGCGGTCCATACTGGTGAGCAGGATCTCCCCTGCCCCGCGCCGGGCCGCCTCGCGCGCCCACTCCACGGCGTCGATGCCGGTGTTCTTGCGGCCACCGGCCACGTACACCTCCCACTTGTTGGGGTTGCCGGGCACCGCCTTCGCGTCGATGGCCACGAGGATGGCCTGGGTGCCGAAGGCCCGGGCCGCTTGGGTGATGAGGTCGGGGTTCGCCACGGCCGCCGAGTTCACCGACACCTTGTCGGCCCCGGCGGCGATCATCGTCCGAATGTCGGCCACGCTGCGGAAGCCGCCGCCCACGCAGTAGGGCAGGTGCAGCTCGGCCGAGGCGTGGCTGGCCAGCTCCACCGTGGTGGCACGGTCGTCGCTCGTGGCCGTGATGTCGAGGAAGATCACCTCGTCGGCCTTCTGCTCGTCGTAGGCCCGGGCCAGCTCGATGGGGTCGCCCGCATCGCGCAGCCCCACGAAGTTGACGCCCTTCACCACGCGCCCGTCCTTCACGTCCAGGCAGGGAATTACTCGTTTCGTCAGCATGGTCTTTCCAACCTGTCCGTCGGCGAGCCAGCCGGTATTGCGATTCGCTCAGACAGTCCTCGCTTTGCGAAACAGCCCACCGGGCTGTTTCGGTCACTGCGGAACTCGCTCGGTCGCAACACCGTCTGTCTCGCCGACTACGTTTCCTTACTCGCCTTCCAACTCTTCCAACGTCAGGGGGCGCGCTTCTTCTTCCAGCTGGTCGCTCAGCTCGTAGGTGCCGGCACAGGCGGCCACGCCGTCGGCCACGGAGAGGGTGCCCTCGTAGATGGCGCGGCCGGCGATGACGCCCTCCACGGCATCGGCGATGGGGGCCAGGGCCGCAATATCAGCGGCCGTGGCGATGCCGCCCGACACGATGACCGGGTTGCCGAAGGCCGCGGCCATGCGTTCGTAGGCGCCGTTCTCCACGCCGGTCTGCATGCCGTCGCGGGCGATGTCGGTGTACACGATGTGCTCGAAGCCCTGGGAGGCCATACGGGCGGCCAGGTCGGTGGCGGCCACGCCGGACCCTTCGGTCCAGCCGGCCACAGCGGCCTCGCCGGCCTTGGCGTCGATGCCGGCCACGAGCGCGTCGGGGCCGAACTTCTCCATAGCGGCCTGGGCGAAATCGGGGTCGCGCACAAGGGCGGTGCCCAGGATGACCCGAGTGGCCCCGGCGTCCAGCAAACGGTCGGCCACCTCCAGTGAGCGCACGCCGCCGCCCACTTCCACCTTCAGCTTCGTGCGGGCCAGAATGCGGCGCACCACCTCGATGTTGTCGGGGTTGCTGGACTTCGCGCCGTCCAGGTCCACCACATGGAGCCAGGTCGCGCCGTCTTCCTCGAAAAGCTGGGCCTGGGTGGCGGGATCGTCGTGGTACACGGTGACGGCGGCATAATCGCCCCGGGCCAGGCGCACGGCGCGGCCGTCCAGGATATCAATGGCGGGCAAGAGGTACATGGCTACTCCTTTGACGAGGCGGCATCTTCCGCCATGGTAGCGGCGTCGCCGCGGCGGGCCGCCGCGGCGTCGGCAACGGTTACGAAGTTGGCGAGCAGGCGCGCGCCGGCATCCGAGCTCTTCTCGGGATGGAACTGCACGCCCCACACGGGACGGCTGGGCACGCGCACGGCGCAGGGGAAGGTGACCGAGTGGGTGGTGCGTCCGATGGTCGCGGCGCTCTCGGGGGCGGCGAAGGAGTGGGTGAAGTAGAAGTACTCCCCGCTCTCAAGGCCGTCGAACAACGGGTCGGCCGCGTCCCACGCCACGGAGTTCCACCCCACATGGGGAATCTTATAGGCCGCGCCCGCCTCGTCGGTCTTGGGCATGAGGTCCACGGTGCCGGCAACGAGCCCCAGGCCCGCGGGCAGCGGGCCGGCTTCGGGGGCGTGCTCGGTGCCGTGCTCGAACATGAGGTGCATGCCCAGGCAGATACCGAGAAACGGCGCCCCGGCGGCCACGGCGTCGGTCACGGCCGCGCCCAGGCCGAGCTCTTCCAAAGATGCGGCGGCATCGGCGAGGGCGCCCACACCGGGCAGCACCACGGCGTCGGCCGCGCGTACCTGGGCCGGATCGTCGGAGACGACGACCTCGGCGCCCGCCTGGCGCAGACCCCGCTCCACCGAGAGCAGGTTCCCTTTATGGTAATCAACGACAACGATCACTGCTTCGCAACTCCCCTCACCGCTACGGTCAACAACGCCGGGCGCCCATGGCTCGCCGGCTACAGCACGCCCTTCGTGGAGGGCACCTCGCCGGCCAGGGCCCCGTCGATGGCCACGGCCTCGCGCAGGGCGCGGCCGCAGGCCTTGAAGGCCGCCTCCAGAATGTGGTGCACGTTGTCGCCGGCCAGCTGGCGCAGGTGCAGGGTGATGCCGGCGTTCGCGGCCAGGGCGATGAAGAACTCCCGGGCCAGCTGGGTATCGAAATCGCCCACCATGCCGAAGGGCACGTCCACGGCCCAGTGCAGCTGTCCCCGGCCGGAGATGTCCAGGGCCGCCAGCACCAGGGCCTCGTCCATGGGCACGAACGCGCTGCCGAAGCGCGCGATGCCCGCCTTGTCGCCCAAGGCCTCCCTCAGGGCCTGGCCCAGCACGATGCCGGCGTCTTCCACGGAATGGTGGCCGTCTACCTCCAGATCGCCCGCCACACGCACCGCGAGATCCATGCGGCTGTGGCGCGCGAGGGCGCTCAGCATGTGATCGAAGAACCCGATGCCCGAGGCCACGTCGGCCCGTCCCGTGCCGTCCAGGTTCACGGTCACCGCGATGTCGGTCTCGGCCGTCGTGCGGATGATGGTCGCCTCTCTCGCCATGATGCTCCTCCTTCAGTCCCGTGCCGCTTGGGCGCGGCGGCTCCCCCGCTCGGCCACGAAGGCCCGCAGCAGGCTGATGAACCGGTCGTTCTGCTCCGGAGTGCCCATGGTCACGCGCAGACAGCCCTCCAGAAGCGGCGTCGTCGAGAAGTCGCGCACGAGCACCCCGTGCTCGTAGAGGTACTCCCAGGCCTCGCCGGCGTCTTCCATGCGCAGCAGGATCCAGTTGGAATCCGACGGGAACGGCACGATGCCGGGAGTTGCCCGCAGCGCCTCTGCGACCCGGCCCCGCTCCTCGATGATCTCGCGGATGCCCGGCTCGAACCGGGCCCGGTGCTCGAAGATCACCTCGCCGACGACCTGAGACACCGCGTCCACCGAATAGGGCTGGCGCACCTTGATGAACTCGCGAATGACCGCCGGGTTCGCCAGGATGTAGCCGAGGCGCACCCCGGCCAGGGAGAACGCCTTGGAGAACGTGCGCAGGATGACGAGGTTCTCGTGGGTCGCGAGCAGGGGGCGCACGGTCTGGCGCGAGAACTCGAAGTAGGCCTCGTCCACCATGACCAGGGCGTCGGTGGCATCCAGCAGCCGCTCGAGGAAGTCGGCCGGGGCCCGCAGCCCCGTGGGGTTGTTCGGACTCGCCACAATGACATAGTCGATGTCGCCGGCGGCCAGGCGCTCGAAGGTGGCCTCCTCGTCGATGGAGAAGTCGTCGCGGCGGGCGATGTCCACCACCGTAGTGTTCGTGAGCCGGGCGTTGGCCGCGTACACCGAGAAGGTGGGCGGGAAGTTCAGGCAAGTACGCCCCGGGCCGCCCCAGGCCAGGGCCAGGTCGAACAGAAGCTCGTCACCGCCGTTGCCGATGAGCACCCATTCCCGCTCCAGGCCGTTGGCCTCCGCGATGCGGTCGCGCAAGCCGTTGGCCAGCGGGTCCGGGTAGCGGTTGAAGGGCACGGCCGCGATGCGGTCGGCCACGAGGGCCCGCAGCTCGCCGTCGACGTCCCGCGGGTTCTCATTGGCTGACAGGAACGCCTCGGCCGGCAGGTACTTCGGATCGTAGGGCGTAAGGCCCGCCAGTTGCGGAGCCGCCGCGCGCACCCTATTCATCGGCCGCGCCCGTCGTCGTCGCATCCGCGCCGGCATCCACCCCGGCCGCCGCGCTGCCGCCGGCCACGCTCGCCTGCTCAGCGGCGAGCAGGCTCTGGAGGCGCAGGGCCACGGACTGGGCGTGGGCCCACAGCCCCTCGTGGGTGGCGATCTGCACCACGGAGCGGGCGTCATTCTTCAGGGCGGCGGCCGTGTACTGGATGACGGAGGACTTCTTCACGAAGTCGTCCACGGAAAGGGGCGACGAGTAGCGGGCCGTGCCGCCGGTGGGCAGGGTGTGGTTGGGGCCGGCCACGTAGTCGCCCACGGCCTCGGGGGTCCACTCCCCCAGGAAGATGGCGCCGGCGTTGCGGATGGCGCCGAGGTACTCCATGGCGTTCGCCACGTGCATCTCCAAGTGCTCCGGGGCGATGACGTTCACCGCCTCCAAGGCCTGCTCCATGGTGGGGCACACCACGATGAGCCCGTGGTCGTCCAGGGAGGCGCGGGTGATGTCGGCGCGGGTGGTGCGCTCCATATGGTCGGCGATGGCCGCCTCCACGGCGTCGGCGTAGGCGTCCGAGAAGGTGACCAGGTAGCAGGCAGCCAAGGGGTCGTGCTCGGCCTGGGCCATGAGATCGATGGCCACCATGGACGGGTCGGCGGTCTCATCGGCCACGACGCACACCTCCGACGGGCCGGCGATCATATCGATGCCCACATCCCCCGAGACGAGCTTCTTCGCCGCGGCCACGAAGGCGTTGCCCGGGCCCGTGACCTTGGCCACGGGGCGGATGGTCTCGGTGCCGTAGGCCAGGGCCGCCACGGCCTGGGCGCCGCCGACGGTGTAGATCTCGGTGACGCCGGCGATCTTGCAGGCGGCCAGCACCGTGGCGTCCAGGGTGCCGTCCTTGGTGGGCGGCGTCACGCACACGATGCGCTCCACGCCGGCCACCTGGGCCGGCAGGGCGTTCATGAGCACGGTGGAGGGATACAGGGCCCGACCGCCCGGCACGTAGATGCCCACGGAATCCAACGGCGTCACCTTCGACCCCACGATGGCCCCGTCCTCCCGCGCGAAGAACCAGCTCTGCTGCTTCTGGCGCTCGTGGAAGTCGCGGATCTGGGCCGCGGCCTGGTTCAGGGCGTCGATGGTGTCCGGATCAACCGCGGCCAGGGTCTCCTCGATGACGCTCTCGGGCACGCGGAAGTCGTCGATGGCCACGCCGTCGAACTTCTCGGTGTAGGCCCGCAGGGCCGCGTCGCCCTTCGCGCGCACCTCCTCGATGATGGCCGTGGCCGCCTCCAGGGCGCCGGGGTTGAAGGCCCCCGCCCGGTCGATGAAGTCGGCGGTGAAGGGCTCGGTGGGCTGCAAGTCAACGCGTCGCATGGTCATGGGTCTTCTCCTTGGGATCAGGGGCGGTCAGGCGGGGTTCGATGCGCCGGCGATGGGCGCGTAGGTGTGCTCGGGGGCGTGGGCGGCCAGGGTGCGGGCCAGCTCCACGATGCGCTCATCGGTGCGCAGGGCGCAGCCGTTGGCGAAGAAGCGGGCTGTGGAGGCCAGCACTTCGTCGACGATCTCCAGGTTGTTCTCGGCCAGGGTGGTGCCCGTGGCCGTGATGTCCACGATGCGGTCGGCCAGCCCCACCATGGGGGCCAGCTCCACGTTGCCGTGGAGGTAGACGATCTCCACCTGGGTGCCGCGCCGGGCGAAGTGGGCCCGGGTGATGGAGGGGTACTTCGTGGCCACGCGCATGGCGCCGAGCTTGCGGTAGCGCTCCTCGATGGCGGCCGTGGTGCCGGCGGCCTCGGCCACGACGAAGCGGCAGCCGCCGAAGCGCAGGTCCACGAGCTCCACGACGTCGGCCCCCACTTCCAGAAGCGAGTCCTTGCCGCAGATGCCGCAGTCGGCCGCCCCCAGGGCCACGAACACCGGCGCGTCGGAGGGGCGCACGATGATGTAGTCCACGCCGGGGTTGGAAATGACGAGGGACCGGCCCGGGTTCGCGAGCCCAGTCACATCGAGCCCCGCCTCTTCCAGGCAGGCGATGGCCTCGCCGTTGAGCGAGCCCTTGGGCACGGCGATGCGCAGAGGCCGCGCCACCCCCTCATCACCGGCCGTGGCTGCGGCGGCCATGGCCTGTTCCAGGTAGAAGGCGAAGCCGGCGGCGGGGCGGTCGGGGCCGTAGGCGCCGAGGGTGCGGTCGTAGCGGCCGCCGGAGCCCAAGGGCGATCCCACGGCCGGGGCGTAGGCCTCGAAGACGATGCCCGTGTAGTAGTTGAAGGAGCTCACCACCGAGAAGTCCACGAGGATGCGCTCGGCCAGGCCGGCATCGGCGAGCCGGTCGTAGGTGGCCTGGAAATCGTCCAAGTCGGCGACGCAGCCGAGGGGCGCGGCCAGGGCCCGCACCTCGTCGATGGCGTCCTGGGCCCCGCGGATGCGGGCCAGCCGCCCGATGGCAGCGGCGTAGGCCGGGGCCACGCAGCCCGGGTCGGGCACCGCGTCCCCATCGGCGGCGGCCACGGCGCCCGGGGCACCGGCGGCGCACAGGCGGTCGAGGGCCACGAAGTCGGAGTCGTGGTAGGCGTCGAGCACGGCGGCCTTCCACGGCTCGGAGGCGCCGGAGCGCTCGAGCAGGGCCCGCAGCACCCCCACGGTGGCCAGGCCCAGCACGAAGGTGCCGGCGCCGGCCAGGGTGAGCGCCTCGGCGAACAGGGCCACGATCTCCGCATCGGCGGTCGGCCCCGTGGGGCCGATGCACTCCACGCCGCACTGGGTGAGCTCCCGGGCCTGGGCCTGGTTGTCGGCCTCGGCCTCGCGGAACACCCGCTGGGTGTAGCGGAAGCGCAAGGGGCCGGGCTCGTCGGCCAGGCGCGTGGCGCACATGCGGGCGATCTGGAGGGTCACGTCGGGGCGCATGGCCAGCAGGTCGTTATGGGAGTCGAAGAACTTGAAGGGCGAGGCGGGCATGCGGCCGCCGGCCCGCACGACGTCCATCACCTCCAGGGTGGGCGTCTCGATGGGAGCATAGCCGCGCTCGGCGAACAGGTCGGCCACGGCGCGAGTGATGACCTCGCGGGCCCGCGCCTCCTCGGCCAGCACATCGCGGAATCCCGATGGGGTGACTGCGTTCACGAACCGCTCCCTCTCTGCGCGACGGCCACCTGGGCCGCAGCGCCACTCGTGGGCCTTTGCTTACGGAAGTTCTCATATTATCCGCCTTCGCGCCCGCAGCGCGGGCCGCGCGGGGCCAAAGGCGAATTATCGCCAGGGAACACCGCCCCGGGCGCTTCCGTTACTTTATCACAGTAGAGTGCTAAAGCAAAGGGAATTACGCGAGCGGTTCTATCAGCATGGCCCGCAGAATGCCCGGGGTGTCGTAGGCGCGCTTGCCCGCGCCCATGCCGATGCGGGTGATGGCGAAGCGCTCCGGCAGGGCGTCCTGGGTGCGCAGGGCCCCGGCCACGGCAGCGCCTGTGGGCGTGACGAGCTCGCCGTCTGCGGCCACGGGGGTGAGGGGCAGCCCGCAAGCCTCGGCGATGAAGGCCGTGGCCGGGGCCGGCACCGGGATGAGCCCGTGCTGACAGCGCACGGTGCCCCGGCCGCAGGGCAGATCGGTCACCACCACGCCGTCGGGGGCCAGATCGTCCACGGCCACGGCGATGGCCACGATGTCGGCGATGGAGTCCACGGCCCCCACCTCGTGGAAGTGCACCGCCTCCCGGGGCACCCCATGGGCCCGGGCCTCGGCGTCGGCCACGATTCCGAAGATGTTCTTGGCGATGGCCCGGGCCCCGTCGGTCATGGCCGCCCCGTCGATGAGGGCCTCGATCTCGGCAAGCCCCCGATGCTCATGGGAGTGGGAATGGGCATGATCGCGCCCATGGAAGTGCGCGTGCGAATGGTCATGCCCGTGGTCGCAGGAGTGCCCGTGGGCATGGCCGTGCGGATGGTCGTGTCCGTGACCGTGCGGATGATCTTCCCCGTGGGAGCGGGCGCCCTCTTCCCCAGCTCCGTGGAGATAGGCCATGTCGTGGTCGTGGTTCTCGTGGGCCTCGTCCAACACCACGGAGAAATCGCACACATCCAGGCCCGACTTCACCACGCGGCTGATCTCCACGGTGAAGCCCTCCACCGCTAGGCTGTCCAGGGCCCGGCGCACGGCCTCCTCGCTGGCGCCAACGTCCAACAGGGCCGCGGCGCACATGTCGCCGCTGATGCCCGAGGTGCATTCCAGATAGAGCAACGAGCCCATGGCTCCTACCTTCCCGCGGCCGCGCCGCGCGTGTTCAGATGGTTGATGGCGCTCGCCTGGAAGGCGGCGCCGAAGCCGTTGTCGATGTTCACCACCGACACCCCGCTCGCGCAGGAGTTCAACATGGCGAGCAGGGCCGCGATGCCGCCGAAGGAGGCCCCGTAGCCCACGGAGGTGGGCACGGCGATGACCGGGCAGTCCACCAAGCCCCCCACCACGCTGGCCAGGGCCCCCTCCATGCCGGCCACGGCCACGATGGCCCGGGCCCGGCGCAGATCGTCGGCCACATCCAGCAGCCGGTGCAACCCCGCCACCCCCACGTCGTAGCAGCGCAGCACCTCGTTGCCGAGGAACTCGGCGGTCAGCGCCGCCTCCTCGGCCACGGGCAGATCGCTCGTGCCGGCCGCCACCACGGCCACCACCCCGTCGCCGTCGGGGGCGCCCAGCTCGCCGAACACGAGCAGGCGGGCCTCACGGTGGAAGACCAGGGGCACTGGACGGGCCCGCAGGGTGGCCGCGAGGGTGGCACCCGCACCGGCCACTGAGGCCGCGCGGCCTCGCTCGGCCCACAAAGCCTTGACCGCCGCGGCCTTCCCGTCGTCAACCCGGGTGGTCAGCACCCGGGGCTGCCCCGCCTCCAGCAGGGCCGCGGCGATGGCGACGACCTGCTCGGCGGTCTTCCCCTCGCCGTAGATCACCTCGCCGGCCCCCTGGCGGGCGGCCCGGTCGTAATCGGGGCGGGCAAAGGCGCCCAGCCCCTCTCCGCTCTCATGATGGTCGCAGCCCACGGGCCCTCCCTCGGTCGGTTCTCGTTCTCTGCATGATAAATCTTGGAGTTGGCTCCATGGATTGCGAAAAGAAAAAAGCCCACGGAAGATTCGCAAGGGCCTTTGGGAAAGCGAGGAATGGTCGACGGCTACTCTTCGGGACGAAGGGCCCGTTCGCTGTCGGCCATAATATCGTCGTAGTGGTCGATTTTGTACTCCAGGCGCTCAAGGGCCCGCTCCAGATCGGCGATGCGCTCGCGGATAGCGATGCTCTGGCGAGCGAGCAGTTCCTTACGGGCAGCCCGAGTCTCGTCTCCCTGCTCGATGAGCTCCATGTACTCGACGAGGGACTCGATGGACATGCCGGCGTCGCGCATGCACTTGACGAACTCCACGGCGTTGCAGCTGGCCTCGTCGTAGTCGCGGATACCGCTCCTATTGCGCGGAACGTGGCGCAACAGGCCGATGCGCTCGTAATAGCGCAGCGTATCGGTGGAAACACCGTAGCGCTTGCTAACTTCCGCGATCTTCATTCGGTCCCTTTCGAGCGGGGCTGCACCAATCGTCCCGTACAGACTACACGTCAATTAGACCATATGGAGTAGACTACAAGTCAAGAGCGCTTTGTCAGATTTCCGCGAACGCTCGTGCACGGGCGCAGGCACCGTGCTCCCCTGCCGCCCTGGCAGACCTCGCGGCAACGCGGACGGAACCGATGGAGCCACCGCGGCGAGGGGGCGCGCCGGAACCGCCCCGCGCCGGCGGCCTAGCGGGCCGATGCCAGGGAGTCACGCAGGGCCCGCAGCGCGTTGCCGCGGTGGGAAACGGCGTTCTTGCGAGCCTGGGGCACCTCGGCCAGAGTGAGGCCGCCCCCGAAGGCATCGGGGATGAACAGCGGGTCGTAGCCGAAGCCCTCGCTCCCCCGCTCTTCGCGGCCGATGGTCCCCTCGATGGTGCCCCGGGCCACGGTCTCGACGCCGTCCTCGTCCATGAACACGAGGGTGCACACGAAGCGAGCCGCCCGCTCTCCGTCGGGAACAGCGGCCAGCTCGGCCAAAAGCTTGGCATTGTTGGCCGCATCATCGCCGTCGGCACCGGCATAGCGGGACGAATACACCCCCGGGGCGCCGTCCAGGGCATCCACGGCCAGACCCGAGTCGTCGGCGAGCACGGCCACCGTCAGGCCGGCAGCGCGGGCGGCCTCGGCCGCAGCCCGGGCCTTGATGCGGGCGTTCCCCTCGAAGCTGTCGGCATCCTCCACCGGATCGGAGACCAGGCCGGCCTCGGCCAGGGTCTCGAACTCCCAGCCCTCGAAATTCAGGGCCGAGCGGATCTCGGATACCTTGTGGGCGTTGTTAGTGGCGATGACGACGGTCTTCATAGGGCTTCCTCTCTCGGGCTCTTCTCAATGCGTTCGGCAAAGTATACCGCACGGAGTCATCGGAACCGACAAGCGAGCACGGCGGAGGAGGGATCCCGAAAACCCCGATCCGATGCTACGAAACGACCAGCTCGGGCAGATCGACGTGCTCCACCACGTCCATGGGGCGCGAGAGCACCCGGCCGCCGAAGCGGCGGAACTCGGCGGTGTCGGCGCCGGTGGTGAAGAAGGCGGCCGTGGGCGCGTTGCCCGGCTCGGCGAAGCTGCTGCGGCGGCGCAGGATGTGGTCCACGTCCCGGGCCGTCTCCTCGGCCGAGGAGACCAGGGTGACCGGTCGGCCCACGACCCCGCCGATGAGGGCCTTCAGCAGCGGGTAATGGGTGCACCCGAGCACGAGGGTGTCGATCCCGCAGCGGCGCAAAGGCTCTAGGTACTCCCGGGCGATCTCCTCGAACTCGGGACGGATGTAGACCTTCGCGGCGCCGGACAGATAGTCCTCGATGGGGCCGTCGGCCAGCTTCAGACCCATCTCGGCTATTTCCACGAAGCGCGGCGTGGCCGTGGAGAACACCGTGATGCCGGCGTCGATGTGGCGGATGGCCTCGGAGTAAGCGTTGGAGTCCACGGTGCCCTTGGTGGCGATGACCCCCACCCGACGGTTCATGGTGGTGTGGGCCGCCGCCCGCGCCCCCGGCTCCACCACGCCCACCACGGGCACGTCGAAGACCCGCTGGGCATGGGAGAGCCCGGCGGCGGTAGCGGTGTTGCAGGCGATGACGATCATCTTCACGTCCTGACCTAGAAGCCAGGTGCAGATCTGCTGGACGAAGCGGTCCACTTCCGCCTGGTCCCGCGGCCCGTAGGGGCACCGAGCCGAGTCGCCGAAGTAGACGATGCTCTCCTCGGGCAAGCGCCGCTGGAGCTCCCGAGCCACGGTCAGGCCGCCGTAGCCGGAATCGAACACGCCGATGGGGCGGTTGTCGTAGCCGTCGCCCACGAGGGGGCGGTCCTGGATGGAAAGCACGGGTACCCTAGCTGTGGACAACGACGACGTCGCCGACGGAGAGGAGTCCGTGGAGCTCCTCGGCCTTCTCGGGGGGCAGGTTGATGCAGCCGTGGCTGCCGTGCTCCAGGTACCAATCGCCGCCGAACTGGGCCTGCCAGCCGGCATCGTGGAAGCCGATGGAGTTGTCCTTAAAGGGCATCCAGTAGGCCACCTCGGTCTCGTAGTCCTTCGTGCCGTCCGGCTTGTAGCCGCGCAGCACCGACTTCCCGTCGTTGGTCTTGATATAGTAAGTGCCCTCGGGAGTGGCCCGACCGTCGGCCGGCTTGCCCGAGACGATGTCGCTCTCCCACAGGATGGAGCCGTCGCTGTCGTAGAAGCGGGCGTACTGCTCGGTCAGGTCCACGTCGATGTAGCGGGCGCCGAAATCGCGACCGTACTGGTCCGGGGCCTGGGCCGCCCGCTGCTTCATGGTGATCTCGATGGGACCGCCCACAGCGTTCACGAGCGCCTCGCGCACCGCCTCGGCCGTGGCCTCGCTGTCGGTGATCCAGCCGTAGTCGCCGCCCTTCACCACGATCTGCTTGCCGTCGGGACGGGCATAGGCGCGCTCGGCGCCCGTGGTGTCCATGGCGTTCACCTGCTCCTTCACCATGGCCACCAAAGGCTCAGGATCGTAGGTGACGGACAGGTCGTCGCCGATGGTGATGTGGGCCGCGATGGCATCGGCATCGATGGCCAGCCGCTCGGTGCCCTCCATGGTCACGCTCACAGGGGCCGAGACGTACTTGTTTGCCTCGTCGCGGGCAGCGGCCAGGGCCGGATCGCTCGAGAGCACCTCGGGCCGGGCAAGCACCGCGTCGCTCAAAGTCACCTTCGGGGCGAAGTTCACCGTGCCGCGGGCCACCTCGTCCATGACCTTGTCGGCGAGCAGGGTGTTGCCCTCCTCCTCGGGCACCACGACGAAGGCGTGCTCGGCGGCATCGTAGGCCACCATGGCGTTCTTGGGGGCCGTGCCGCGGGCGTTGGCCTCCTCCACGGCGGCGTGGATGGTGTCGGCGAGCTTGGTCTCCTCGAAGGTGGATACCAAATCATCGGTGTCGTCGTGGTTCTGGAACACCTCGTAGGGCCAGGCCCAGGGGTTCATCTCGGACAGGAGGCCGTCGGCGATGGACTGGCTGTCCAGGGACATGCCCATGTCGGCAGCGGACAGGGTGAGACTCAGGCCATGGCCCTCCACCTTGAAGGTGTAGTCGCCGAGCACCCCGTCGAGCATCTGGTGCACTTCCTCAGGAGTCTTGCCCGAGATGTCCATGTCGATGATAGAGCTGTTGGGGAAGAAGCGCCCCATGAAGATGAAGGCGCCCGCGAGGTACACGATGGCGAGCACGCCGAGGATGATGCCCACGGTGATGCCGAAGATCTTGAGGCCGCGGTGACGCTTCTCCTCCGGCGGCACGGGGCTCGCCTGGTAGCTGGGCACGTACCCCCCGGCGAAGGGGGAAGCCGGCTCGGGCCCCTGCGGGGGCACCGGCGGCATCGATCCGGTGGAGGCAGGGCGCACTGGCGCCATGGCCCCCGTGGAGCCAGTGCGCACGGGCACCGTGGATCCGGCGGAATCGGGGCGCATCACGGGCACGGATCCGGTGGAGGCCGGAGAGGCGGCCGGCACGGGACCGTGGGCGCCAGTGGAGCCGGGAGCGGCGGAGGTCACCGGAGCGTGGGCTCCAGTAGATGCGGGGCCCTGGTCGCGCAGCGGGGCGATGCCCCCCGTTGCCGAGAGCGCTCCCCCGCCCGGGGCCGCAGCGCCCGGAGAACCGGCAGCCCGGGGCGCCCCCGAGGGGATGCGGAACTCGCGGCCGCGCTTGGGCTTGGCCGCACCGTCCTTCTTACCGTGATGTCCCTGTTTATTCTGAGCCATATCGCGCTTCCATGGATGTCGTTCGTCAACGGAGGGCCGCCTGCCCGGCGCTCCGATCTCAGCGAGTTTCGCCCTATTATACGACACTCCCCGCCCGTTCGGCTCCGCACCCGCGGCCATGGTGCCACTTTCACACAGGAGCACCCCTCAAAGCCCGCACAGGGGTCATTCTCCGCGACCCGTCCACAAGACTTACGCGAGATTCAGACGTTTCCCCTGAATATGACTGTTTTTATTAAGATTTTGGAAGAGGGCCGTCGCCCTTCCCGCTTTCGGTCGGTCTATTGGTTAATTATTGGCTAACGCCCGTGAGGAAACGCGAGAAACCCCTGGTCGCCTCTGGCCAACAGGGGGCCGCCCTCCGGCGGCACCACTGCAACCCATCAAAGAAAAAGCCCCTCTGACCAGGCAGGTTACCAGTCAGAGGGGCGGTGTCGATTGGTGGAGGCGCGGAGAATCGAACTCCGGTCCATACTAAATCGTCCACGAGGCTCTACAAGCTTAGTTGGCGATCGGGGTTCGGAGCGGATCGGTTCGCCAACCAACGTGGCCGCTCCTAGTCGGTTCTCTCTTTTCCCGGGCCATACCGGCTACGTGCCCGGGAGCATTCCCCTCAAGTTGACGCCTTGCCCGGTTCGGGGAAACACCGGGGTCGGCGATCACCAGGTTGCTGTTAGGCAGCCATGGCGGCCGGCATGTAGTAGCCGGTCTTAGCAGTGTTTTTGCCAATTAACTTGACGGTACCCCTGTTTTACGTGGCGAGGAGACCACGACCTGCTCCTCGTTTCGGACTTACCATGTCGAAACCAGTCGCCCCCAATAAGGGTATCGGTTTATTGTAGCCGCCCCGGCCCCGCTGTCAAGGGCGCGGTTCCACAGCCCTAGGCCGCGGCCACGCGCAGCAGCTCGGCGCCGTCCAGGTCGTAGTCGTCCATGCACGCGCTCTGGCGCGCCGGCTCCTCGTAGGTGCACCAGTAGTAGGTGCGCGTCGCCGAGGAGAAGCCGTCGGAGAACAGGGTGTACTCGTAGCGGCCGTCGGTCATCTTCGCCCCGCCCTTGCACATGGAGGCCCCCTCCAGCGTGCGGAACAGGCGCGTCACGTTGGCGGCCTCCCCTTCCTCGGCCGGGTAGTTCGCATTCAGGAAGGCGGCCCGCACAAAGCGGCTGGCCGGGTCGTAGCCGCCGGGGAAGCCCGCCATGCCGGCACCGGTGCCGAAGGCCTTCAAAGTGTCGCGGGTCCAGGTGACGGGCTCGGGATGCTCGCAGCTCACGTGCATATAGTTGCGCACGTTCTCGGCGTGCCAGGGGAAGGGCGGCTGGTTGGTCAGCACGTCCAGGCCGTTGTCGTAGACGTGCATGCCGTCGGCCTCGCACTCGATGATGAGGGACTCGGCCCCGTCGCCCACGATCCAGTGCAAAGGCGAGACGGCCCACAGATCGTTCACGGCTTTGTTCACGATGGTCACGCCGTCCAGGGCCGCGCGCACCTCGGCCACGGTGGCGAACTGGGAGGCGATCCACAGGGGCACCTCGTAGGCGGCCAGGTTCACGGTGCCCTCCACGGGCTCGGGGGCGAACACCGCGTAGCCGGGGAAGTTCAGTCCCGCCACGGCCAGGCCCGCCTCGTTGGCGCAGTCGAAGTACAGAGGCGCCCCCGCCTCGATGATGGCCATGCCGATGCAGGCATGCTTCGGCTCGATGGTGCCCAGAAACGGCGAGGGGATGCGGGCACCCCGCGGGGTGATGACCACGCCCTCCCCGTAGTGCTCGCACCAATCCAGGTTGCGGCCGAAGTACAGATTGCCCTTGCTGTCAGCGAAGCGAACGCCCGTGCACATGATGATCTCCTAACGACGAAACGGGAGCGACCAGTCCGATCGCTCCCGTCCATGGTAGGGCCCCACGGCGCCCTGAGCGGGCGGCCGGTCCCTTGGTTGCCGTTTTGACAGCGCGGCGTCGCCGTTACTTTTTCTTCTTGAGGAAGCTCAGGGAGTCGGCGATCTCGTCGAAGGTGCCCTTCAGCTCCGCGGCCACGGCCACGCCGTCCTTGTAGATGGCGTTCACATCCTTGGTGGCCGCCGCCACGCCCTCGCGGCTGATGCCCAGATCGAACTCGTCGCCGCCGGAGGTGCGCTCCACGCGCACGCCGTCGCTGTCGTTGTCCTCGTCGACGTAGTAGTACTCCACCTCGTTGCCGTCCTCGTCCAGCAGGATGAAGCCGATCTCGTTGTCGAACTCGTCCACGATGACCGCGTGCACGTCACCGTCCTCGATCTCCATCTCGATGATCTCGCTCTCCTCTTCGGGCACCTCTTCAATGTGGTAGCCCTCGGAGTGCAGCACGTCGGCGTCCTCCTCGTCCTGCACGGCCCGCTCCACTTCGTCCTCGTCCCAGCCGTCGTAGTCGGCCTCGTTGTCGGTCATGAAGCTGTCGTAGGCGTGCTCCACATCGCTTTCCGCCGCATCTTCGCCGAAGATCTCGTCCTCGTCGCTTTCCACGTCCTCAAGCTCGGTTTCCTGGTCGGTCCACTCGGCATCGGTCTCGCCGAGCTCTTCCATGCTCTCCAGCTCTTCGTCCAGACCCATGGCAGCACTCCTTTTATCGTGTCCGTCCTTCAGGGCCGCTGCGGCGGCCGCACACCCATGATGTCATCCTGCCGCCCGTCTCGCCCAGACGGCGCGGTTTCGTTTCCCTAACGTGAACGCTCTTTCATGGCACGGTCGATCTCGCGCTTGGCGTCCCGTTCCTTCATGCTCGCCCGCTTGTCGTAGAGCTTCTTGCCCCGGGCCAGAGCCAGCTCCACCTTCACCCGGCCGTCGGTGTTGAAGTACATCTTCAACGGCACGATGGCCAGACCCTTCTCGACCACCTTCCCGTCCAGGTAGCGGATCTGCTTCTTGTGCAGCAGAAGCCGGCGCTTGCGGTCGGGATCGGGGTTGAAGATGGACCCGTTGGCGTAGGGCGGGATGTGCACGTTGTTCAGCCACACCTCGCCGTTGCGGATGAGGGCGAAGCAGTCGGTGAGCTGGCAGTTGTTCTCGCGCAGGGAGCGCACCTCGGTGCCCGTCAGCTCGATGCCCGCCTCGTAGGTCTCCAAAATCTCGTAGTCGTGAAGGGCCCGGCGGTTCTTCGCGATGGTCTTCTCGTCGCGCTTGGGCACGGTGCTACTCCTCCCCCGCTGCCTCGGCATCCGCCTCACCGCCGGCGATGGCGCCGCCCATGCCCGGCACGAAGCTGACCTCGGAGGTAAGATCGCGGGCGAAGCGGGTGATGAGGCGCACCGTGGCGTCCAGGTCGGCCAGGCACACCACCTCGGTGGGCGTGTGCATGTAGCGCAGCGGCACCGAGATGAGGCCCGTGGGAATGCCGGCACGCGTGACCTGGATGGCCCGGGCGTCGGTGCCGGTCACACTCGGCTCGGCCTCCAGCTGGTAGGGAATGCCCTCGGCCTTGGCCGCGGCCACCAAGCGCTCGAAGACCACCGGGTTGATGTTCGGGCCGCGGGCGATGACCGGGCCGCCGCCGCAGACGATCTTGCCGTACTTGGTGGCGTCGATGCCCGGGTAGTCGGTGGCGTGGGTCACGTCGAAGGCCAGGGCCACGTCGGGGTTCACGGCATGGGCACTCGTCTGCGCGCCGCGGGTGCCGATCTCCTCCTGGGTGGTGGCCACGGCGACAAAATCGCCCGCCGCGCGACCGGCCTCGGCCAGCTTCTCCATGACGCGGCAGGCCACCCACACGCCGCACTTGTCGTCGAAGCACTTGGAGACGGCCATGTCGTCGCCGAAGCGCTCGAAGCCCACGCCGAAGGTGATGGGATCGCCCACGGCCACGAGCTTCCGCACGCGCTTGGCCTTCATGCCCAGATCGATCACGAGGCCCGAAAGGGGCGTGACGTTCTTGCGCTCGTCGGGCTCGATGAGGTGGATGGGCTTGCGGCCCACGACACCGCGCAGCACGCCGCTCGCCGTGTGCACGTCCACGCGCATGCCGGGCAGAATGGCCGCGTCCACGCCGCCGAGGGAAGCCACCGACAGGAAGCCCTCCGGAGAGATGTAGGTGACCATGAGGCCGATCTCGTCCATGTGGGCCGCCAGCATGAGCGAGGGCGCGGCCTCGTCGGTGCCGGAAAGCACTGCGGCCACGCTGCCCATGGTATCGGTGGACACCTCGTCGGCCACCTCCCCCAGCCGCTCGCGCACCAGCGCCGCCACCGGTTCCTCGAAGCCGGTCGGAGAGGGGGTCTCCACCAGCTGCTTCAAGAACTTGATCTGCTTCTTCTTCATAAACGATGCTCCTTTTAACTGCCTACCAGTACCCCTTGGAGTGCTTTCGCTTGCGCTCGGGCTTGGGGGGACGGAAATCCAGCGCCATCTGGCCGTCGGTGGTCTTCTCCTGCTTCTCGGCCGGGGCCGCGGCCTTGCGCTCCACTTTCTCGATGGTCCAGGACACCGCGCCGGCCCCGAACAGCTCCAGCATCTTCAGCCGTGCGTCGTGGGCATTGGCCTTGGTGCCGGCCCGCGCCTCGCTTTGGAATTCGAAGAGACCGCGCTCGCGGTCGTGGGATCCCTTGGGTGACTGGTAGTGGGCAACATAGGTCTGCATAAACGGGCGGTCCTTCCGTCTCTGTGGTTCAGGGGCCATTCTAGCACGACGGAGGCCCCGCCTTGAAAGCCAAACAGGCCACCGCTGGAAAACCAACGATGGCCTGTCTATGATTATGGAGCCAGTGACAGGAATCGAACCCGCAACCCACTGATTACAAATCAGTTGCTCTACCGTTGAGCCACACTGGCGCCGTGCATGCGGCACCTCTCCCTCCCCGAAGATGACGCCGCATCCGCTTATTGTACGACAAGCTTTCCATTTAGGAAAGTCACAACGGCGCAACGGCACCGCCGGCATGGAAGATCGCCGCCCCGCGCCCAGAAGCGGCTACTCCTTGGCGCCCCACTGCTCGTAGTAGGCGTCGATGGCGGCGGCGATATCGTCGTCGATGACCACGCGGCCGGCCACCTCGCGGTTGTGCAGGCATTCCTTCACCTCGGCCATGGACACGATGGAGGCCACCGGGAAGCCGTACTTCGCCTCGATCTCCTTCTGGGCCGTGGTCACGCCGCCCTTTCCCACCTCCATGCGGTTGAGCGACACGATGAGCCCCTGCACGGCAACATTGGCCGCGCCCGTCACGATGGGATAGGTCTCGTCGATGGACTTGCCCGAGGTGGTCACGTCCTCCACCATGATGACCTTATCGCCATCATGCAGCTCGGCGCCGAGCAGGTTGCCCGCATCGGCCCCGTGGTCCTTCACTTCCTTGCGGTTGCAGCAGTACTTCACTTCCTTGCCGTACAGCTCCTGCAGCGCCATGGCGGTGACCACGGCTAGGGGAATGCCCTTGTAGGCCGGCCCGAACACCACGTCGAAGTCGAGCCCGAAATTGTCGTTGATGGCCTGGGCGTAGTACAGGCCCAGCCGGTGCAGCTGCTCGCCGGTCACATAGGCCCCCGCGTTCATGAAAAACGGCGACTTGCGCCCGCTCTTCAACGTGAAGTCGCCGAACTTCAGCACGTCGCTTTGAACCATGAACTCGATGAACTCGCGCTTGTAAGCCTCCATGACCGCCCTTTCATCCACGAGGGAATCCCTCATATTTTCTTGTGCACCTATGATACCCCATTCGAGCGTCCCACCCTGCCGAACTGGTGAAAACTATCGCGGACAGCGAGTGGCTCCGGAACTTTTTTGGGGTTATTCGAGCAGCAGCACGTCCTCGCGCGTGCGTGCCAGGGCGCGCAGGTCGTCGGAGAAGCCGCTCACGCTGAAGAGGACGTATACCGGAGCCTTCCCAAAACGTTGAAAAGCCGGGTCGCTCAATGCCTTTTGCACCTGTTCTTCCAAGTGAGCCAAAACATTGGCCCCCACGGGCTTCGACCAGAACTTGCACTCGCCGAATGCTGCCCGCCCCGCATCCACGCTCAACCCCACGACATCCAGCTCGACATCGCGCGCACCCCACCAAGCACCCACGCGCTCAGGCATGAAGGACAGCGCCCCTCCCGCGCCCGCATCCCACAGACGGTCGCGGCACACGTCCTCGTACACATAGGAGACTTGTCCGTCAATGAAGTTCCACTTGATCGTTTTGAGCGCTTCCGCCCGGTGCCCCGTTTCCAAAAGCCCCATCTGGGGAAAGACGAAGCGGAACCAGAACCTGAGATAATTGTCCTTGATGCGATAAAGGCCCTTCTTACTCTTCTCGGGATTCGCCTCCGTCACCGGCACCGTGCGGTCCAGCACGTCGAGCCCCTCGAGCACCTTCAGGTACTTCGACAATCCCGTCTGCTTCACGTTCAACGCCGCCGCGATCTGGCCGCTTTTGCGGTTTCCCGCCGCCACTGCCCGCAAAATGGAGAAATAGGTTCCCACCTCGCTCACTTCCTTCGATAAAAGGAAGTTCGGCTCGTCGTACAGATAGCTGTTGGAATTCAGGACGCTTCTCTCAATGCCGCGATACACATCCCCGGTGTCCTTGAAGCTCTCGATGTACTTGGGAACGCCGCCGGTAACGCTGTACAGCTCGACCAACTCGCGATACCCCGTTTTAGCGGGAAAGAAATCCCCGTAGAACCGGAAGGGTATCTGCCGCATGCGAATCTGCGCCGTACGCCTTCCGTACAGAGGGCTGCTATAGGAGAGGACCTGGCTTTCCATAAGCGAAACAAGCGAGCCGCAGAGGATGATCATCACGTTGCGTTTGCTGAGCATCGTATCCCACAGGCGCTGAAAGACAGAGGGGAACGCCGGGTTCGCCTTGCCGAGGTATTGGAACTCGTCTAGCGCGATGACGAGGCGTTCACCGCTTTGCGTCAAGCGGTCAAAGAGAATGTCCCAGTTGTCGACGGATACCTGGCCGAGCAAATTGTCGCCTGTGAGCGCAGCCACCTGCTTTTGAAAGGCCACCCGGTTCTGCTCCTCCGATTCCTCGGTGGCCAAAAAGTACAGGGCACGCTTGTCGCGGACGAACTCCGTGATGAGCGCCGTCTTCCCGACGCGGCGGCGACCGTAGATGACTACCAGGGCAGCCTGGGATTCGGCGTACTGCTCTTCCAGCGTGGCAAGCTCCTCAACGCGATCGACGAACGGGCCCATAATGGCGCTCCTTCCTGCAACTCTGCCATGGTTACATAGTATTATACTCTAAAGTATAATACTTCAAAGTATAATATTTTTTCCCTGTCGTGACCCATTGAACCACCTCCGAAGACCGTGCCGCCCTCATGCCGAAAACCCATGGAGCGCCTCATCCGGTCAACGGGAGAGCAGTTGACACCCGAACATTTATTCGGTTATTATAGCGTACATTCATTCGTGCGAACAGGTGTGCTTATGAGGTGCCGTCGGCTGGAAGGGGTAACGCGGTGAACGTCATCGAGAAGCTGGAAGTGCTGGCCGATGCGGCGAAGTACGACGTGGCCTGCACCTCCTCCGGCGTGCAGCGCTCGGGGAAGAAGGGGCAGCTGGGCGCGGCGCACCAGGCAGGCTGCTGCCATTCCTTCACGCCCGACGGGCGCTGCGTCACGCTGCTGAAGGTGCTCATGACCAACGCCTGCGTCTACGACTGCGCCTACTGCGTGAACCGCGCCAGCAACGCCGCGGTCGCGCGCACGGCCTTCACCCCGCGCGAGCTGGCCGATCTCACCATCGGGTTCTACCGCCGCAACTACATCGAGGGGCTCTTCCTCTCCTCGGGGGTGGCCGGCTGCCCCGACCGCACCACCGAGCTCATGATAGAGGCCCTGCGCATCCTGCGGGATGAGTACGGCTTTCGCGGCTACATCCACACCAAGACCATCCCCGGCACGTCTTTGGAGCTCATCGACGAGCTGGGCCGTCTGTCCGACCGCCTCTCGGTGAACCTGGAACTGCCGAGCAAGCAGAGCCTGGGGCTTCTGGCCCCCAACAAATCGCGTCATTCCATCCTGCGCCCCATGCGGCACATCTACGAATCGGTGGCCGAAGACAAGGAATCCCGCGCCCTCGCCCAGCGCCGCACCACGGTGTACCTCCAGAAGAAGACCGCCCGCAAGACGCGGGCCTTCGCCCCGGCGGGCCAGTCCACCCAGATGATCGTCGGTGCCACCCCGGAGAGCGACTACCAGATCCTGAACCTGTCGGCGGCGCTCTACACCCAGCTGTCCTTGAAGCGCGTGTTCTTCAGCGCCTACCTGCCCGTGGTGGCCGACCCGCTCCTGCCCGCCACCGATGCCGTGCAGCTGAACCGCGAGCACCGCCTGTACCAGGCCGATTGGCTGCTGCGCTACTACGGGTTCGACGTAAGCGAGATCATCGACGAGGAGAACCCCTTCCTCGCCCCCGATGTGGATCCGAAGGCCAACTGGGCCCTGAACCACCTGGACTTCTTCCCCGTGGAGGTGAACACCGCGCCCCTGGAGGCGCTGCTGCGCGTACCCGGCATCGGCGTGCGCGGAGCGCGGCTCATCCTGCGGGCCCGGCGCCAGTCCACTCTGGGCGAGGCGGAGTTGCGCAAGCTCGGCATCGCCTACAAGCGGGCCCGCTACTTCATCACCATGAACGGCGCCTACGGGGGCTCCGGCATCGATTTCTCCCGCGATGCGCTGCACGCGCGCCTTTCCGCCCCCATCGAGGGCGGCCGCCACGGGCGCCGTGCCGACCGGGCCGTGCAGGGCCAGATGAGCCTCTTCGAGGCGGTGGACGCTCCGCCGGTGCTCCCCGAGGCGAGCCCCGCCAACCGCGCCGCCCTCGATGTCGCCTTCGAGGCCCAGCGCCGTGCCCTGGCCCAGGCAACGACGGCCCCGGCGATGGGCGGTGGCACCGCAGGCGAACGGCGACAGGCCTTCGGTGCAGAAGCGTACCGCCCTGGACGTGAAAGCGCGGCACAGGAGAGCGCCGAGCACGGCCACGACACCCGCGAGCCGCTGCTCTCGGTGGCCTAGGAGGGCACCGTGCACCGCACAGACCACGACACGCCCGCAACCTCTTCGCCGACCGTCGCGCACCGGCCTGCCGCAGATTCGCTTCCCGCCGTCGCGGCCGGGGCGGGCTCCCCTCCCCGGCCGGCCACCCCGTCGGCGAGCCCGGAGGCTATCTACGACGAGGTGGCCTACGCTTACGATGGCACCTTGGAAGGGCTGCTCTCGGCCATCTTCGCCGCCTACGAGCGCCGCGAGAACCCGACCGATGTGGTGCCCGAGAGCCGGCTCCAGCCCCGCCTGGGCCAGCGGGTGGCGCCCATCCCCACGAACATGGGCCATGCGGCCCGCGTGCTGCGCGGCGTGAAGCGGGCCTGCGGCTGGCGAGCGGCCCATGCCGTGAAGCAGGCCAGCTGCTCCGACGAGCCCGATGCGGGCACCGCCGCCTACCGCTTCGTGCGCTACGCCATGGACGAGCAGAAGCGCCGCAACTGCGAGCACTGCCGCAAACGGGCCTCCTGCAAAGGGCGCGGCGGTGTGGGCCCCTGCCCCAAGATGCGGGGCCGCGCACTGTCCGACATCACCCATCCGGCCGTAGAGCGGCTCTTCCGCATTTCCCGCTCCATCAGCCAGGAATGCGAGCATATGCGCCAGTTCGTCCGTTTCCAGCACCTGCGGGGCGAGGGCGAGGGCGGCGGGGCCAGCACCGAGGTGTGGTTCGCCCGGGTGAACCCCAAGGCATCGGTGGTGCCGCTGGTCATGGACCACTTTGTAGAACGGCTCGGCGTGCAGCCCTTCATCATCTACGATGAGGTGCATGAACTGGCCGGCGTCTACGACGGGGGCGACTGGCACCTCGTGGCCACCGCCGGCCAAGGCGATCTCGCCCGGATCCTCCCCAACCCCACCGCCGACGAGGCGCTGTTCAGCGACGCCTGGCGCACGTTCTACCGCTCAGTGTCGGTGGATGCCCGCTACAACCCCGAGCTGCGCCGCCAGTTCATGCCCAAGCGCTTCTGGAAGAACCTCACCGAGCTCCAGGAGAGCCCCGCTGCCCTACGCAAGGCCCGATCGTAACCCCATGCAAAGCGGGGGCGCCCCTTTGTGCGCCCCCATCCATCGTATCTAGAACCGGCCGTCCCGCGGGACGCCCCTTGTTTGGCCTCGGCGCCCCTTACAAACTGAACACCAGCTCGCTGGCGGGGGCGGTCAGCTTGCCGGGCACCGGGCGCTCGCACTCGTAGGCAAGCCCCACGGCCGGCCCCACGTGCACGCCGATGACCGGGCTCACGGGCAGCACCTCCACGGCGCGGCCCACCACCGGCTCGATGGCATCGCGGGCCCACTGCACCGCCGGCGCGGCCGAGCCGATATAGTGCACCACCACGCGCTTGAGCCCGCAGGCCCCGATATCCTCCTTGAAGACGTCCACCATATGGGCCAGCGTCTTCTTCCACGTGCGCACCTTGGCCAGGGTGGCGGTCTCCCAATCGGCCACCGTGAGCACCGGGGAGATGCGCAAAAGGCCGCCGAGCAGGGCCGAGGCGCCGCCGATGCGGCCGCCGGCCTTCAGGAACGCCAGGCTCTCGGGGGCGAAGATGAAGCGGGAGGCGGCCACGGCGTCCGTCGCCGCCCGGGCGCACTCTTCCAGGGAGGCCCCCGCATCGCGCGCATCGGCCGCGTCCAGCACGGCGAACAGCTCGTCGCCGCAATTCGACGTGGAATCGATGAGCGTGCAGCGGAACTGGTCGTAGCGCTCCTTGCAGGCCCGAGCGCTGCGCACGGCCCCCTCGAAGGTTCCGGACATCTTCGACGACAGGAAGATGCCGAGCACCTCGTCGGCCGCCTCGGCGGCGCGGTCGAAGAGCGCCTCCAGCCCGTGCTGGGAGGGCTGGCTGGAGGTGGGCGGGTTGTCGATCATGGAGGCGATATCCTCGTAGAACGCTTCCACGTCCATATCGGTCTCGCGGTACTCGCGCCCGTCGCGGTTCACGAACAGGGAGACCACCTCGATATCGCGCTCCCGGGCCATCTCGGCGGGAATGGAGGAGACGGAATCGGTCACGATCTTAATCACAGGTGCTCCTTTCAAGGGCATCGCGAACGGGGAGTCGCTACGGCTTTGCACTATCCTACACCATCGGCCGCGCCCCGTCCCAGCGCAGGCGAAAGATCACACCCCCGTGAAGTCGAAGGGCGGGATGAAGCTCTCCTCGGCCGCGCCGCCCTCCTGCCAGAAGTAGTCGCGCACCCCCAGCTCGTCGGCGAAGTCGAGCAGCGCCTCGTACTCGTCGTCGGGCACGGTCTCAGCCAGCTCGGGGCTGACCGCCAGCACGGCGGCGGCCCGGGTGCTGCCCGCTTCGGCGGCGCGGGCGAGCACCGGCGTGTACTGGTTCATGAGGGAGAGGCGAATGGCGTCGCCGAAGCGCCCGTGCAGCAGGCGCACCACGGCCTTCGAGTTCTCCAGGGCCCCGGGCAGCATGAGATGGCGCACCACCACGCCGCCCACAAGGCGCTCCTGGCCGCGGTACTCGTCATAGCGCACGGGTCCCGCTTCCTCCACCATGGCCTCCAGGGCCTCCAGGGCCGCCTCCGGGTAGTCGGCCGCATGGGAATAGCGCCGGGCCAGCGAGGGATCGGCGTACTTGAAGTCGGTGAGGTAGGCATCCACGCAACCGCCGTTGGCCCGCACCGCCTCCACGGTCTCGTAGCCGCCCGTGTTCCACAGCACCGGCAGCGCCACGCCCCGGGCGCGCGCCTGAGCCACCGCCGCGCGAATCTGGGGCGCGTAGTGGGTGGGGGTCACGCAGTTGATATTGAGCGCCCCGGCCACCTCCAGCTCTTTCATAATGGCGGCGAGCCGTTCCACGGTGATCTCCCGGGCATGCTCGGCCAGGGCGATCTCGGCGTTCTGGCAGTACACGCAGCCCAGGGGGCAGCCCGCGAAGAAAATGGTGCCGGAACCGTCCTCGCCGGAAATGGGCGGCTCCTCCCAGAAGTGCAGGGCCGCGCGGGCCACCAGTAGGCGCCCATCGGCCCCGCATACCCCGCGCTCCCCCGCCGCCCGATTCGCCCCACAGGCGCGGGGACACAAACCACACGACGACGGCAATGCGCAGAGGGGGCGCGGGCCACCTTGACCGACCGATTTCAGTTCCTGCATCTCAAACCCCTCAATCTGCGCAGCAAACGCCGCGAGATAGACTTTCCCTCATTCCAATCTCTCACCATGAAGCAAATCTATCTCCGATAGACGCCATAACACCTGATCATGGTTTTCCTTGGAGAACTTTTTACGAGGTCCTTCTGGCAGAGACATCTACTTCGCGGCGTTTGCTGCACAAAGCAAGGGCCGGTAGAAACGAAACGACGAATCAAGGCGCCCCGCATCCCCGACCCCGATGGCAACTCGCAGCGTCAAGCAGTCCGTGCGCGCCGGCTCCGCTCGGCGATGGCTCGCAACTAGTTTGCGGTGTAGTCGAAGTCATCGTAGTCGGCGCCGTCGGCCCAGTCCGGGTCGTCGTAGTCGTTCCAGTCCTCGCCGTGGTCGTGGTCGCCGCCGTGGCCGTAGGCCTGCTCGGCCCGGGCCCAGTCAAGCCCCGCCGCGGCGCCGGCGGCCTCGTCGCGGTACACCAGGGCCAGGGCCGCCGGGGCCATGTCCGCCCCGCCGATGACGGCCAGAAGCTCCAGCAGGTGCATGGTCGCCTCCACGCCAGGCAGGATCACCTCGGCGTCGTCGGCGGCCATGAGGGCGGCCGACAGCTCGGCCAGCAGCATCTCGGCCGTGTAGTCCCCGGTGAAGCGCTGCTGCTGCACGGCCCGTACCACCGGATCGGTGCTCACCGTGCAGAACAGCGGCACCTGGTCGGCATCGAGGGCCCCCACGGAGCGGGCGGCCGCATCGTCGAGGGCCACGGCCTCGATGGCCGAGGCCAGGTTCGCGGCCAGGGGCAGGGTGTGGGTGCTGCGCATGAGCTGGGCCCGGCCGGGGGCGCCCACCTCCACCACTTCCCCGAAGATGGCCTCCAGCAGCGTGCGCACTCCCTCGGACAGCTCGCTCTCCGAGGCCACGGGCCCCAGCAGGTTCTCCTGGGCGAAGGCCTCGGCGGCCACGAGCGAGCGCACCGTGAGGGGCGCTTCCACCATGACCAGGTCGTTCACCGTCGCCACGGCGTTGATCTCCCGGGCGAAGTTCGGCGTGGTGGCCGACAGGTCCACCAGCACGGTGCCCGGGCCGGCGCTGCTCACCAGACCGTCGTCGCCGAAGTAGAGATCCTCCAGAGCCGAGGCGGTCGTGCAGAAGGTGACGATGATGTCGGCCGAGGCCGTGTCCTCGGCGCGGACGAGCCCGGCATCGGCAAGGCGGCCCTGAACGGCCTTGATGAACGTGGGTGCCCCCACGTAGGCATAGGATGCGGCCATTACTTCTCCCCCTTCACCTTGCGGGCGATGCGGTCGGCCACGGACATGTTGTCGCGCTTGTCGGCGCCCCAGAACACCACGGCCAGCATCTCGGGCCCCACGTGGCTGCCGATGACCGGTCCGATGCTGCATTCCAGCACGAACAGGTTCGGGTCCTCCTTCAGCAACAGTTCCCGCAGGCGGGCGGCGTCCTTGGGGCAATCGGCATGGCCGATGAGGGCCACATGGCTCGGCCCCGAGGCATCCGCGTTCTTCTTGTAGAACTCCACGAGCTGCTTGATGCCCTTCTTGCGGCCGCGGGCCACGCCCGTGAGGGCCAGCTTGCCGTCCTCCCCGATCACGAGCAGCGGCTTCACGTCCAGGGCGGCGCCGGCCACGGCCACCGAGGCCGGGATGCGGCCGCCACGGCGCAGGGCCCCCAGATCGTCCACCATGAACTCCTCGTTCACGAAGCAACGGGCCTCCTCGGCCCAGGCGGCCAGCTCGGCGGCGGTCATGCCCTTCTCATGCTGGACGAGGGCCTCGTAGATGAGCAGCCCCTCGGCCACGGAGGCCAGGTGGGTGTCCACCAGGTGCAGCTCGAAGTCGGGATACTCCGCCCGCACCTGGTCGGCCACCACGCAGGCGGCGTCGTAGGTGGCCGACAGTCCGCTCGAGAAAGCCAGGTACACGCAGGGCGTCCCCTCCTGGGCGGCCGCCGTGAACGTGTCGGTCAGGGTCGAGAGGGCCACCTGGGCCGTGGAGGGTTCGGAGCCCTTGCGCATGGCGTCGTAGAACTCCTGGGCCGGGGAGGAATCGAACAAGTCATCGGTGAACGTGCCCCCCTCCATCATGTAGGGAAAGCCCATGAGGGTGACGCCCTCGCGCTTCACCACCTGCGGCGGCAGGTCGCAGCAGGAGTCGATAATGAGATGGCAGTTCGCCATGAACGCCCCTTCCCGGCAGCCCCGCGGGGCCGCCTCTCTCGCATCGGCGCAGGGCCCCGACCGCTCGGGCCGGCCCCTGCGCCGCTTCAACCTATAGAATGTGGCGCAGCTCGGCCACGAGCGCCCGGCGCCGATCGCTCAAGCCCGCTTCCAGTCCCACGGGGTAGGTGTGGGGGTTCAGCATGCGCAGCTGGGTCTCGTCCAGCCTATCAAGGCCGGCTGCGGCCCGCTCCCGGGCCGCGCAGGCGTTGCGGAACTGAGGCGCGAGCACCACCCGGCCCCCACGGGCCAAGGGCGCGAGCAGCGTCTCGAAGGAAAGACCCGCCAGGTTCTTCTGACGCAGGTCGTCCAGGGGATCCACGATGACCTCGCGGCCGGCGGGCGGCCGGCTCACGTCGAAGACCATGTCCCCGGCCACGGTGCCGTTGCCGTGGTAGTAGCGGCGCACGTCCAGCACGCCCGGGGTCGTCAGCTTCGCCATCGATTCCGATATCTTGAGGCGGTCCTCCCAAGGGGCTCCGGGACCGGGCCTCACGGCGGAAAGCTTGTAGACACCGCCCAGAGTGGGCTGGTCATAGGCGCTCGCCAGCTTCGTGCCCACGCCGAAGGACATGACGTCGGCCCCCTCGTCTAGGATGGACTGAATGGTGTACTCATCCAAATCGTTGGAGAGCACGATGCCGCAGTCGGAAAGCCCCGCCTCATCCAGCATGCGCCGGGCCATCTTCGAGAGCCACGAGAGGTCCCCCGAGTCGATGCGAATGCCCGCCAGGCGCTCGCCGCGCTCCCGCATCTCGAGCCCCACGGTGATGGCATTTCTGATGCCCTGCTCCACATCGTAGGTGTCCACGAGCAGGATGCAGTTGCGCGGGAAGACGCGGGCGTACTCCCGGAAGGCCGTCAGCTCGTCGTCGAAGGACATGACCCAGGAGTGGGCGTGGGTGCCCGACACGGGAATATCGAACAGGCGCCCGGCCAGCACGTCCGAGGTGGAGGCGCAGCCGCCCACCACGGCCGCCCGGCTCGCCCACACGCCCCCGAGCCCCTGGGCCCGGCGCAGGCCGAACTCGGCCACGGGGCGCCCCTTGGCGGCACGCACCACCCGGGCCGCCTTGGTGGCGATGAGTGTTTGGAAGTTCACCATATTCAGCAGGGCCGTCTCCATGAGCTGGCACTGCATGATGGGGCCCGTGACCCGCACAATGGGCTCATGGGGAAACACGATGGTGCCCTCGGGCACCGCATCGATGTCCACAGTCAACCGCAGGTCGGCCAGGTAGGTGAGAAACGCCGGGTCGAACAGCGGGCCGCCGCCGGGAGCGTCCAGCGCTGCCAGGTAGGCGACGTCCTCCTCGCTGAAGCGGAACTGCTCCACGAGATCGGCCAGCTGGGCCATGCCGCAGGCCACCGCGTAGCCCCCTTTGAAGGGGTAGTCGCGGAAGTACATGGTGAAGCAGGCCTCTTCCTCGGTCTTGCCCGCATCCCAGTACCCCTGGGCCATGGTGATCTGGTACAGATCGGTCAGGAGGGCGTAGTCCACGTTCATCTAGGCGCCCCCTCCCTTGCCGGCGCCGCCGGTGCCCGCCGCAGAGCCGCCCTCGCCCTTGGGGCGGCGGCTGCGCCGGCGGCGGCGCGGCTTGGGGGCAGCGCCCTCCTCGCCACGCGGAGCGCCCTCGGCGCGATTGTCGCGATCGGGACGGTCGGGACGGCTCGCCGCCAGGCCCGAGGACTTCTGTCCCGGCCGGGCGCCGCGGCCCTGCTTGGAACCGTTACCGCGCTCGGGGGCACCCGAGCCCTTGGCGCGGGACGAGCCCTGGCCGCCGCGGCCCTGCTGGGCGTTGCGGCCCTCGCCCGAGGCACGGCCGCCGTCCTTGGAGCGACGGGAGCGGCGCGGCTTGGGGGCGGCATCCTTCTCCTCCCGGGAGGTGGACACGCGCTCTAAGGCATGGCCGTCCTCGGCCGCCGCCAGCTTCGTGGACCGACGGCGCTTGCGGGGGGCCGGCGCGGCGGCAGGGGCGGCATTGTCGCCTCGTCCCGAGCGCTTGCCGCGGGAACGGCCCGGAGCCGAGCCCTCTGACCGGCCGCGGGACGACGAGGAGCCCCGGCGCGAGCCGCCATTGCCGGTGTGGCGCACCTTCGCCCCCTCCGCCAGCTTATCAGAGCCGGTGAACTGGCTCGTCGAGAAGATGAGCGCCTCGCCGAGGCCGCCTCCGTGCTCGCTCGTAGCCTCCTCCCAAGCCTCCTCCCCCACAGCGTTGGGGCGGTTGGCACCCTCGGGCGCCGGGTCGAAGTCGGCTAGGGGCACCTTCACGGGCTTCTCCCCCTCCACCTTCAGGGAGATGATCTCCCGGGGCACGTCGTGGTCCACCACCTTGGCCGGACCGGCCGGCGTGGACACCGTGGCGTTCAGCTTGGGAGCGCGGCCCTTGAAGTCCTTGTAGGCGTCGAACTCGTAGCGCAGACAGCACATGAGCCGCCCGCACAGCCCCGAGATCTTCTGGGGGTTCAGCGAGAGCCCCTGCTCCTTGGCCATGCGGATGGACACGGGACAGAACTCGCCGCCGAGGCGCTTGCAGCACAGCTCCTGGCCGCAGTGGCCCACGCCGCCCACCATGCGGGCCTCGTCGCGCACGCCGATCTGGCGCATGTCGATGCGCACGTGGAAGCGGCTGGCCAGCTTGCGCACCAGCTCGCGGAAGTCGATGCGCTCCTCGGCCTCGAAGTAGAACACGGCCTTGTCGCCGTCCAGCAGGAACTCCACCGACACCGGGTGCATGTCCTCATGGGCCTCCCGGGCCATCTCCTTGAAGATGGGCAGAGCCTCGCGGGACTTCTCCTCCATCTCGGCGGCGCGCTGCACGTCCTCTTCCGTGGCCACGCGCTCCACGGGGCGCAGGGCGCTCTTCAGGGCGCGCACCTGCTCCTCGGGCACCTCGATCACCTCACTGGCGGCAATGCCGAACTCGGTGCCGCGAGCGGTGCGCACCACCACGGGATCGTCTTTCTGAATCTCCAGGTCGCCGGGGTCGAACCACAGCGTTTTGGGATTGAAGGTCAGGTTAATCGGTGCGACCCGAATCATTGAGAACCTCTCTTACGTCGAACAGCAACGCGTCGATGCACGTTTCTGGGGATACATTATAGGCAAGGGCCCGCTCGCAGTCGTCCACCTTGGCGGCGGCCGCGGCCAAGCGGCCCGCATCGGCCGTCGAGAACAGGTCGACGAGCACCTCGCGCACGTCGGTGTTGATGACCAGATCGGGGGTGCCGGCGGCCACCATCATGCCATCCCGCAGCCACGAGCGCACGAGCGAGGTGGTCTGGCGCAGGTACTCGGTGGTCTTGGCCGACAGCGAGCGCTTGTTGCGCGCCTCGATCTGGCGGATGGCCGACTTCGCGAGGAAGTCGGCGTTCTCGGCCAGCTCCGTCTCCTGGGAGGCCCGCACCACGTCGAGGGGGGCCTTGGAGGCCTCCAGCATCTCCCGGGCCATCTCCACGATGTCCCAGTCGTCGGCCCGAGCCAGACGGGCCAGGGCCGCGAAGAGCCGGCTGCGGAAGGCGAGCCGCTCGTTGCCCGGCGCCTGGAGGAAGGCCACTGCCGCGGTGATGGAGCCGCCGCAGGCCTCGATGGCCATGCGGGCCTGCGGGAGGGCCGCCCCGGTGTTCTGGGCCACGATGCCGGCCGCCTCGGAGGCGGGGATGTGGCGGAAGGGCACCACCTGGCAGCGGGAGACGATAGTGGGCAGCACCGAGGCGCGGGTACGCCCGAGCAGAATGAGCACCACGTCGTCCTCGGGCTCCTCCAGCGTTTTCAGGAAGGCGTTGGCGGCGCTGGCCCCCAGCTGGTCCACCCGGTCGAGGATGTAGATCTTCTTGTTGGCCTGAATGGGGGCCATGGCCGTGTCGGCCACGATCTCGCGCACCTGCTCCACCAGATAGCCGTTGGCGCCGGCCGGGGCGAAGTAGCGCACATCGGGGTGCTTGCGCCGCATGACCTTATCGCAGCGGTTGCAGTCGCCGCACATGCCGCCCCGGGGGCCGTGGGGGCCCTTGGGGCACATGAGCGCCTGGGCCAGCGCGTAGGCCGCCAGGGTCTTGTTGGAACCGGCCGGCCCCACGAACAGGTAGGCCTGGGTCACGCGCTCGGAGATCACCGAGGCGCGCAGGAACTCGCGCACCTTCGGCTGGCCCAGGATGTTCTCGAAGGCGTCAGCCACGGCGACCCCCCTTCCCCTTCGCGCCGTCGCGGCCGCTCGCAGAGGCCGGGGCGCCCGCAGCGCGCCCGCCGTCGCGGGACGCCGGGCCGCCCGGGGCGTTCTGAGACCCCTGGGGGGCTTTCGCCTTCTGGGAACCCGGAGTGGCTTTGCCGCCGTGCGAGCCCTTCGCGCCCTGAGAGCCCTTGCCCCCCTTTGCATTCTTGCCCCCGCGGGCACCCTGGGGATGCCGGCCGCCCTTGGGCGCGCCCGCACCCCCTTGGCGGCCCCGGCCCGACGAGCGGCGACGGTCGCGCTGGGCGGCCCGCTTCCTCTCGCGCTCCCGCTCGCGGCGCTTCTCTTCCATGACGGCGGCCACGAGCTCGGTCAGGGCCGCCGGGTCGTCGCCGTCGGCGGCCAGAGCCGCGGCGGCCTCGGGCAGCAGCGGCGCCAATTCGGCCAGGACGGCGCGGAAGGTGTCGGTGCGGTGCAGCTGGGAGCTCACGGTGCGCACCCGCTCGGGCTCGGCGGCGGCCAGGGCCGCGAAGCCCTCGGCCACGCGGCCGTGGAAGGCGTCCCCAGCCCGCTCCAGGCGGTCGGCGCCGCCGCGGCGCCCCATGCGCGAGCGCACGGCCTCCTCGGGAGCCACGAGCAGAATGGTGGCGTCGGGCACCAGGCCGTCGCAGGCGAAGCGGTTCGCCGCCGCGATGAAGGCGCCGTCCAGCCCCCGGCCCGCCCCCTGGTAGGCCACGGTGGAATCGAAGAAGCGGTCGCACAGCACCACAGCGCCCCGCGCCAGGGCCGGCGCGATCACCTCGTCGACGATCTGGGCCCGGGCCGCCTCGTAGATGAGCAGCTCGGCCCGGTCGCTCATGGCCCCGTGGGCCGGGTCCAGCACCACGCGCCTCAGGGCCTCCCCCACGGCAGTGCCGCCGGGCTCGCGCAGGCACACCACCTCGCGGCCGGCCCCTTCCAGCAGCCGCGCCAGAAAGCGGATCTGGGTCGATTTCCCCGCCCCGTCGCCGCCCTCGAAGGTGATGAGCAGCCCGCGGCCGTCCTGTCGCCGAGATTCAGCCACGGCTAGGCCTCGGCGCGCACGGCAGCGGCCACGGCGTCGGCGGCCCGCGGGTCGAAGGGATCGGGCATGATGAAGTCCTCGCGCAGTTCCTCGTCGGACACCAGGGCAGCCAGGGCCCGGGCGGCGGCCAGCTTCATGGGCTCGGTGATGCGCTCGGCCCGGGCCTGGAGGGCGCCCTTGAAGATGCCCGGGAAGGCCACGACGTTGTTCACCTGGTTCGGGAAGTCCGAGCGCCCCGTCCCCACGACGCGGGCCCCGGCGGCCTTCGCCTCATCGGGGAAAATTTCAGGGGTGGGATTGGCCATGGCGAACACGATGGCGTCATCGGCCATGGAGGCCACCATCTCGCCGGTGATGGCCCCGGGCGCCGATACACCGATAACGATATCGGCCCCGGCCATGGCGTCGGCCAGGGTGCCCCGGACATCGTCCAGGTTCGTCACCGCGAGCATGGCCCGCTGGGCATCGTTCATGCCCTCGTAGGCGCTGCTCAGAATGCCGCGGATGTCGCACATGGTGACGTTTTCGAAGCCGTAGCTCAGCAGCAGCTTCGCGATGGCGATGCCAGCCGACCCGGCGCCGTTGACCACCACGCGGGCCGTGGTGTCCTTGCCGGTCAGGCGCAGGGCGTTGATGATGCCCGACAGCACCACGATGGCCGTGCCGTGCTGATCGTCGTGGAAGACGGGAATATCCAGGGCATCGTTCAGGCGCGCCTCGATCTCGAAGCAGCGAGGCGCCGCGATGTCCTCCAGGTTGATGCCGCCGAAGGCCGGGGCGATGCGGATGACCGTCTCGATGATCTCCTCGGTGTCCTGGGTGTCCAGGCAGATGGGGAAGGCGTCCACGTCGCCGAAGCGCTTGAACAGCACGGCCTTGCCCTCCATGACCGGCATGGCCGCCGCAGGACCGATGTTGCCCAGGCCCAGCACCGCGCTGCCGTCGGAGACGACCGCCACGGTGTTGCCCTTGATGGTGTACTCGTAGGCCGCCTCCGGGTTCTCGGCGATTACCTTGCAGGGCTCGGCCACGCCGGGGGTGTAGGCCACGGCCAGATCGTGACGGTCGTCGATGGCCATCTTCGGATCGAAGGCCAGCTTGCCCTTCCAGGCAGCATGTTGGGCGAGGGCTTCCTCTACAATATCCATAACAGTACGTTCCTTAGAACCATTGAGGCGAATAGAGTCGTTAACCTGCTTATTGTACCCCAAGGTGCCCCAATAACCACCGCTGCGCACAAGCTACACGCAGACCCTCGTCCCCGGCGACCGGTCACCGACGGCCGCCACAGGAGCCCCACGCCCTGTTTTGCGACGAAAACGACGGTTCTCGTAGTCGGGGGCCGCCCATCACCTACCTTCTGGCAGCATTTCCCCAGGTCACGTTTTTCGAAGGCAGAAACCAACCCCGCGAAAACTACGAGAGCCGTCGTTTTCGCCGCAAAAAATGCCTCTCGGGGAAGTAAAGCGAAGTGCGCTACACTGGTTTCGTCGAAAGGAACGCCATGGGAACTGACAACTTGAACGCCGAGGTAGTGGCCGCCGCCGTCTACGACGCCATCCGCGAGAGCGCCACCATCCTGCGCCCCGATTTCCGCCGGGCCATCGAAGAAGCCCGCGAGGCCGCCGACCCCAAAAGCCGTGCCGAAGGCGTGCTCGGCCGGATTCTGGAGAACGCCGACATCGCGGCCGCGGACAACGTGCCCCTGTGCCAGGACACCGGCAGCGTGTGGGTCTGCTTGGAAGTGGGCGAGGCGCTGGCCGTGCCGGGAAACATCTTCTCCCAGGTCAATGATGCCGTGGCCCGGGCCTATGCCGACGGGCGTCTGCGCATGTCCCTCGTGCGCGACGCCCTGTTCGACCGCGCCAACAGCGGCGACAACACCCCGGCCTTCTGCGAGTTGAAGCTCGTCGAGGGCCACGGCGCCACCCTCCACGTACTGCTCAAGGGCGGCGGCTCGGACAACGCCTCCCGCGTGGTCATGCTGCCCCCCGGCGCCGGCGCGGCCGGCGTGCGGAAGGCGGTGCTCGACTGCGTGCGGGAGAAGGCGGCCAACGCCTGCCCGCCCCTCGTCATCGGCCTGGGTGTCGGCGCCACCTTCGACAAGGTGGCCGGCCTGGCCAAGCACGCCCTTTTGCGACCCGTGGGCGCGCCAGCCGCCAGCGACGAGGCCGCAGCCTTCGAGGAGGCGTTGCTCGCCGAGGTGAACGCCTTAGGCATCGGCCCAGCGGCCCTGGGAGGAGCGCCCACGGCCGTGGCCGTGCACCTGGAAACGGCCCCCTGCCACATCGCCGCCCTGCCCGTGGCCGTGAACATGGGCTGCTGCGCCATGCGCAGCGCCTCCATCAAGCTCGTCTAGCCCCGTTGCCCCCCGTTCCGAATCGCCCCGATCCGCACCGTCCCGAGGCGGCGGGGCCCTTCCGAAGGATCCCGCGTACTCCCCGTGCTGCCAAGAAAGGAAGTCCCATGGCGAAGACCGTCTCCCTCACCCTGCCGCTGACCCGCGAGGATGTTGCCGCTCTGGAAGCCGGCGACGAGGTGCTGCTCTCCGGCCCCGTCTACACCATGCGCGATGCCGGCCATGAGCGGGCCCTCCAATGCCTGGAAGATACCGGCGAGCTGCCCTTCGGCCTGGCGGGCGCCACCCTCTTCTACGCCGGCCCCACGCCGGCCGCCGCGGGGCGGCCCTTAGGCTCGGTCGGTCCCACCACCGCCAGCCGCATGGACTTCGCCACGCCGCAGCTCTTCGAGGCCGGCATCGTAGCCGCCATCGGCAAGGGCAAGCGCAGCCCCGCCGTGATAGAGGCCTGCCGGGAAACCGGCAGCATCTACCTGTGCACCGTCGGCGGCATCGCAGCGCTCCTCGCCAAGGCCGTCACTGAAAGCGAACTCGTGGGCTGGGAAGACCTCGGCACCGAGGCCCTGCGCAAGCTCACCCTGAAGGACTTCCCCACCTACGTAGCCGCCGACACCAAAGGCCAGGACCTCTACCGCCAGATAGAGCAAGCCGCCCAATAGAACCCCGAGCCCCCAAGAAGCGCTCGGGAAGAATCGGCTCGGTACCTGGCGGCACGAACTCTCCCGTCGCCCGCTCTCCGCCGGGCGGCCAAAGGGCCAGACACCCTCCGCCGAGCCCTCAACGGGTTGACGCACCCCGAACGCCCAAAAGGCGAGGGTGTCCTCTGCCGAGCGCCCTCGCAGCCCGTTGCCATCGTCGCGGTATCCCTTCGATACCAAACCCTCCCTTTTCGTCATCCCAAACCCCTTTTTTTGCCATCTTCTCTGGAACTCCGTCAAGATTCGGGGGTTTGGTACCGACAATCCCCTTGATCGGAAAATTTGACCTGGGGTTTCTTCGCCCAGAAATACCAAACCACTTGTTTTTGGCATACCAAACCCCCGAATTTTGACGCCAATTCCCCAAAATACCCGAAGGCATCCGGCCACCGATCCCAAAGCAACCGAAAACACCTGATCGACGACCCCGGGGTGCTCGGAAGGCGCTCGTCGCCCCTCCCCCTCCCCGATCGCTCCGCAAAGAACTCGACTGGTAAAGAAAGAGCTCTGCACCAGCAGCAAGTGCGCTGGTACAGAGCTCCCATGGGTGCGCCCCTTCCGCTCTTTCTTTAATCGCGTTCGGAAGGGGATCAGCGCTCAGCGGGCGGCGATGGGCACCCTCCGGGCGCTTCCCCGAAGGTTCCCAGCAAAAGCTACTTCTTAGCAGCCTTCCGAGAGCCACCCTTGGCACCCCTCTTCTCGGCCTTGGCCTTCTCCTCTTCCTCTTTTCCCGGGCAATCGAAGTTCGGGCACAGCTTCCACGGGCCGCGGGCGGTCTTGATGACCACCATAGGGGCGCCGCAGTGCTCGCACACCTCCTCGGTGGGGATGATGTCGCCGTACTGGGGCAGCGGGTAGCGCGTGGCGCACTCATCGAAGTTCTCGCAGGTGACCGAGCGCTTCAGCGTGCGCGGGTTGCGCCGGGCGATGAGCTGCTTGTCGAGGCCCTTGGCCGCGCAGGCGGGGCACTTCCCCACCACCACCTCGGGCTCCTGGTTCGTGGGACAGTTCGGGTCGATGCACTGGGTGCGGGGCTTGGAGCGGAACGCCGTCACCTTCACCTGGGGCATGCCGCAGGTGGGGCACTTCTCGGGCACCGCCTCGATCTTGCCCTTGGGCAGCGGATAGGTCACGTCGCAGTCGGGCCAGCCGGCGCAGCCGATGAACATCGACTTGGTCTTGTGGCTCGCCCGCAGTTGGAGGTCCTTGCCGCACTTCGGGCACGGGCCCACGTAGGCATCGGCGGCCACGGCGTCGGAGAGAGCCTCGGCCACCTCCTCGGAATGGGGCATGAGGTTGGCCAGCTGCTCGGACAGCAGTTGGCGCGACTTCTCCACCACCTCGTCCTTGGTGACGGCCCCCTCGGCGATGGAGTCCATGGAGTGCTCCAGCTCGGCGGTCATCTCCGCGTGGGTGATGTGGGGCGCGAACTTGTCCAGGGCCTCGATGACGGCGATGCCGAGTTGCGAGGGCTCGATGGGATCGTTCTGCACGTACTTCACCTGGTAGAGGCGCTCGATGATGGAGGCGCGGGTCGATTTCGTGCCGAGGCCCAGCTTCTCCATCTCCTGGACGAGCTTGCCCTGGGAGTAGCGGGCCGGCGGCTCGGTCTGCTTTTTGGTGCAGGTCGCGCCGTTGAAGGCGATGGTGGCCCCCTCGGCCATGGAGGGCAGCGTCTCGTCCTTCTTCAGGCCATAGGGGTAGATGGCGCGGAAGCCCGGCACCGCGAGCACGTCGCCCTTGGCCACGAAGGGCTCGCCGGCCACATCCAGGGTCACCTTCGTGCCCTCCACCGTGGCCGGCCCCGAGAGGGTGGCCAGGAAGCGGCGGGCGATGAGGTTGTACAGCTTGTAGTCGGCGGCCGACAGGTCGTCGGGCGTGGCCGCGGCCGTGGGGTAGATGGGCGGGTGGTCGGTGGTCTCGGTCTTGCCGCGGGTGGCCTTCAGGGGCCCGGCGGCCAGAAGCTCGCGGCAGTAGGGGCCGTAGGCCGGATTGCCGGCGATGGCGTTCACCACTTCGGCCAGATCGAGGGAGTCGGGGTACACCGTGTTGTCCACGCGGGGGTAGGAGATGTAGCCGTCCATGTACAGGCTCTCGGCGATGCGCATGCAGCGGGCCGGGCTGATGCCCTCGGCCGAGGCGGCCGCCATGAGCGAGGTGGTGTTGAAGGGCACGGGCGCGGCCACGGTGCGCTTCTTCTTCTCCACCGATACCACGCGCGCGGTCGTGGCGCCCTCCACATGGGCCATGGCCGCATCGGCCTCGGCCTCCACCTTGAAGCGGGCCGTGGCGTGGGGCGCCTCGAAGGCCTCAGAGCCGTCACCAGCGGTGGGGCCGCTCGCCGCGCCCGCGTCGAAGGCGCCGCGGATGACCCAGTAGTCCTCGGGCACGAAGGCCATGCGCTCCCGCTCCCGTTCCACGATGATGGCCAAGGTCGGCGTCTGCACGCGGCCCGAGGAGCGCACGTTGCCGTAGCCGGCGAACTTCACGAGGGTGAGGTAGCGGGTGAGCACCGCGCCCCAGATGAGGTCGATATCGCGACGGGACCCGCCGGCGGCGGCCAGGTCGTCGTCCATGGGCACGAGGTTCGCGAAGGCGTGGGTGATCTCGGGCTTGGTGAAGGCCGAGTAGCGGGCGCGGGACACCGGGGCCGTGGCGTTCACCTGGCGGCAGCAGGCCAGGGCGTCCGAGCCGATGAGCTCGCCCTCGCGGTCGAAGTCGGTGGCGATCACGATGGAGTCGGCCTTCTTCGCCAGGTTCTTGAGGGAGCGGATGATGTCCTTCTCCTTGGGCAGCTTCTCGATGGGAGCGTAGATGAGATAGGGCAGCGCCTCCATCTTCCACCCCTTCAGCTCCACGCCGTCAGCGGTGAAGGGCTTCTTCTTTTTGAAAGGGGGCACCGGCAGGGCGGCCGGCAGCACGGCCGGCAGCGCCTCGCCCTCGGCGGTCACGCCGGACCAGCCGCCGCGCTTCTTATATATGAGGGACGGAGTGAAGTCGGGCTCCAGGATATGGCCGCGCAGGCCGATGGTCACCCACTCCTCCCCGTCGATATCGAATCGGTAGACCGGGGTGTTGAACACCTTGTCGGCCTTGGGCTTCGTAGCCCCCAGCAGATCGGCGATCTTGACCGCCGCATCGTTCTTCTCGGTAACGACCAGCTTCATGTAAGGCCTCCTCCCTAGGGCCGCGTTTCCGCGCGGGCCGCGACATTCGCACGATTCCCCATTCAAGTTTTACGTGCGCGGGGTTTTGCAGGAACGCGAAGGGCGGCGCTCGTGGCCGCGTTTCCGCGCGGGGCTAAAGGATACACGATTTCGGCAACGGCGCAAGAAGAATACGACGGTCGCCCGCACCGGCCCCCATCGGCCGCGGCCAGACGGCCCGGGCGGCGCAGCGCCATCGACGACCATGGTCATTCCCTGGACATCTCATCGCCAACCTTTGAAGATGCTGCGAGGTATTTATGAAGGGAGGGCCGCCCAAGGTACCATGGGCCCACGGCACCGTCGAATTGCAGCACAGATTCGCCGAAACCGACCACGGTACGCACCACCGACGGCGCCCTTTGCCGACCCTGACGGTCGAAAGCTGACGAGAGCGGGTCCGCACGGGCCCATGAAGGAGAGCGGGGAGGCGGCTCGAGTGCCGTCGGCGTGAGGAGGCCCCATGGACAAGATCATCAAAGCCCTCATCGGCCTCATCTTCGTATTCATCGCCCTGGTGGGCGTTTTCGGCATCCTGCCCCAGCTGGGCGTGGAATCCCCCTTCGCGAATTTCCAGAACCCCCTGGCGGGGCTGTTCGAGCAGGGCAAGAACGCCGCCGCCAACGCCGCCCTGGACGCCACGGGCCTGAAGAGCAAGGCCAAGGCGGCCATCGAGGGCAACCGCGACAAGATCGCCGCCGCCACAGGCCTGTCCGATGCCGAGGTGGACGCGGCCATTGACGCGCTTGCCATCGATAGCTGGGAGGTGACGAGCCTGCCCGAGGGCGCCAGCGAGACCGGCTCCTCCTCCATCAGCTACGGGGGCACCGACGCCACCATCACCACCTACGACGACCCGAGCGTCGTCACGGTGAACGCCTACGGTCAGGACCTCACCCTCGCCGTCCCCGATTCCGCCCAGGACTACCTGCCGTTTTTGGGATATTTGGGATAGAGCGAGACCCTCTCCCCCGCTCAAAAGAAACCGAGGATCGGCGGGTTCCTGAAGAGTTGCCCTCGCAACGAAGGCAACTCTTCAGCCCGAGCGCGCTGCCGACCTCGATCGTAATCTACAACAGACTTCGGATGCCACTTCCCATCGCCTTGCAGGGCAAGGGCCGCACCCTTGCCGCAGCCGAGCCGAACCCTCGTTCAGTCCAGCCTTAATGGGCGACGACCATGGCCAGTCAGGCGTCGATCGCGGTCGGCGCCTTCTCCGCATCCTCGCGGTCGAGCACAGCTTGCATGGCGGCGATGGCGCACTCCATCTGGCTGTCGTCGGGCTCGTGGGTGGTCAGGTACTGCATCTGCATGCCGGGCCACAGGATCACCTTCACGAGCGGGTTGTCAGGATGGCTGCCAGCCCACTTCACCGTGATCTCGTAGGAGATGCCGGCGATGACGGGCATGAGCACGATGCGGGCCACGATGACCAGGGCCAGCTTCGGCAGGCCGTCGGGCACCCCGAAGCCGGAAATGATGGCGTTCAAGGGAAAGATGGTGTACACGAGGATGGCGATGACCATGACCATGATGAGGAAGGCCGTGCCGCAGCGCACGTGCAGGCGCGGGAACTGCCGGGCGTTCTCCGGGGTCATGGGCAGGCCGTGCTCGAAGCAATGGATGGCCTTGTGCTCGGCGCCGTGGTACATGAACATGCGCCGGATGTCCTCCATGCGGCCGATGAGCCAGATGTAGAACACGAACACGGCCACGCGCAGAAGGCCGTCCACGATGTTCCAGGCCAGTGTATGGTCGTCGTACTCCCCCACGATGAGGTTCGTGACAGCCGCCGGGGCCACGATGAACAGCACCACGCCCAGCACGAGGCCCACCACCATGGAGAACACCATCTCGCGGTGGCCGAAATCGGCCTCCTCGCTGTCGTTCTTCGCCGAGGCGTCGGGGGCGGCAACTTCGCCGGCAGCGGCCCCTGCGCAGCCAACAGGCTCGTAGGCGCCCTCGGCGGCCGGCCCCTCTACCACCTCTAAGGTGCGCTGGGCGCCCAGGCCGTCCACCATCTCGTCCGGGTTGCCGAAGTCGCGCCGCCAGTCGAAGGGGCGGCCGTCGCCGTCGGCGCCCCGCGTGCCCGGGCCCGCGCCGTCGCGGGCGGCCTCGCGCTCGGTGCGGTGCTCCTCTTCCGCGGCCACGGCCTCCGCGCCCTCAAGCTCCGCTTCGGCTTCCACGTAAGCCGCCTCGGCGACGGCCTTCTGCTCGCCCTCCTCGTCGCCGAAGGCGTGCAGCGCGGCGATCTCCAGGGCCTTGAACCCCAGCATGAGCGATTCCACGAGCGCCCGGCAGCCGCGCACGAGGGGCCAGTACATCCAGCCGTTCTTATCCTGGCCGCTGGCCAGGTCGTGTTCTTCCACGTAGATGGCGCCGCTCGGCTCGCGCACGGCCACGGCCCAGTTGTACTTGCCGCGCATCATCACGCCCTCGATGAGGGCCTGACCGCCCACGTGGGTCTTAACGGCCCCGTCCTCGGAAAACGCGCGGGACAGATCGCTCTTCTGCTTCGCCATGGGTTCTTCGTATCTCTTTTCGCTCTCGGTATCTCACGGTATCTCGCTCAAGGCGCCCCGGCAGCCGGGGCCGGGCTGAGCCGCCTAGAGGCTCAGCGTTGCGCGGTCCACGCGCGGGAAGGGGGCGCCGCAGGTCATCTTGCCCTCGGGGCAGGTGCCGTGCACACAGGGCGCGCCGGCATCGGCGAAGATGAACGGCGCCGTGGGCCGGGCCAACTCCAGCATCTTCCAGGCCAGATCGCGAATCTCCCACTGGGCGCGATTGCAGCAGCGCAGCTCGAAGAAGTGCAGCAGCTCGCGCACGTTCATGGTGATGACGATCTTCGTCTCGGCGGCGTTGGGCAAAAGATAGCGGGCATCCTCGGCGGGCACGCCGGCCTCCACCAGCACGCGGTAGGCCTCGGTCACCTTCGCGATGGCCTCGTCGAACAGGGCGTCCGTCTCAGGATCGGCGGCCACGCTGGCCGGCTTCACCACGGGAATCTCGCCCTTGAACTTCACATAGCGCTGGGACTGCTGGTTGAAGCTGGCGATGCGGTGGCGCACCAGCTGATGGGTAAGGGCCCGGGACACGCCGTCCACGGCGAAGGTGTAGCTCGCGTGCTCCAGGGTGGAGAAGTGCCCAGATCCCATGATGGTGGACAGCACCGAGTGCACCTGCTCGGGGGCCATGGTCTCCATGAGCTCGCTGGCGCCCACCGGCGCGTAGCACAGACGGGCCGCCGTGGCGATGGCGCGCTCGGGATCGGGGGTGTGGTACAGCAACTCTACCTGCATGGGGCTCTCCTTGCTCGTCGTTCGCGCTCTTCTCATTGCGGCTCTCCGCCGGCCGGAATCGCCCGGCATTCCAATTCGCTCAAACAGTCCTCGCTTTGTCGAACAGGACATTAAGTCCTGTTCGAGTCGCTGCGGAACTCGCTCGGTTGGAACACCGGGCACTTCCTCTACGCTCTTTCTCGCTTGGAAGAACGGCAAAGCACCTGACATGGTTCCCGAGAAGTATAATGGGTGGGAACATCGCGGGCGCCATGGCTTCGGCGAACCTCCCAAGGAACCTACAAGTGCGCCCTATCCCTCGCGGAAGGAACGGTATGGAATTCGACGACTTCGCCCCCCTCCTGACCACCACGGACTGGAACGGGGAATGGAAGGAGCTCCAGAAGCGGCGCCGACCCCCGGATAGCGCCGCCTACTGGGACAAGCGGGCACCCACCTTCAGCACTCGGGACGCGCCGTCGGCCTACACCGACCAGTTCCTCGCCCTGGCGGCCCTGAAGCCCGGCGAAACCGTGTTCGACATGGGCTGCGGCAACGGCGCCCTGGCACTGCCCCTGGCCGCAGCGGGCCACGAGGTCATCGCCGCCGACTTCTCCCAGGGCATGCTAGGCGACCTGGCCGCCAAGGCCGCGGCACGGGCCGTGGCCGACCGCATCCGTCCCGTGCGCCTCAGCTGGGCCGACGACTGGGAGGCGACCGGCTTCGGCGAGAACTGCGTCGATGTGGCCGTGGCCTCGCGATCGCTTTCCACGGCCGACCTGGGCGATTCCCTGGCGAAGCTCTCCGCCGTGGCGCGGCGAGGGGCCTGCGCCACCCTCGCCACCGGCCCCTCGCCCCATGTGGATCCCCGTGTGCTTGAGGCCCTCGGACTGCCGGTACGCAAGAACTACGATCACCTCTACGCCCTGCTCATTCTCACCCAGATGGGTTACCAGCCCGAAGTGCGCCTCATTGCCAGCCACCGCGTGCGCACCTACGACAGCGCCGAGGAGGCTACCGCTTCCCTCCTCACCATGATCGAGAAGTTCGCCGCCCCCGAGGCCGACCCCGCCGCTCTGACCGCGGCCCTCGATCGGCTTCCTAGATGGGTCGAAGAGAACCTCGTGCCCAACGAGAACGCCGGGGCCGACGACCATCACGGGAGCGTGGAAAAGCCCCTGCGCCTGCGCGAGCCCCGCCCCGTCCAGTGGGCCTTCCTCTCCTGGGACACGGGCCAGCTACCCCGCCCCGCCTGGTAAGCCGTGGCAACCCCTTCGCGGGGCAAGCGACCAGCCTTCCCAGCCCCCGCAGGGCAAGGACCACGCCCTTGCCGCCCTTCATCGTCCGGAGCACCGCCCGGGAGGTAGCCCCGCCGCCCTCGTAGGGCAAGGACAAGCTCTTGCCGCCACCCAGCAGGGACCTGCCGCGCACAAATCATGACCACCCGCATAGCGGGTGGTTTGCTCTGGGGGTGTAACCCCAAGGGAGAACGGGCGGCGTCTCAAGGCGCCGCCCTTCGCTCCGCTCAGGTCCGATTGCCCTTGCCGCCTTCGCGGCCGCTGGAAGCGGCTACCTCGCGAACGGGTCCTGGTACTCCTTGACGCTCAACTTGTCCAGCGCCTGGTCGTGGGCCTCCTGCTCCCTGATGTACTTGGCTATCGTCGCCTCGTTCAGGCCGACGGTCGACACGTAGTATCCCTCGGCCCAGAACTTCCTGTTGCCGAACTTGTACTTGAGGTTGCCGTGCTTCTCGAAGATCATGAGCGAGCTCTTGCCCTTGAGGTACCCCATGAAGCTCGACACGCTCATCTTGGGAGGTATGCTGACCAGCATGTGGACGTGGTCGGGCATGAGGCGCCCCTCGATTATCTCGACTCCCTTGTACGAGCACAGCCTCCGCAGTATCTCGCCTATGCTCTCGCGGTATTGGCTGTAGATTATCTTCCGTCTATACTTTGGTGCGAACACGATGTGGTACTTGCACAGCCACTTCGTGTGCGACAGGCTGTTTGCTTGTTGCGCCATGACTTCGCCTTTCTCTCGAAACAATGGTGACCTGAGCAATCACCATTGTAGGGAGAAGGGCGATTTCGCATAGCGCCTGTTGTCCCCCACCCGCATAGCGGGTGGTTCTCTGCCTCTCGCGCTTCGCGCAGAGGGCTGGGTTGAAGACCCATGAAAAGAAGGGCTCCGGAAATTCCGGAGCCCTTCGGCGTTGATGGAGTATCTAAAGCTTAGAGACGTTCCACGTTGCTCGCCTGCAGCTTGCCGTTCTGGCCCTCGGTCACCTCGAAGGTAACGGCGTCGCCCTCGTTGAGGGTCTTGAAGCCCGACATCTTGATCTCAGAGAAGTGAACGAACAGATCCTCGCCGTCGTTCTGAGAAATGAAGCCGTAGCCCTTCTCGGGGTTGAACCACTTGACAGTGCCTTCCGCCATGATGCTTTCCTCTTTCCTCCCTCCCGTCTTACGAGAGGGGATAGTAACACGGGCCCGAGAGCCCCAGCTCCCCATTTAGGAGCGCTTCATCACTATACGCTAAGTTGCGCAGTTTTTCGCGAGGAATTCCCGCTATTCTGCCGCCTCCTCAAGAAAAGCCTCAAGTTCTTGATCGGTCACCGCTTCCGCGAGCAGCTCATGCCCAAAAGCGGCGGCCAGGGCCTGGGCCTGATTCGAGCGCAGGGCGGCCATCTCGCCGTTGCCCGCCTCGCCGTAGTAGCGCGCCGACAGCAGGAGGCTGCGGGCGATATGCTCCGTCAGGTGCGGATCGACGCCGGATACCTGCAGAATGGCGGCCATGGACTCGGGGGCCAGGGACAGCAGCGCCTCTCCATCCAGATCGGTGGCCTCCCCCACGGCCATGTCCAGCATACGCGCGGCCCCGTCGGGGTCCTCTTCCCCCGCCGCCCGCTCCATGGATCGCCGAATGGCCCCCATGAGCTGGGCGATAATGCGCATCAGATAATCTTGCTCGAACATGGCGTCTCCTAAAGCTCGGGAGGGGTGAGGCCCAGATGCTCCCAGGCACCGGGCGTAGCCTGGCGCCCCTTGGGGGTGCGCATCATGAGGCCCTGCTGCATGAGGTAGGGCTCGTACACGTCCTCCACCGTATCGGGATCCTCAGCCAGGGCGCTCGCCAAAGTGGTGAGCCCCACGGGACGGCCGGTGAACTGCACGCAAAGCACCTCCAGAAGCCGGTTGTCCACGGCGTCCAGCCCCAGGTGGTCCACCTCGAAGAAGGTGAGCGCCTCGGCGGCCACGTCCTCGGTGATGGCGCCGTCGCCGCGCACCTGGGCCCAGTCGCGCACGCGCTTCAGCAGACGATTGGCCAGACGCGGCGTGCCCCGCGACCGCCGCGCGATCTCAAGCGCCCCTTCTCCGTCGATATCCACATTCAGGATGGAGGCCGAGCGGGTCACGATGAGGGCCAGCTCCTCAGCCGTGTAGTATTGCAAGCGGAAGGCCACACCGAAGCGGTCGCGCAGAGGGCCCGTCAGCAGACCCGTGCGCGTCGTGGCCCCAATCAGCGTGAACCGCGGCAGATCAAGGCGAATGGAGCGGGCCGCCGGCCCCTTGCCCACCACGATATCCAGCTCGAAGTCCTCGAGAGCCGGGTACAGCACCTCTTCCACCATGCGGTTCAGACGGTGGATCTCGTCGATGAACAGCACATCGCCCTCTTCGAGGTTCGTGAGGATGGCAGCCAAGTCGCCCGTGCGAGCGATGGCCGGCCCCGAGGTGGTGCGGATGGAGGCCCCCAGCTCGTTGGCCACCACCGTGGCCAGGGTGGTCTTGCCCAGGCCGGGAGGGCCCGAGAGCAGGATGTGGTCGGCCGCCTCACCGCGGGCCTGGGCCGCCTCGATCATAATGCCGAGGGATTCCTTCACCTTGGTCTGGCCCAGGTAGTCGTCCAGCCGCTTCGGGCGCAGCGAGAAATCGAGCTCCAAGTCGTCTTCGGTAAAGGTGGGCGCCACGGCCCGCTCGCGCCCCTCGGCCGTCGCGCGCCCGGCGGACGCCCCGCTCTCGGCTATGTATCCGATGCCCTCTATGTCCAGATCAAATGCCATGATTGCCTATCGCTATCGACTTCCCAAACGTTTCAACGCATATTGTAGCAGCGCGCCCTCGGTGGCACCCTCGGGAGCACCCTTCAAAGCCACCTCGGCCTCGGCCGAGGTAAATCCCATGGAAAGCAGCGCCTCGGTAGCACCCGTAAGCGCCGCATTGGCCATCGAGGTGGCCCCGGTCTCTGCGCTGTCGAACAACGTCTCCAGTCCGCGCTCCAAGGTTCCCTTCAGCTCCAAGATGATGCGCTCGGCCGTCTTCTTGCCAACACCGGGAATATGCGACACCCGGGCGATGTCCTGGGCGGCGATGGCATCGGCCAGCTCACCGGGCGTGAAGGCCGAAAGTGCCGACAGGGCCATCTTCGGCCCCACCTTCGACACGCCGATGAGCTTCTCGAACAGCATCTTCTCCTCCTCGGAGAGAAAGCCGTACAACCCGATGCCATTGTCGGTCACCGACAGGTAGGTGAGCACACGCACTTGTTTGCCCACTTCCAACTTGCCCAGATCGCCCCCGGGCATGGCCACAGCATAGCCCACGCCATGCACGTCGATGTAGGCCGTGCTCGGCGGCAGTACCGCCGCCACCTCCCCGCTTAGAAACGCTATCATGCGAACCTCCCCGTCTCGTGGGTCGTATAGCAAATGGCCGCGGCCAAGGCGTCGGCCGCATGGTCGGGCTCCGGGTCGCGATCAAGCTTCAGCAGGTGGCGCACCATGTACTGCACCTGCTCCTTCTCGGCAGTGCCCTCGCCCACCACAGCCAGCTTTATCTGGCTCGGCGAGTACTCGCCCACGGCCAGCCCCATCTCGGCACAGGCCACAAGCGCCGCTCCCCGGGCCTGCCCCGTGGCGAAGGCCGCCGTCACGTTGTTGCCGAACCACACCGTCTCGATGCCCACGCAGCAAGGCCGGAACCGCTCGATCACGGCCCCCACCTGATGGTGTATCTTCAGCAGCCGCTCGGCCAGGGGCGCATCGGAAGCAGTGGCCACGCACCCGTAGGCCACGCAACCCAGCCGTGGCCCGCACTGTTCGATGACTCCCCAGCCCGTATGGGCCAAACCCGGGTCGATTCCCAATATGATGCGCGCCTCGCCAGCCAAAGGATAAGCCCCACTTTCTGTATGCAAGTGGGGCTTATCATAGAACATATGTTTGCTGATTGCAAGAACCTTTGACCCGCAGGCGGAAACTTTTCCGACCGGCCGGGCCCGCAGGCTCAGGATCGCGTCTTACGGGCGCAGGCCCATGCCGCCTTCCAGGGTGAGGGTCTCGCCGCTCATGAACTTGAAGTCGGGGTTCGCCAGCTGCACCACCACGCGCCCGATCTCGGTCTCCACATTGCCGTAGTGGCCCATGGGAGGCATGTGCACGTTGGCCTCGAAGGCCTCCGGGTAGGCCTCCTGGAAGTTCTCCAGGGCAGCGGTCCAGGCAAGCGGGCACACCACGTTCACGTTGATGCCGTCAGGACCCCACTCGGTGGCGGCCACGCGCGTCAGGCCGCGAATGCCCTCCTTGGCGGCGGCGTAGGCGCACTGACCGTAGTTGCCGAACAGGCCCGCGCCGGAAGCGAAGTTGATGACCGAGCCCTTGGTTTCCTTGAGGTGCGGATAGCACGCCTGCATATAGTAGAAGGTGGCGTACAGACCCGAGTAGATGGCCAGGTCGAACTGGTCGGTCGTGTGATCGGCCAGGGTCACGCCGGAAGCGGAGGCCTGGGCGTTGTTCACGAGCACGTCGATGCGGCCGAACGCGGCGATGGCCTGGTCCACCACGTTCTGCACCACGGCGGCGTTGTCGGCCCCGGCATTCACGTCGGCGGCCACGCAGAGCACCTTGATGCCGAACTCGGCTTCCAGCTTCTCCTTGGCCGTCTCCAGCTTCTTGGCGTTGCGGCCGGTGATGACGAGGTTCGCGCCCTCCTTGGCATAGGCGGTGGCGATGCCGTAGCCGATGGAGCCGGCGCTCCCGTCCTTCAGCGCCGCGAAGCCGGCGCCGGTGATGATGGCGGTCTTACCTTCGAGAAAACCCATGGAGCCTCCTTTTCCGTGCGCCAGATCCTCAGAACGATCCGTGGAACCGACGCGGTTGCCTGCCCTCCACCCTAGCAGATTTCCCCGGCCCTGTGTTTCCATCCTGTTGCGAGGCGCAGACGGCACCCCGAACGGAAACGGGACGCCGAGCCCTCCGGCCCGGCGCCCCGCACACAGCGCAATGGGAAAATGAGAACGTCAGCGACTACTCGTCGAGCGCCTCGGCGATCTCGTCGGTGATGTCCATGGTGTGGTACACCGCCTGCAGGTCCTCCAGCTCCTCCAGCTTGTCGATGAGGCGCATGACCTTCTTGGCATCGGCCACGGACACCTCGGTGGGAGTGGTGGGAACCATGATGAGCTCGGCGCCCTTCACCTGGATGCCCTGGGCCTCCAGCTCCTTCACCACGGCCATGAGGTCGGACGGGGCCGTTGACACGACCCACTCCTCGTCGGCGTCCTCGTAGTCGTCGCCGCCGGCCTCGGCCACGGCGAGCATGAACTCCTCTTCATCGGCCGCAGCGCCGTTGGGGCCCACGGGATTCTTCTTGTCGCCGGTCTCCACTTCCTTGGACACCACGATCTGGCCCTTGCGCTCGAACTGGAACGCCACGGAACCGGAGGTGCCCAGGTTGCCGCCGGAATGGGAGAAGGCGGCGCGCACATCGGCGGCGGTGCGGTTGCGGTTGTCAGTCAGCGCCTCGCAGAGCACCGCCACACCGGCCGGGCCGTAGCCCTCGTAGATCACGGTCTCGTAGTTGGCGGCGTCCTTGCCGCTCCCGAAGGCCTTGTCGATAGCAGTCTTGATCTTGTCCTTGGGCATGGAGTAGCCCTTGGCCTTCTCGATGGCGGCGGCCAGCGACGCGTTGTTGTCGGGGTTCGGGTCGCCACCCTCCTTGGCGGCCACGGTGATGTTGCGAGCCAGCTTGGAGAACAGAGCCGAGCGCTTAGCGTCCTGCGCGGCCTTGCGATGTTTGGTGGTTGCCCACTTAGAATGCCCTGACATGAATTAAGTCCCTTCGAAACACGAATACAACAGCGGTTCATGGTACCACAAGGAGCGCGCACGGGAAAACCCGGCTGCCGCGCTGCACGGTTTTTCTACGGAAGGGGCGCACGCAGAGGCCGAGCACATCGCCAGATTTGTCGGATGTTCGGTTGCGGCGCGCCCCTGGAAAGAAGCCCCCGCGTCCCGAGCAATCGCTGACGGTATCCACAGATTTCCCAATTCGTGGGTTGCGCGGGCTTCTGTAAAGTACTATGATCGGTCAACAATTGAACATGATCTTCAGGGCGGGGTGAAAGTCCCCACCGGTGGTACAGCCCACGACCCGCAAGCCTTGCGCTTGCGGCTGATTCGGTGAAACTCCGAAGCCGACAGTTACAGTCTGGATGGAAGAAGATAGGCAGTGCTCCCCAGCGGAGCGCGTCGGACTGCTAGAAGCCCTGGAACCTTTTGGTTTCAGGGCTTTTTTCGCAATCGTCCGCTCATCTTTTCGGAAGTGGCGCCCGAAGGTCGCAGCGATGCGTTGGAGGTGATCGATGTCCCAGAAGTTAGAGCAGCACGCACGCGACGAGGCTTTCATGGCCCGTGCGCTGGCGCTTGCCGAGAGAGGGACTGGCTGGACCAGTCCAAACCCACTCGTAGGTGCCGTTATCGCGAAAGACGGCCGCATCATCGGCGAGGGCTGGCACACCGCATGCGGCCAGCCCCATGCGGAGCGGGAGGCACTGGCCGTATGCGACGAAGACCCCGCCGGAAGCACCCTGTACGTCACGCTGGAGCCGTGCTGCCATTGGGGCAAAACGCCGCCCTGCACCGACGCCATCCTGGAAGCGGGCATTGCCCGCGTCGTCGTGGGCGCCCTCGACCCGAACCCGTTGGTGGCGGGCCAAGGGTGCGCGCAGCTGCGCGAGGCGGCCACGGTAGTGGAGACGGGGGTTCTGGAAGAGAGGTGCCGGCGCCTCAACGAGGTATTCTTCCACTTCATTACCACCGGGCGCCCCTTGGTAGTGTTGAAATACGCCATGACCTTGGACGGGAAAGCGGCCACGCGCACAGGGGCATCTCGATGGATCACCGGGCCCGAAGCACGCGAGCGGGTGCATCGCGACCGGCATCGGTTCGCGGCCATCATGGTGGGCATCGGCACCGCCCTGGCCGATGACCCCGCGCTTACCTGCCGCCTGGAAGGCGGTCCCTGGCGGCAGCCGCTGCGCATCGTGGTCGATTCCCAGGGGCGCTTGCCCCTGGATGCGTCGCTCGTGCGGACAGCCGAAGAGATACCGACGCTGGTGGCGGTGGGGCCGCAGGCGAGCGCCGAGCGCACAGGCGCCCTGCGTGAGGCCGGATGTTCCGTCTGGGTATCGCCGCCGGCGGAGGAGGGCAACGGCGCGGTGAACCTGCCGGCCCTTCTCGATCACGTGGGCGGCTTGGGCATCGACTCGATCCTCGTCGAAGGCGGCCCTGCGCTGCACGGCGCCTTCATCGACGGCGGGTTGGCGAACCGCGTGCAAGCCTATATCGCCCCGAAGCTTTTCGGGGGAGCAGGCGCTTTAGGGCCGGTGGCAGGCCGGGGCGTGGCGCTGCCCGCCGACGCGCTTTGCCTTTCCTCCCCCACGATCACCGCACTTGGGCCCGACCTGCTCTTAGAATGCGCCGTTTCCCCTTCGGTCGAAAGCGAGGCGATCCCATGTTCACCGGCATTGTAGAGGAAATCGGCACCGTAAGGGCGCTGCGCCGGGGCGCCCATTCGGCCGTTCTGTCCATTGACGCGCGCACCGTGCTCGAACGAACTCGGCTGGGCGACTCCATCGCAGTGAACGGCGTCTGCCTCACCGTCACCTCGCTGGGAGCGACCCAGTTCAGCGCAGATGTCATGCACGAGACTTTGCGACGCAGCAACCTCGGCGCATTGCATGCCGGCAGCCCCGTGAACTTGGAGAGGGCCATGGCAGCCGACGGTCGATTCGGCGGGCACTTGGTGTCGGGGCACATCGACGCGGTGGGCACGATTCGCCGTATCCAGCGTGACGACAACGCCGTGTGGTACACCATCGGCGCCGATGCGGCCACCCTGCGCCACGTCATCATGAAAGGATCCATCGCCATCGACGGCATCAGCCTCACGGTGGCGCGCCTGACCGACGCCGATTTCGCCGTGTCCATCATCCCCCACACCCGGGCCGAGACGACCCTTTCCCTCAAGCACGTTGGCGATGAAGTGAACCTCGAAACTGATATGGTCGGGAAGTACGTCGAACGGTTCCTCGGCACCCCCCTGCCCCCTCCATCCGCGACTGCCGAGGGCGACGGTATCACCCAAGCATTTCTGACAGCGCATGGATTCTAACGAAGGAGCACCCATGGAAGAGAACAAGCCATTCCAGTTCAGCACGATCGAAGAGGCGCTGGATGATTTGCGCGCGGGCAAGATCATCCTGTGCACCGACGACCCCGACCGCGAGAACGAAGGCGATTTCATCTGCGCAGCGCAGTTCGCCACCACCGAGAACGTGAACTTCATGGCCGTGCACGGCAAGGGGCTCATTTGCATGCCCATGTCCGTCGAACTGTGCCAGAAGCTGGCGTTTCCCCAAATGGTCACGGAGAACACCGACAACCACGAAACCGCCTTCACCGTGTCCATCGACCACGTTGACACCACAACGGGCATCTCGGCGGCAGAGCGAGGGCTGACCGCGCGCGCTGTGGTGAAACCCGACGCCCGCCCGTCCGACTTCCGCCGACCGGGCCATATGTTCCCGCTGATGGCAAAGGCCAACGGCGTGTTGGAGCGCAACGGCCACACCGAGGCCACGGTGGACCTGATGCGGCTGGCCGGCCTTGAGGAGTGCGGCCTGTGCTGCGAGATCATGCGCGAAGACGGCACCATGATGCGCACGCCCGAGCTGATAGAGCTCGCCCGGCAATTCAATTTGAAGTTCATCTCCATCAAGGCGCTCCAGGACTACCGCAAGAAGCACGAATGCCACGTGGTGGAAGTGGCCGATACGGCAATGCCCACGCGCTACGGGGCGTTTCGCGCCCACGCCTTCGTGAACAAGTTGAACGGCGAGCACCACGTGGCCCTGGTGAAGGGCGACATCGGAGACGGCGTCGATGTGCTGGTGCGCGTGCATTCCGAGTGCCTCACCGGCGATGCCTTCGGCAGCCTGCGCTGCGATTGCGGCCAACAGCTGGCCGCGGCGATGGCCCAGGTGGAAGCCGAAGGGCGCGGGGTGGTGCTGTACATGCGCCAGGAAGGACGCGGCATCGGGCTTGTGAACAAGCTGCGCGCCTACGAGCTGCAAGATGCCGGCATGGACACCCTGGAGGCCAACCTGGCCCTGGGCTTTGCGGGCGACCTGCGAGAATACTACATCGGCGCCCAAATTCTGCGCGAGCTGGGCGTAAAGACCATGCGACTGCTTACGAACAACCCCGACAAAGTGTACCAATTGGGTGATTTCGGGCTGCAGATAACCGAACGCGTGCCCATCCAAATGCCTCTGACCAGCCACGATGAGTTCTACCTGCGTACCAAGCAGGAGAAGATGGGGCATTTGCTGTACTTCGATGAGGAACGCCAGGCGTCTTAGCGCCTGCGCATCTCGACTAAGGAAACCTACGCGTGAGAAAGGATCATCATGACGGTATTCGAAGGGAAGCTGGTATCGGAGAACATCAAGGTCGGCATCGTGGCCTCCCGCTTCAACGAGTTCATCACATCTAAGCTGATCGGGGGCGCCATGGACGGTCTTTTGCGTCACAACGTGCACGAGCAGGACGTCGACATCGTCTGGGTACCCGGCGCTTTCGAGGCACCGCTTGCCGCGCAGAAGATGGCGCAATCGGGCCGCTATGACGCCGTCATCTGCCTAGGCGCCGTCATCCGCGGCGCCACGAGCCACTATGACCTGGTCTGCAACGAGGCCGCCAAGGGCATCGCCCACGTATCGCTGGAAAGCGGGGTGCCCGTTATGTTCGGTATCGTGACCACCGACACAATCGAACAGGCAATCGAGCGGGCGGGCACCAAGGCGGGCAACAAAGGATTCGACTGCGCCACGTCGGCCATCGAGATGGTCAACCTTCTGCGGGAAATCGAAGGCTAGGCGCTCATGGGCGGCACGGTATTTTTCGACTACGATGGCACACTCCACGATTCCATGCATCTGTACGGACCGGCGTTTCGCCGCGCCTATGCCGCCTTGGTAACCGACGGGTGGGCCGCCCCGCGTACGTTCTCCGATGAGGAGATCGCCTCGTGGCTCGGATATTCCCCTGCCGCCATGTGGGCTTCCTTCATGCCCGATCTCCCCGAAGCGATATGGCGGCGCGCATCAGCCGCCGTCGGAGAGGAGATGCGCCGCTTGCTCGCAGCGGGCGCAGGGCGCCTGTACCCCGGTGCGAAAGCCATGTTGGAATCCCTGCGCGAGAGGGGGTGCACGCTCGTGTTCCTCTCAAATTGCAGCGGCTCCTACCGCGACGAGCATCTTGCCGCATTCGGCCTCGGTGACCTGTTCGCCGGCGCCTGGTGCGCCGAAGACTTCGAAGGGTTGGAGAAGTGGCAGATCTACCGGCAGATTTGCGTACGATACCCGAAGCCCCACCTCATGGTCGGCGACCGGCGCCACGATCAGGAGGTGGCCGTGCGCGGAAACATTCCCTTTGTTGGCTGCACCTACGGGTTCGGAACGCCAGACGAGCTCAGCCGGGCGGACGTCCTGGTGAATACGGCCCCCGAAATCGCAGGGGCAGTGCGAGCACTTGCCGGGAAGTCGCGCGTGCGCCCCTAGCCCTCGTCCACCTTCGCGAGCAGCTCTTCGCGGCCGCCCACGCCGAGCTTCTTGTAGATGCTCTTCACGTGGGTGCGCACGGTGGACTCGGAGATGACAAGCGTGTCGGCCACAAAAGCGATGCCGTGGCCGCGGCCCAGATAGCCTAGGATCTCGCGTTCCCGCGGCGTGAGGCCGACCTCGTCGGCCAGGGCCTCGCAGCGCGCCTGCACGCCTTGGGCCTGCGCGTCGGCCCCCGCGCCGGCCGCCCGCACACCGAGCCCCTCGTCGGATGCACGCTCGCCTGCGCCCGCGCGCCAAAAGCCCCAGAGCGCCGCCGCGATGACGCCCGCGAAGTAGAACGTGCTCACCACCAAGAGCACCGGGCCGCCGCCCTCTTCCTGGAAGGGGGCGGTGGGCGCGCACCCCAGGCCCAGAAGCGAGAACAGCGCGAAGGCCGCCACCGCCGTGCCGAACACCGCGCCGGCCGAGAACTCCCCGGCATGGGCCACGGCCGCCAGGCTCGCCAGGGCGAGGATGGCCACGGCCCCGTAGAACACGTAGGTGAGCCACGCCGCGAAGAACATCGGCATCGTGGCGCCGGGGAAGCTGTTCAGCACGATGAGCACCAAGGCGAACGCGGGCACGAGCATGCGGTAGATGAGCGTGGTGAGCGGCCGGGTCGTGCGCAGAAGGCAGATGGGCAGCGCCACCACGGCCCCCAGCGCGCAGCCGAGCAGCTCCATGTTCACAACGTCGAACAGGAGGAACTTCCGCGCCCCCATCATGAAGGCGAACACCATGAGGCCCGCCAGCGGCATGCCGGCCACCGAGGCCAAAGACGCCAGCCGCGCCCGGCGCGTGGGAGCCGAAGATTCCGCCGCCTCCCGCACGGACGATGCCGCACCAGCCGCCTTGGCCCCGCCGCCCAGATCTCCCGGGCGCGCGCCGTCCCGCGGACGCTTCCACGCCGCCAGGCAGGGCACGGGGAAGCTCGTCAACACCAGCACCACGAACACGATGAGCCCCACGCCGAAGGTGGTGGAGGACAGCAGAAGCCCCACGAGCGCCGCGCAGCCCACGGAAAGCGCGCACCATAAAAGCGCCTGGCGCAGGTCGTAGGCGGCCATGTAGCTGCCCCACAGCACCGCCAGCTCCACGGTGCCCGCCGCCAGCAGAAAGCCCGAGAGCGCGCCTGCGGCCCCCGTGCCCACGCCCGGCAGCGCCGCCGCGGCTATGAGCAGGACGTAGCCTGCCAGATAGGCGGCCACGCCGGCCACCACCCAGCCGCGGCCCAAGAGCCTTTCGGGGCGGCGGCGCCCCGAGGCCAGCGCGGCGGCAGCACCCAGCACGAGCGTCGCGCAAAGCATCGTGTTCGCGAAGGGCGCCATGAACGTGGGCACGTCGAAGACGCCGGTCTCGAAGAGCAGCTGGTTCGGCGAGTAGATGGGAATGGTGGCCAGAAACGCGATGAGCGTGAGCGCCTCGAGCCTGAAGTATTTGGAAAGCGGCAACCTGTACCCTCCCTGGCTTGTCGCGGCTTCGTCGCGAACCAGTATAGCGAAACTTTTCGAAGTTGCCACGGCGTTACCGAGCCGTCATTCTTGCTATATGGCACTGACCTGCGGTTTATTTCCATCTCCCCCATTTCCGCGAGGGCGCTTTCCGAGAAATCCCCCAAGCTGACGATTCCTCGCGGGGCGGTCGCGGTGCCACCATGGGCCCCGAAGCGGCGCACCGAGGCGCCGTGACCGCATCCGACCCAAGGGAGGAATCAGGGATTATGAGCAAAGCAACCACCCAGGGCATGTCCCGCCGCTCGTTCATCGGTATGGGCGCCGTGGCCGCCATGGCCGCCGGTGCCGCCGGCCTCGCCGGCTGCAGCCCCGCCGCCAGCGAAAGCGCCCCGAAGGGCGCCGAGGACGCAGGCGAGGCGAACGGCCAGCCCGCCGCCAGCGATGTACACATCCACAACGTCACCGACACCAGCTGGATGACGCCCCCGGCCGAGGTGACCGAGTTCGCCACCGAGATCGACTGCGACGTCGTCGTGGCCGGCCACGGCTTCGCCGGCATCACCGCCTGCCGCGAGCTGGCCGAACAGGGCAAGAAGGTCGTGCTCATCGAGAAGCAGCCCGAGGACACCTACGCCGCCGTGGGTAACGAGTTCGCCGCCCTGAACGCCAAGATCCTCCAGGAGCGCGGCGTGCCCCACATCGATCCGGTGGAGTTCTACCAGAACTTCATGAAGATCACCGCGAACATGCCGAACCCCTCGCTCGTCATGAAGTTCGCCCAGAACTCCGAGGAGAACTCCAACTGGTACCTCGACCGTCTGACCGAAGAGGACTTCGCCACCATGACGACGGCCTTCTTCCCGCCCACCGAACATCAGCTCTCGGAGCTGTCGGGCATCAAGTTCTGGCCGAGTGTGTGCTCCTTCTACGGCGAGTGCAACCAGACCAAGATCCAGATGTACAACCAGGCCGCGGCCGAGGAGAAGGGCGCCCAGTTCTACTTCGCCACCACCGCCGAGTACCTCATCATGGAGAACGGCGCCGTAGCCGGCATGGTGGCCTCCACCGAAGACGGCTACATGAAGATCAACTGCCGCGCGGCGGTCATCGCCTGCGGCGGCATGGGCGGCAACCCCGAGATGATGGCCTACTTCATGCCCGATATGGCCCAGGCCCTCACGGGCAACGACGCGCTCACCTCCATGTCCGCCAACGACGGCCGCGGCGTGCAGATGGCCTACTGGGCCGGCGCGCACCTGGAGACCACGCCCATCCCCGGTATGAACATGAAGGGGCTGTCGGTACCCGGCAAGATGAACTGCCTGCCCCAGGCCGTGTGGATCGACGAGAACGGCCGCCGCTTCTGCAACGAGTACTACCCCACGAGCGAGCAGCGCGGCTACCAGACGGTGTTCATGAGCCGCAAGACGAAGTACGCCGTGTGCGACAACAACTTCACCGAGTACCGCCAGTACACCCTGCCCCAGCACGCCGGCTTCACCGCCAATGAGGAGAACATCGCCTCTCTGCGCGAGGCACTGGACACCGCCTACGCCAAGTTCCAGGGCACCTACGAGGAGCCGGAGCAGCAGGAAGAGGGCCCGGGCGGCCACGGCCCCATGGTCCAGGTGGAGTACATCGCCGACGACACCCTGGAGGGCCTGGCCGGCCAGCTCGGCCTGGAAGGCGAGGCCGCCACGGAGTTCGTCGCTCAGATCGAGCGCTACAACGGCTACTGCGAGAGCGGCGTCGACGAGGAGTTCGGCCGTGCCGCCGAGGTGCTCTTCCCGGTGAAGGACGGTCCCTTCTACGCCTGCAAGTTCGATCCGGTGCTCGGCGAGACCATGGTCACCATGGGCGGCATCATCACCGACGGCGAGCAGAACGCTCTCGATGCCAACTACGAGCCGATTCCCGGCCTCTACATGGCCGGCAACGACTGCGGCCGCCGCTTCGGCACCGAGTACATCACCCCCATCCCGGGCGTGTCCCTGGCCTTCGCGCTGGTGCTCGGCCGCGAGTGCGGCAAGTCCGTGGCGAAGTTCCTCGGCTAGCCGTCCTACGCCATTCCCGCTGCGGAGCCCCTCCCTCCCGGCTTCCGCAGATAACTAACAAAGCCCCCGGCCGCTCCCTCCCCGGCCGGGGGCTTTTCGCTTGCACGCAAGAACGCCCGGCCGTGGCCGGGCGTCGCAACCTTCACGATGTTCGAGGGCCCGCTGCCCCGCCCCTCCCGCGGCTATGCCTGCGCTTCCCGCAGCCAGAGGCCCGTCTTGCCGCCGTCCTTCTTCAGAAGGCGCACCTCGCCGATCTCCATACCGCGGTCCACCGCCTTGCACATGTCGTAGATGGTCAGGCACGCCACCGACGCGGCCGTCAGCGCCTCCATCTCGATGCCGGTCTTGCCGGTCACGCCGCAGGTGCAGGTCACGTGGATGCCCACGCGGCCGTCCTCGCGCTCGCCGGCGGCCACCGGCTCGCAGGCCACCTTCGCCTTGGTGATGTTGAGCGGGTGGCACATGGGAATGAGATCGCTCGTCTTCTTCGCCGCCATGACGCCGGCCACCCGCGCGCAGGCCAGCACGTCGCCCTTGGCCGCCTTGCCCTCCACAATGAGCGCCAGCGTCTCCGGCCTCATGGAGATGAAGCCCTCGGCCACGGCCACACGCTCGGTGTCGGCCTTTTGCGACACGTCCACCATGCGCACGTCGCCGCTCTCATCGATATGGGTTAGAACTTCGCTCATGCTCGTCTCCTCGCTTTGTCCGGCGCGGGGCCGACGGGAGCACCCGTGCTCGGTCAGTCCTCGCTTCGTGAAATGAGGGGTGACGATGATACCCCTCATTTCACGAGACTGCGGAATCTGCGCGCGGGCACCCCCGTCGGCCCCGCGCCTCCCTTTTCGCCTAGCCGCCGATCTGCGACATCTTGCGGTCGGTGCCCACCTTGTCGTGGTGCTCGTCGGGCTTGGCCCCCAGGGCACGCAGCAGCACCTCGCGCACCGCCCCGTCGTCGCCGGCCCGCAGGGCGGCCCGCACATCGTACTCCGTATCGGAGAACAGGCAGGGGCGCACCTTGCCGTCGGCAGTCACCCGCAGGCGGTTGCACTCGCTGCAGAAATGGCGCGACAGCGGACTGATGAACCCCACGGTGCCCTGGGCCCCGGGGAACTCGAAGTAGCGGGCCGGCCCCCAGCCGAGGGGCTTGGCGGCACCAGCGGCCCGCAGCGAGGGCAGCCCCGCCGCTGCGGCCCGGCGGTTGATGGTCTGGAACAGCTCCTCGGAGGGAATGACGTCGCCCTCCCCCCAACCGGTTCCGGCATCCTCGCTCGTATCCCCCACGGGCATGTACTCGATGAAGCGCACGTGGAGCGGCCGGTCGATGGAAAGCTTCGCGAATTCCAGGAAGTCCTGGTCCAAGCTGCGCACGGCCACGGCGTTCACCTTCACGGGGTTGAGCCCGGCCGCAAGCGCCGCATCGATGCCGGCGAGCGTGTCCTCCAGGCGCCCCACCCGGGTGATGGCGTGGAACTGGTCGGGGTCCAGCGTGTCCAGGGAGATGTTCACCCGCGACAGGCCCGCGGCCTGCAAATCGTCGATCATGGCCGGCAGCAGCACGCCGTTGGTGGTCATGGACACGTTCTCGATGCCGTCGATGTCGGTGATGGCGTCCACGAGATCCACCACGCCCTTGCGCACGAGCGGTTCGCCGCCAGTGAGGCGCACGCTCTTGATGCCGAGGCCGGCGGCCACCCGCACCAAGCGCTCGATCTCCTCGATGCGCAAGATCTCGTCGTGGCCCATGGAGCACACGCCCTCGGCGGGCATGCAGTACACACAGCGGAAATTGCACCGATCGGTTAGCGAGATGCGCAGATAGTCGATCACGCGCCCATGCGAATCTTTCAAGGCTCCCCCTTGCTTCGTCTCTCGGAAGCCATTATACACAAGCGCGAATAAACCGCCAAGCGCCGGCGGGCCGCGGGCCTCACTCCCCGGCCGTCGCCTCGTCCACGAGGCGGATCAGCTCCTGGTGGGAGTGCACCCCCAGCTTCCCGTAGATGTTGCGGGTGTGGGTGCGCACCGTGTTCCAGGAGATGGACAGCTTGCTGGCAGTGGTGGAAGAGTTGTAGCCCATGGCCAGGCAGCGCAGCACGTCGGTCTCCCGCGGGGAGAGCTGGTGGGCCTCGGCCAATTCCCCGATGGCCGCCGCGAAGCGCCCCTTGCGCACCGGGCCTTCCGCCCCGCCCTCGGCACTCTCCGTCGCCAGTTCGCGCATGAGCAGCTCGTCCAGGGTGGGAGCCCCCTCCTCTTCAGGGGCGAACAGGCGGTCGAACTCCCGCTCCGAGAAGATGATGAAGGCGCAGGCCAGCACGATGATGGCCATGACCATGTAGGCGAAGGGGCCGCCGATGGCCACGAACAGCGAATCGAGGGCCCGCACACCGAAGAGCCACCCCACGCCGCTGCCGAGCAGATAGGCCCCGTAGCCGTAGCCGAACACGATGACGGGCGAGATGCGCCGCTGGTACACGATGAAGGCCAGGGTGCACCAGAGGAACAGCTCGAAGACCACGCTGGCCAAGGAGACGATCTGGGCCAGCACCGTCTGGAGCACTGTGACGAGGGGCAGGCAGGCCACGAGCGCCACCGAGGCCACCATCACCACCGAGTAGGTCTTCCCGAAATTCAGCTTGTCTCCCACGGTGCCCACGGCCACGGCGGCCAGCCCGAGAGCCAGCAGCATGCGCAGCAGCATGACGAGCCGCGAGCCGTCGAGGGTCGTGCCGATGGGAGAGACCGCCACGGCCGAGCCGTACACCGTGGAGACAATGCAGGAGAACACGAATACTACGGCCAGCAGCTTCCAGAACGACTTGGGCAGCGCCCCGCGCGAGGTCTCGTAGTCCTCAGGAACCGGCCGCGCCTCCGAGAGACGCGCTAGCGACGCCAGGCCGCCGGCCACCATCGGCAGCCCCACGAAGGCGGCGATGCCCGCCAGGGACGGGCCGCCCGGCACCGGGGCCCAGGAGGGCGCGCCGACCACGATGAAGAACGAGGCGGCCACGACCAGCTGGGAGAAGGCCGCATAGACGATGACCTGGCGCGGAGGCAGCGTCCCGTAGAGCTGGCCGCAGCGCAGGGCGATGGCCCCCAGGCCGCCGCCGAACAGCACGCCGCCGGCCAAAAACAGCAGGCGCACGAGATCGTAGGGCAGAAAGGGCGTCAGGTAGTAGGGGCCGATGAGGATGACGAGCAGGGCGCCCATCGTCGAGAGGAGGCCCGCGGCGAGCATCGCGGTCGGCCGCTCGAGTCGGACGCGCACCGTCGGCACGGCGAAAGTGGCCGCCAGCATGACCGCGCCGGCCACCAGGTTCGCGGCAATGAAGAGCGAGGAGAGGTTCTCCCCGTTCATCTCCGTATCCGACAGCCAGGCCGTGCCCGAGCTGGCGATATAGACGGCGGCCAGCCACGCGCCCCAGGCCATCGAGGGCAGCGCGGGCCACGCCCGCACGAGCCGCGCTATGAAATTCCCCGTCTCCGCCATCGTCCTCTCCCCTCACGCCGGGGCGCCCGACCTGCGACACCGCCCCGTGCTCCCACGACCAGCGACGCTCAGGCCACGACCTCGCACTCCTCGCCGACGACCGGCGTCCCGGCCACGGCAGCCGCTTCCGCAGCCCGCCGATCCGCCAGGGCCCGGCCGATGCGGCAGAAAGCATAACTGATAAACACCACCGAGTATACCGCCACCGCCGCCGAAGAGGCGATGCCGCCGTGCAGGGCCGACGGGAGGAGCATCAGCAGCAGGTGCACGTACACCAGGGCGAAGAACGGGTAGGCCAGCTTCTGCACGCGCTTCCACGTATCGGTGCGCATACGGCGCTTCACGAAGGCGAACGATGTCACGCCCAGCACGATGAGCAGCACCAGCAGCAGCACGGCCAGAATGAAGGCGCCCACCACGTTGCCGGACACCGCGCCGCCGCCCGCCAGGCGCGGCAGGTAGCTCTCCAGATACACCGCCATGTGCCCGAGAGAGAGGAACCACGCCACGATGGACAGCTCGCTTCTCACCGGCTTCAGCCACCGGTAGGCGCGCCCGGCGCGGTTGAGGCAGCCGATGAACATAACCACCACGAACAGGGCCAGCGCGAGCTCGCACTTCTGGACGAGCACGAACAGCGGGCTCCACATCGCGCGCGGCAGCCCGAAGAAGACGCCGTACACGTACACGACGTCCACGGCGATGGCCGCGGCGTAGAAGGCCACCGGGCACGCCTTCAGCGGCGCTTTCAAGGCGAAGCAGGCGGCTACGGTAGCGGCGAGGATAACGGCGAAGTCCATGGCCCTACTCCCCTTCCAGCCGCTGCTGGAGTTCCACGGCCATGGAATCCAGAAGCTCGGCGTCCTCCAGGAAGAACCCCTTGGAGATCTTCAGCACGCCGCGGTAGAAGCGCGTCTCCAGAAGGAGCAGCGCCACGTCCTGGAAGGTGTCGAACCACGACAGGATGTGGTCGGCCAGAAAGGCCCGGGACACCTCCACCTGCCGCAGGGCCTCGGCGTCGTCGCCGGACGCAAGGGCCTCCTCGATGCGCCCCGAGAGCACCACCAGAAACTCGCACATGAACGACAGGTGGTCATGGGGGAAATCGTAGCCCTCGGCCTTAGCCACATGGTTGGCTTTGTAGAGCTGGAACACCTCGTGGTAGGCGTCCTGGAAGAGGAGCCCCTCCTCGCTCGTGTGCACAGACTCGTAGGGCACCGCGTAGCGGCCCTTCCACGAACTCGTGCCCGCGAACGCGCTCGTGAAGTCCACGGCCAGGGCCTGGCGGGTGCCCGAATGGCGCTTGCGCAGGTAGCGGGTCATGTCGTTCACGCCGTCGGCGAACAACTCGTTCAAATCGGCGTACTCCGACCAGTCCATCGCGGCGATGTTCTCGATCTGCTCGGCGGAAAGCGGCCGGAAGTAGATGGCGGCCAGCATGTCGTAGAAGGCGGCCCGCCCCCGCAGCGCCGCGATCATATCGGCGGTCACGGCGTCGCGCGCCGCCACCGCGCCGTTCTCGGTGATCTCCTCCATGGGTGCTTCCCTTCCTCTCGTCTCGGGATCAGTATTCCCATCCCTTCCGAACTTCCTCCATCGGGCAAGGGCTTGTGCCCCCGCCACTCCTCTGTAGGGCAAGGGCCATGCCCTTGCCGCCCGGCCGGAACCCGGCGCGGGCCCAGGGCGCGCCCCTTGCCCTACACGCCCCGCCCGCGGCGCCCAAGGCGCCGGGGCTGGGGCGGCAGGGGCTTCCGGCCGCCGGGTTGGGAGGGGAAAGGGCGGCCGGAAGTCCGTCGAAGGCGAGGGGCGCCCCTGCGGCTGGCGCCGAAGCGCCCCTCGTGCGGTAGGTCGATTACTGCTTCTCGTAGCGGGTGACCTCGACGGGCTCCTCCTGCCATGCGGCGGTCTTCTCCGAGAGGATGTAGACCGTCGTGGGCTTCAGGTCGGCGGGGTCGTACAGGTAGTGCGTGTTCTCGCCGGCGGCGGCCACGGCCTTGGAGGCCGCGCTCTCCGGGTCGTCCAAGTCGCCGAAGATGCGGGCGCCGCAGCAGCAGTTGTGCACGCAAGCCGGCTCCCAGTTCTCGTCATTCTTGCGCTGGAAGCACAGGGTGCACTTCTCGATGACGTTGGTCTTCGGGTTCATCTGGCGCACGCCGTAGGGGCAGCCGGTCAGGCAGCTCTCGCAGCCGATGCAGTCCTCGGCGTTCACGAGCACAATGCCGGTCTCCTCGTCGCGGTAGCTCGCGCCGGTGGGGCACACCTCGATGCAGCCGGGGTTCTCGCACTGCTGGCACTGCATGGGCAGCCAGTACATCTCGATGTCCGGGAAGGTGCCCACGGGCCCCACAGCCGACACGTGGTTGCGCACCACACCCAGGTTCATCTGGTTCTCGTGCTTGCAGGCGGCCACGCAGGAGTCGCAGCCCGAGCAGCGGTCCAAGTCGATGACAAGCGTATTTTTCATTAGAACACATCCTTCGTCTGGGCTTCAGCGAGCATTTCGGTCGTGGGCATGAAGGGCTCGAACTCCTCGGCCTCCACCCAGATGTTCTCCGGGCGGGTGGACTTCTCGATCTTCACCGTGAAGCCGCGGTTGGTGTAGGAGCCGTAGACCTCGTTGAAGGGGGCGTCGTTCTTGGTGAGCACGTTCACGTTGCACTCGCGCCAGCCGCCGGTGGGGTTTTCCTGGGAGGCGTCGAAGCACTCGGGGTTCCAGAAGCGCTCCATCCACACGGTCTTGGGGCCGATGCCCTCGGTCAGGTAGGCGCGGGCGTGCACCTCGCCGCGGCGGCTCGTCACCTTCACCCAGTCCATGTGCTCGATGCCCAGATCGGCCGCGGCGGCCGGGTTGATGCGGATCTCGGCGCAGGGGAACAGCTCGCGGCTGAAGGGGGCGTGGCGCATGGTGCCGTGGTGGAAGTAGGGCACGCGGCCCGAGGTGAGCACGAAGGGGTACTCGGCATCGTAGCCGGGCATACCCTCGTAGGGAGACTCCGCCGGCTCGATGGGCACGCAGATGGGGCTGTAGTCGGCACAGGACTCCTGGGGCTCCGGGTAGCAGAACGGATAGCCGTTACGGGCGAGCTTCAGGAGGATCTGGCAGTAGGTCTCCACTTTGCGCGACTCGGTGCCAAAGCCGACGGGCAGCCCGTCATCCGCAATCTCCTCGTGCTGGTTGTACTTCCAGTAGTCCGGTGTCACATGGGGCACGTACTCGTCGATGTTGGCCTGGAGCGTCTCCCAGTCCGGAGCACCGAGGGTCTCAGCCGTGGACTGCTTCACCTCGGCCTCGGTGGCCGACCCCAAATACCCGGGCATGAGACCGCCGGGAATCTCGCCGCCCCACAGCTCGCGGCACTTGTTCACCACCTGGGCCGCGGGAATGGAATGGGACACGGTCTCGCCGATGTGCACGCACTCGTTCTGCAGCCACTGGGTGTCCAGCTGGCTCATGTTCACCATGGGCTCTTCCAGCCACTCGCGCAGGGGAAACACCAGGTCGGCGGCTTCAATCTGGAAGGAGGTGAGGTGCGGGTACTGGCAGATGATGTAGTCCACCTCGGGGAACACGTCGTACCAGGACTTGGCGTTGCCGAGCATGGCCAGCTTGTTGCCGGACATGTCGAACCACACGCGGGGCTTGAAGGGCTCGCCGGTGGCGATGGCGTTGCGCACCGTAGGGATGTGGGAATGGCACCAGGCATAGAGGCCCTTGTGGTCCTTCATGCCCAGGCGGTCCTGGAGCAGCTTGTTCAGGATGCGCTGGGAATCGGGCATCTTCTCGCCGAGCTCCTTGATGCGGGCCTCGTTCTCGGCATCGGACAGGCCGATGACCGCGCCCACGCCGTACATGTCGGAGAACATACCGTCGAAGCCGTTGTTGTAGGTCAGCGGGCGAGTGGGCGCGGCCACCTCGCCGGTGGGACCGAACACACCGGAGGCCTTCTTGGTCATGGTGCAGCCGGGCTTGAAGATGCGGCCCATGATGGAATCCAGGCCCATGCACCCAAGGGGTACCTGGGAGGCGGACTCGGTCATATCGGAGGCCACACCGTTCACGATGCCGCCGTTGTTCTCGGCGTACAGCTTGATGGCCGCCTCGATGCGATCGGCGGGCACCCAGCACTCCTCGGCCGTCCGCTCCAGCGTCCAGGGATCGGCCTCCTCCTTGTAGATCTGGCCCGCGGTCTTGTACTGCTTGCCGTTGAACTCGCCGGCCCAGAAGATCTCCGGGTCCACGGCGGAATCAGCCGGGGCAGAGTACTCGAAGGGGGCCACGGCGCCCGTCTTCAGGTCGAAGCACACGTAGGCCGGAGTGTTCTCGGGCGTGGTCTGGGCGAAATCGGGGAACAGCTCCTGGGCCTTCACGGGGAGCTTCGTGTCCGGGTCGATGAGGAAGGGCAGGTTCGTCCAGTACTTCGTGAACTCCTCGTCGTAGAGTTTGTTCTCGAAGATGTAGCGGAACCAGGACAGCAAGAGCTTCGTGTCGGTGCCGGGGCGCACGGGCAGCCACACGTCGGCCTTCACGGCGTCGGGCGAGAAGTTCGGGTCCACAACCACGGTCTTCACGCCGGCGGCGCGCAGCTCGGCCATGCCGCGGCCCGACTCGGCGGTCTCGGAAACGGAGGGCTGGGCGCCCCAGATGACGACGACCTCGGTCTTGTTGTCGGTCACCTTGAAGATCTCCTGCACGGCGTTGTCGGCCACGGACTGGTCGTCTCCGCCGTAGAAGAGCTTCGACATGGACCAACGGGGCAGGTAGCACTGGGCGCAGCCCGGCTCGAACACCGTCGGAGACCCGAAGGCCATGGGCAGGGTCATGGCCTCCATGAACGAGTAGGAGCCGCCGCCGCCCACCGAGCTGAAGAAGGCGTAGTTGCCGTACTTGTCGATGGCGTCCTTGATGTGGGTCGCGGCCTCGGTGATGGCCTCGTCCCAGGAGATGACCTCCCACTTGTTCTCACCGCGCTCGCCGGCCCGGCGCAGCGGGTGCAGCACGCGGCGGGGGCTGTACATGGTGTGCAGCTGGTTCAGGCCCTTGATGCACAGGCTGCCGCGGGACACCGGAGCCTCCGGGTCGCCCTCGAGCTTCACCACCACGCCGTCCTTCATGTAGGCGATGGCCGGGCACATCTGGATGCAGCCGTGGCACGAGGTGCGCACCTTCGTGAGGCCCTCGGTGCTCGAGAGCGCCTGCTCCTCGCCGCCCTCGGCCGGTCCGCTCTCCTGCATACAGCCGGCCATGGAGGCGCCCACGGTCGCCGCCGCGCCCGCCAGTGCGGACACCTTGACGAAGCTGCGCCGTGTCAAACTGGTTTTCGACATATCGTCTTCCTCTCCTCTAACAGTACGTGCGTTTACGCTTGGTCGTGTTCCAACAGATCTTCCAGAAACTCCCTTCCCTCCTCGGTCAAGGTCCAACCATCCTTCCAAACGAGAGCGCCGGCGCGCTCCAGCTTGTCCACGAATACCGAGGGCTGCATGGTCTCCACGCGCCCGTCGATGACGGTCTCGAGCGCCGGGCGCCCCGCCAGCAGATGCTCGATCTGCCCGTAGGGACGCGCCGCGCCGTCCACGAATCTCAGAAGCTCGATATAGGTATCGGTGCGCTCGGGCACCAGATGCAGCAGGTCCACGAGACGGGCCGCCGGCCGGTTGTACTCCGCGAAATAGGCGCCCACCTCGGTGGTCTTGAAGGAGATCGCCGCCACCAAGTCGTCGATCTCGTCCTCGGTCAGCCCCTCCTTCTGGTCGGGGGAAACCTCGTTACCGGCCTCGTCGCGCTCGATCAGCACCAGGCCGTGGGCCCGCACCAAGGACGTGAGCAGGTAGTACTGGTTCTGGGTGCAGGCGGCGAACTGGGGCAGGGCCGCGATGAAGTCCTCGGCCTCGCGCAGCGGGCGCTCCGTCTCGCAGAACACGAGGGCCTTGTAGAGGATCTCGCGGTTCAGCGGGTGGCGCATCACCGTGCGGTTGAGCACGGCCAGCCGCTCCTCGAAGGTCAGCGCGTCGGCGGCGGGAAGATCCTCGGCCGCCAGGGAGCCGTCGCACCCGAGGGCGCCCCCTTCCGCCTCCATACCGTCGAAATCGGGATCCTGCACCGTCGAACGGGCGTCGAGGTAATCAGTCATGGCATGCTTCGCATCGTTGTAGATGCGACCCTCCCCTCAGGTAATCAGATGCTCCTCCGCGCCGCTCGGGCGCCCCCGCGGGGGCCGTCCCGCCTCCTCTCGGCCGCGACGCTCACTGAGGCCCAATATAGCGATGCGGGCGGCCGCTCGGCCACCCGCATACTGTCTGAAATTAAGGATAATTGAAGGGAAATTCCTCACGCAGTCTGGGTGAGTGAGGAAATCTACCTGGGAAAACGCCAGCGGCCTAGCGCGTGACGAGATACACCTTCTCCGGCGGGATGCGCACCCACAGCTCGTCCCCCACCTCTGGCAGCGGGGCCGGGCCGTCGCCCTTCCCCATGCGCCAGAACAGGTGCTGGTGCAGATAGCTCATCTCGTTGTCGTCGAAGGCCACGGCCCGCTCGGCCGCCCCCGCCTCTCGATCGAGAAAACCCAGCAGCACCGTGCGCTCGAAGCGGGAATCGCTCGTGCGGTCCACCCGCACCCGGTAGCAGTTCTCGCCGGGTCCCTGTGCCCGCTCCACGGCGAAGGCCCGCACACCCATGTAGATGACCCCCGCCGGCACCGGGGCCGCAGTTCCCACCGTAACGCCCCAGCGCGGCAGGAACACCGCGTGCTCGCCCGCGGGCTCGGCCGGCGTGGCGTTCTTGCAGCCGGACAGCTTCAACCCCGCCACCGACTGGGGACGGTTTACCAGATCATCGGCCGGCCCCATCTCCATGATGCGCCCCGCCTCCACCACGGCGATGCGGTCGCAGAAGCGCAGCGCCTCGTCGATGTCATGACTCACGTACAGGATGGTGCCCTCATAGGCGTCGAAGAGGCTCACGAGGCTCTGCTCGAGCACGCCTTTCAAATGAGCGTCCAGGGCGCTGAAAGGCTCGTCCAACATGAGGATGCCGGGCCGGGCCGCGAGCATACGGGCCAGGGCCACGCGCTGCTGCTGGCCGCCGGAGAGCTGGGAGGGATAGCGCTGGCCGAAGCCCCGCAGGCCGAAGCGCGCGAGCTCCTCGGAGATGATGCGGGCCCGCTCGTCGCGCCCCACCTCGCGCCCGATGCCCGCGCCGATGTTCTCGGCCACGGTCAAGTTCGGGAACAGCATGTAGTTCTGGAACAGAAGCGCCGTCTTGCGCTGCTGCGGCGTCAGATTGATGCGGGCCTCCGAGTCGAAGAATACCCGGTCGTTCACGACGATGCGTCCCTCGTCCGGCGTCTCGATGCCCGCAATGCAGCGCATGGTCAGGCTCTTGCCGCAGCCCGACGCCCCCAGAAAGCCCAGGGTCTCGTCTCCGGCCTCGAAGGCCACATCCAGCGCGAACGATCCATAGCTCTTCCGGATATCCACCGACAGGCTCATCGCGCACCCCCTTCCGCACTGCGCCGGCCGCCCCCGCGCTGCCCCTGCCGCCGCGGCTTGGGCGAGCGCCCATCGGAACGCGGCTGCTGGCGGTAGCGGGTCGTGTGCCGGCTCCACAGATTGATGAACAGGATGACCGCGAAGCTGAACACCAGAAGCACGATGGTCCAGAACCACGTGGCCTCGGTGTTGCCGTTCATCCACTCGAAGTAGATGGCGATGGGAATGGTGCGCGTCGTGCCCAACTGGTTGCCGGCCAAAAACAGCGTGCAGCCGAACTCGCCCAGAGCCCGGGCGAAGGCGAGCACCGTGCCCGAGGCGATGGAGGACCAGGCCAGGGGCAGCATCAGCTTCATGAAGATGCGCCCGTTGGACCACCCCAGCGTGCGGGCCGCGTCCAGCATGTTCGGATCCAGGCTCTCGAAGGCGCCGCGAGCACTCCGGTACATGAGCGGGAAGGCCACCACCACGGCCGCGATGACCGTCGCCTGCCAGCTGAACACGAGCGGGAAGCCCACGTCCTGGAAGAACTGGCCGAGGGCCGTGTTACGCCCCAGGGCCATGAGCAGCAGAAAGCCGCACACCGTCGGCGGCAGCACCATGGGAATGGTGAAGATGGTATCGAAGATGCTCTGGGCCCGCTGGGAGATGCGCAGGGTGAAGTAAGCGGCCGCCAGCCCCAGGAAGAACACGAGCACGATGGCCACGCCGCAGGTCTTGAGCGTCACCCACAGAGGCGAGTAGTCCATCGTGGCCAGAAATGCTCCCAGCGACTCCAAGGGCCCGGCCGCCGCAGCCACGGTCGCCTCCTCGGCCGCCACGAGCCGGCAGCTGGCCATCTGAGCGGGCTGCACGGCGTCCTTCACGTCGAAGGCCTCATCGGGACCCTCCACCGTCACATAGAAATGGCCTTCCGTCAATTCGCGCCCGAAGGTGTAGGTGACATCCCCGACGCTCAGCGACGCGTCGCGCCCGTCCCCCGGCGTTCCCGCAAAGACGTACCAGGTGTCCTGCTCGGCGAGAGGAGCCACCCCCGCGGAGAAATTGGAATCCAGCGCAGCGAGCAACGCCTTGAGATCCTCGACCCCTCCCCCGTCACAGGCAAGGGAGAAGGCCTCGGCCGTCTCGCGCGGGACGAATAGCACCGCATACTCCCTGGTGTTTACCACGGCTACGCGGTCGGGACCACTGAGGCGATAGGTGTAGCCGAAGTTCTCTCCCCCTATATCCCGAGCCGATCCCGTGCGGGAGCACTCGAAGCCCTCCACAGCGAAGGAGCACCCTTCCATGCGGGCCGCGTCCCCGTCGGCCGCCACGTCCACTTCCGCGAATGCCGGCACGCCCTCGCTCGAGACCGCTGCCCCATTAGGCTCCCCTTCGCCTGTCGCGGCAATCGCTGCATCGGCTGCCGAGCCAATCGTTCCGGCGGCCGCCTCGCCACGCGCCTCATCAGCCGCCGAGGCAGGCGCCGCGTCCGCGCCTTGAGCCGCATCGCCCTCGGCCGCCCATGCCCCTCCCGTCGGTGCCAGGAGAAGAAGTGCGAGCAGCATCGCCGCGAACCGTTGCACCATAGAACCTCTCTCAGAAAAGATGGGCGGAAAGCCTCCGCCCATCGGTGTGCCATTTTTCCGTTGACATCCAGTGTAGCGTTTTTTCGCGCTCGCGCCCAGGGACGCCCCTTAGTTCTCGGCCAGCTCGAAGCCCCATTGCCCCCAAATCTGAGCGCAGTCCTCGTCGGTCATGCACCAGGTGAGGAAGGCCTGGGCCGCCTCGGCGTTCTCGCTGCCAGCGCAGACAGCTCCGGGGTACGTGATGGGCTTGTGGGTGTCGCCCGGCACCACCGAGCAGATATCCACCCCTCCCATGCGGTACACATCAGAGGTGTACACCATGGCGATATCTACCTCGCCGGACTCGGCGTACTTGCACACATCGCCCACCTTGCCGCCGAGGGTCACCTTGTCCTTGAGGGCATCGGAGAAGGTACCGCCCTTGCCCGTGGCCTCGGCGCCGATCGCACCGTCGGGCTCCACATAGGCGCCCACAGTTGTAAGGGCCTGACAGGCATAATTGCCAGCCGGCACGTTCTCGTCTCCCACAGCCAGCGTATAGGTGCCCGCCGCGATGTCGGCCAGCGCGATATCCTTGCCCGCAAGCTCGCCGCCCTTCTTGGTCACGATGACGAGATCGTTGTTGAACATCGTCTGGCGCGTGTCCTCCCTCACATAGCCCTCCTCAACGGCGGTGTCCATGGTGCCCTTCGAGGCGGTAATGAGCACATCGGCGTACTGGCCGGCCCCAAGCATCTCATTCAAGGTGCCCGAGGCCTCATACTGGGTATCGCCGAAGGCAACATGGGGATTCTGCTGCGTGTAGAGCTCCTGGGCCTCGGCCATGGCCTTGGTGAGCGAGTTGGCGGCGAAGATTTGGAGCTTCACCGGCTCGGCAGAGCCCTGCTCTCCTTCGCCCGTGGTCGTGGCATTCGGCTGCTCCTGAGCCGGATCGACATCCTTCGCTGGCTCCGACGCCGTCTCGCCAGCACAACCAGCGAGCCCGAGGGCCGCCACCATCATCGTCGCCGTGAAAACAGCGAACAGTCGGCGGGTCATGTTTCTCATGGGACCTCCTTTGGTCATATTATCCTCATGCACGAATAATACATGGCGCTATGATACCCCTTCCCATTGCTGACCGCAAGCATCATTATTCGCCAATGAGGATAATTTTACGCCACAGAACCCGCGCCCCCAAGCGAGCGCGGGCCCTATCGGAAAACCTCACGGGGTTACAGCGCGAAGCCCAGAGCGTCAAGCACGTACTTCGGCACCATAAAGCGCACGGTCTTCTCAGGATCCACCATCTGACACACCTGCACATCGGCCACAAGAGAAAGCAGCATGACCATCTCGTCGGCCGGCTTGCCCGTGCGGCCGCAGATAAGATCCACCATCTCGTGCACGGCCCGATCGGCCGCCGCGTCCAGGCTCTCAGCCGAGGCGATGATGCCGAGATGCGTGGCGTTCTCGATCAACGGGTCGGGCAGGGAGAGTTCCGGCATGGCCGTAAGTGTCACCGTGGCGAATCCCGCCGCCTCGGCGCCGGACACGCTGATCTCACCGTCGCCCATGGCCGCATGCATGTCACCGCAGCCGAAAAGCGCACCGTCCACGGCCACGGGAAAGTAGAGGGTCGCTCCCGTCGTGATAGCCGTGTTGTCCATGTTGCCGCCATGGCTTCCCGGTGTGCCGCAATTCACCGCCTCCCCTGCCGGCGCCACGCCGATGACCCCAATCATGGGATTCAGGGGAATGCGCAGCGTGTCATCCCACACCAGCTCGTCACCGTCGATGGCGCACAGATGCGTGCTCCAAGCATTGAAGCGGTCGCCACAGACTCCTTCGCCCTCGCCCGTGCAGGAAGCGGTCTGCCCGTCAAACTCGATAGCATCGATGCTCACCTTGAGCGCGCCGCCCGCAACCGCACCCTCCACGTAAATGGGACCCGTGGCAGGGTTGATGTGATCCCAGTCGATCTCGTCGAGCTCGTCAGTGGGCTTCTGCACCTGGTTGCCGAAGCAGTCCTTTGTGCGAATGCGCACCGTCTCGCCCGACAGCACCGTCAGGGCCGGCTCCAACGCCTTGTCGAAGGCGTAGAGCACCCTCTCATCGCTCAGTTCAACCATGTTCTTCTCCTCAAAACAAAAAAGACACCTTATACGGTGTCTCTCATTCTAATACATTTTAGGGAACGCCCTCAGCGGAACCGCGCCGCGCCCCGCGGGCGCCCGGGGCGTGAGAAAGCGCCCCCTGCGAGCGGAACGACCTGTCCTCCCGCGGCCTGGCGCCGCAGTACTTTCGGCGAGGTGGGGCTTAACTGCCGAGTTCGGAATGGGATCGG